>JAUXDC010000250.1 GCA_030618605.1 Holophagae bacterium | reverse complement strand
TACTTCCTGTACGTCGCACAAGGAAACCCGCTGCCTGACGACGAAATTGCGAAAAAGTGCCGTTTCCGGACGGGAACTAGCTGTATGATGCCGCCCTTAAGGAGGCGCCATGCGCACTGCTGCCATTCTTCTTGTTTTCACTCTGATCATCACTCTGCCCGTTTGGGGTGCACCTTCCGACGAGGCCAAAGCAGACGATGGACCGATGTCCTCATCGACCTTTGCCGGGCTCGAGCTTCGGGGCATCGGGCCGGCGGTGGCCTCCGGCCGCATCGGCGACTTCGCAGTCGATCCCACCGACAGCAGCCGGTACTTCGTGGCAGTCGCCTCGGGCGGCGTGTGGAAGACCGTCAATAACGGAACGACTTGGACGCCGGTCTTTGATGGCGAAGGCTCCTATTCGATCGGATGCGTCGAGATCGACCCCACCAACCCCGAGATCATCTGGGTCGGCACCGGGGAGAACAACTCCCAGCGCTCGGTCTCCTTCGGCGACGGGGTCTACAAGAGCCTCGACGGCGGCCAGAGCTGGACCAACATGGGTCTCGAAGACTCCCAGCACATCGGCATGATCGCCATCGACCCGCGAAACTCCCAGGTTGTCTATGTTGCGGCCCAGGGCCCGCTGTGGAACGCCGGCGGCAACCGCGGTCTCTACAAGACAACCGACGGCGGCGCCAACTGGGAGAAGGTGCTGGAAATCTCCGAACACACCGGCGTCAACGAGGTTCACTTCGACCCCCGAAACCCGGACGTGCTCTACGCCAGCTCCTATCAGCGCCGGCGGCGCACCTGGACCTTGATCAACGGCGGTCCTGAATCGGCCATCCATAAATCGACCGATGCCGGCGCCACCTGGCGCACGCTGAAAAAAGGCCTGCCGAAAGGCGACATGGGCAGGATCGGCATGGCCGTTTCTCCGGTAAACCCCGACGTCGTCTACGCGATCATCGAGGCCGTCCGGGACGAGGGCGGCTTCTTCCGCTCGACCGACCGCGGTGAAAGCTGGACCAAGCGCTCGGACCACGTCGCCGGCAGCCCCCAGTATTACAACGAGATCGTCGCCGACCCACAAGACGTTGACCGGGTCTACTCACTGGAAACCTGGATGAACGTCACGACCGACGGCGGAGAGACCTTCGACAAGATCGGCTCGGCCTTCCGCCACGTCGACGACCACGCGATGTGGATCGACCCCACCGACCCACGGCACCTGCTGGTCGGCTGCGACGGCGGCATCTACGAGAGCTGGGACCGGGCGGAGACCTACAGCTTCAAGGCCAATTTACCGGTCACCCAGTTCTACCGGGTCGGCATCGACAACGCCGAGCCCTTCTACTTCGTCTACGGCGGCACCCAGGACAATGCGACCCTGGGCGGACCGTCCCGCACCCGGTCACCCTCAGGCATCGCCAACGAGGACTGGTTCGTCACGGTCTTCGGCGACGGTTTTCAGACCCGGGTTGATCCCGAAGATCCGATGATCGTTTACTCCGAGTGGCAATACGGCGGCCTGGTCCGCCACGACCGGCGTTCGGGAGAAATCGTCAACATCCAGCCGACCCAACCGCCCGGCGAGGCCCCCTTCAGATGGAACTGGGATGCGCCCCTGATCATCAGCCCCCACTCCCACACCAGGCTGTATTTTGCCGCCTCCAGACTCTTCCGCTCCGAGGACCGGGGCCACTCGTGGTCCATCGTCTCCCCCATTCTTCATCGCGGCATCGACCGCGACACCCTCGAGTTGATGGACAAGGTCTGGGGTCCTGATGCCGTGGCCAAGTCGAATTCGACCTCGACCTTCGGCAATGCCGTCGCCCTGTCGGAATCACCCCTGGTTGAAGGCCTGATCTATGTCGGCACCGATGACGGCCTGATCTGGGTCAGCGAAGACGGCGGCGGAAACTGGCGAACTCAAAGGTCCTTCCCCGGTGTTCCCGAGAACACCTACGTCGCTCGCCTCGAGGCCTCGATCCACGACGCCGACACCGTCTTCGCCACCTTCGACGCCCACAAGGACGGCGACTTCAAGCCCTATGTCCTCAAGAGCACAAACCGTGGCACAAGCTGGACCTCCATCGCCGGCGACCTGCCCGACAAGGGCATGGTGTGGGCCCTGGTCGAAGATCACGAGATCTCGGACCTGCTGTTTGCAGGCACCGAGTACGGTCTGTTTTTCAGCCGCAACGGCGGCGCCCAGTGGATCCGGCTCAAGGGCAAGATGCCGACCGTCGCCGTGCGCGACATCGCCGTGCAGCGCCGTGAGAACGATCTGGTCCTGGCGACCTTCGGACGTAGTTTCTACATCCTCGACGACTACTCCCCGCTGCGGACAGCCGATGAAAAGACCATGACGAAAGACGTCCACCTCTTCGAGGTCAAGGACCCACTGGTCTATATCGAAAGTCCCCGGCTCGGTCTGCCGTCTCTCAACAAGGCCTTCCAGGGCGATGGCTTCTACGCCGCACCCAACCCGCCCTACGGCGCCGTTTTCACCTACCACCTGGCCGAGGGTCTGAAAACCCTCCAGGAACAGCGCATCGACGCCGAAAAGAAGACCGACGACGAGGGCGCTGTCTTGCACTACGCCACCATCGATCAACTGCGGGCCGAAGATTCCCAGCGTGATCCGGCCATCATCCTGACCGTCACGGACTCCCAAGGCGCCATCATTCGCCGGATCGAGGGCCCCCGTACCAAGGGACTCCACCGCATCGCCTGGGATCTGCGTCTGCCAGCCACCACCCCGATCGACCTCGACCCACCCCCCGTCTCGCCCTGGGGCCCGCCGCCGCGCGGCCCGCTGGCCATGCCGGGAAGCTACAACGTCACCCTCTCGAGCCTTGTCGACGGGATGCTGCAGCCGTCGGCCGGACCGGAGACCTTCACCCTCAAGCCCCTCGATCTGGCGACCTTCCCCGCCGAAGACCGCGCCGAGGTCCAGGCCTTCCGCCTCGAGGCGGCAGAACTCCAGCGGGCAGTCCACGGGGCCGTCAAAGTCACGGCCGAAACCCGGGACCGCATCGACCACCTCCGCCAGGCCGTGCTCGAGACACCGAACGCTGATCAGAACCTGCTGGGCGAGATCGCTGCCATCGAGGCAGACCTCGACCTGCTCGTGATCGAACTCAAGGGGGACCACTCCGCCGCCAAGCGCAACCACGCCGTGGCGCCGTCAATCCTCGGCCGGATCGAGGGCGTCGTCGGCGACCAGTGGTACGTCACCTCCGCCCCGACCCAGATCAACCGCGATTCACTCCAGTGGGCAGGGGATGCCTTCACCGAACTCCTGCCGAAACTCAAAAGCCTGGTCGAAGGCCGGCTCCAGCCCCTCGAAAGACAACTCGAAGCCTCCGGCGCTCCGTGGACCCCGAGCCGGTTCCCGGTGTGGCCGCGATAGGTCGAAGGGTCAAAGAGTTAAGGCGAAGCGCGCCGTGGAAATGAGCGAAAATCAATTACGGGAAGTGAGAGGACCACTGGGAGAACCCCCCCGACTCGAAGCCATCGGCAAAGATCAGGTCACAATCGGGGCACGGGGCCAGGTGGAGGCTGACCTTGCTGTGGGAAAACCCACCTTGTGCACCGTTCAGGGTAAAGAACCGGCCCCCGTATGAATCGCCCTCGGTGCGATAGAGGCTCTCGGACATTTCAGGGCCGTAGTCAAAATTGACCATGCCTTCACGGATGAAGGCTGAGGCCGGCAGCAGCGTGCCGTTCTGGGCGACTCCATTGGCAATCCACAGTTCGTGTCCAATCTCTGTCAGCTGCCAGCCGTCGGCCATGCCCCACCACGGCTCGGGCAGAGTTCCGAGGTCCGCGTTGAGTCCGCCAAACGTCGCGGTGGCCAAATCGTAGCACTGAGTTGTGTTGTTGATCTGGATGTTGTGGTCCACACCACCGGCCACGCAGATGGCGCCATCATCCCCGACCCAGGGCACATACCACGAAGCGTGGAAACCGAACCAGACGTCGGCTGCAAAGTTGCCCAGGTACTGCCCGCTGTTGGTGGCGGGGTCGTACACCCACAGGTCCCGCGCCCTCCCGCCACCCTCCTGATCCGAGCCTCCTGACAGATAACAGAGGTTTCGGTTGATGACTCCGGGTCTGAGCGAGCCGTTGTTGAGCAGTGAGACCACGTCGAAACCCCACCTGCCGGTGAAGCCTGGGGGGAAAAATGATGGGATAGACCGTGTCGACCACGTGTTGGCCGTGATGTCGTATACGTGCAGCTCTTCGGGTAGGAATGTATCCGGAAAGAGGACCACGATCTCGTGCGCGGTGTCCGGATTGGATCCGTCCAGACCATAACATCCATCCATCGGATACTCGATCACGGACCCGAGCACAGTCTCAGCCTGGAAGGTGGACCATGTGTCCGCCCCGGGGTCGAAACGCTGAACGGCGCCGTCGGCATCGTACCCACCAATGGACCACAAGCCACCGTCCCGATGCGATGCCCAGACCACCACATTGTCCATTGTGGAAACCGGGCTGTCCGCGCGGCGACGCCAGCCCGCGGCCTCGGTGATTGTCAGCATCACACTGGAGGAGTCTTCGTATCCTCCCCCTTCCACCCCCAGGTCGGCGAAAATGGTCTGGCCTGCCTGCAGGGCCAGTTCAGGCACGAACTCGGCGGAGAAGGTGAGGGTCTCTCCCTGAAGAAGGAAGACACTGGTGGGTCCGGAAAATGCTGCATCCGGTGAGTCATAGCTCATATTCACCGTCACATTCCCTGCGCCGTAGTTGACCAGGACAAAATCCAGGGTCTGTGGCAGACCATTACACCCTTCGAGGACAAACTCACTCGGTGTCAGGGTCAGCGGCGTGCACTTTTCGATCTCGATGGAGCCACCGGCGCTCCCCCCTTCGTCGCCTTCGAGCAACCATGGAATGAAGCGATTCCCGTCGTACCCGGACGGCACATCCACTTCCACACAGGCGGTCCAGCTCGCTCCACTGGAGATCTCTCCTATGCCGTCGGCGTCATCGTCCTGAAAGACAATCTGATTGACCAGGGGCGCCGAGCAGGCGAAGTTCACCGTATGACCCATCGAGTCAGTGGGATCCTGCAACGCCGGCACACACGACACCAGCCAGTTGCCGTCGACAGTCGGGAAGGTCAGTTGCACCCTGTCAATCCACTCGGCATCCTGTGAACCGTTGAAAACACTGAAGCAGAGGGTCTGCACAACATCCGCTTGATAACAATGGGCCACAGTCACATCGGATGCGGCGATGTCGCGAGCCACATCCGTCTCCTGAGCGGCCGCGGCCAGCAGCGAGACGCCCGCCGGCCCGCCCGGAGCCACCGGCGCCACCCTCGGCGCGTCGGATTTCAATGTGACGGCGCCCGGCGGAGCTTCACTCAAACCATGCAACGCCTGTAGCTCCAACTGTCGCACACAGTCGCCATTGGTTACCAGGGCAAGCAGCAGACTGCCACTCACAAGGATTACGGTGGTACTGAAATCACGAGGACTCATCGCCGCCTCCCGCCGGCTCCGAAAACCCACCGATCTCGAACCTCCCAGTCCAAGACCTGGGTCACCTTCGAGCCGCACTCACCAAACTGATTCCGTTCCCTTGAAATATATGTCCCTGGGTGGGTCCGTGCAACAATTTCTGGGAGTACCGTCAGGCACCGGGTTGGTACCACCCACGGTGGTGCCAAAGTGAAGCTGATGAATGCCCAATATTCATTCGCCTTTGTTAGACTGCCGATGAAAGAGAGGTATTCGCCATCTTTTGTACGCGGTCGTTGCATTTTA
>JAUXDC010000298.1 GCA_030618605.1 Holophagae bacterium | reverse complement strand
GCAACAGGGGATGGTCCGGCAGCACGGACTCCATGACGCCCCCCAGGGCGAGCAGGATAAGAAACAGCCACAAGGTTCGAAGGAGAGCACGCGAGTGGTTTTCGTCGTGGCTCGCCGTGGCGGCGCCGACGAAGACCAGTGTCCACCCGCCGGCCTTGATCAGCCACCTGAGACTGTGCACTGGATCCCACCCGGCACAAGCCGCAATGAGGCCCCAGAGCCCGAGTGCCATGGTCAGGATGACCAGCGTACGATATTTTTTGAGCAGGGGAATCAGGGCCTCCCGGTGAACAATCATCAGACCAATGCCGCCCAGAGGCACGAGGACATTTGACCAGCCGACGCCGAGCCCCGGGATCTTTGCCAGTCCGAAGAGGCTGCCGGCGAGAGCGAGGCCCGTGAAGGCGGATGTCAGTGACAGGGATGGGTCTTGGCTTCGCATCTGAGGTGCCATTGTGCCTGAGATTTTGTGAACCGTGGTTGATCGGGTTGACGGAGGCCCCCATTGTGGTCCACCCTCCCCAAGAATGAATGTGGTTGCCATTGGCCTTCCGACTGCTTCGAAGCCGAAACCTGAGATTCAAGTATCAAGTTTCAAGCATCAAGTATCAAATTCTCCAGTTTCCTCTATGTCCCATGACGGATTCCTCGCATGAATGTTCTCATCTTCTGTCACAAGCCTCCGTGGCCGATGGTGGATGGGGGTACGGTTGCCTCGGCGCGAATGGCCGAAGGTCTGGCCGCACAAGGCGTCAATGTCGAAGTTCTGGCCCTGGCGACGCCCAAGCATCCAGGGGGTGGGCAATGCCCGGTGGGTGTGAGGTTCGAAACGGTCGACGTGGACACTCGTCCTCGAGTCCCGGCAGCTCTTCTCAATCTTCTGCGCCCCAGGTCGTACCAACTGCAGCGATTTTTCAATCTGCGGGTGGTCGAGATCGTGACGGACCGGTTGCGAGAGTCTCGACCGGACGTGGTGCAACTCGACGGTGTCGGTGTCCTGCCCTACCTTGGCGCCATTCGAAAGGCCTTTGACGGGATCGTCATCTATAGGGCCCAAAACGTCGAACATCGGATCACCGAGGGTCGGGCATCGGGGAGAGGCGCGTTCTTGGTTTCACGGTGGTTGAGGCTTCAGGCGACTCGACTTGAAAAGGAGGAGGCGATTGCGTGCCGGGAGGTCGATGGTGTTGTCGCCATCAGCGAACCGGTTGCCGCATGGTGCAGAGGGCGGACTCGTAGGCCAGTGGCAGTGATAGGTGTCGGTCTTCCCATCACTGCAAATCCGACGGCGACGGCGACGGCTCAGGATCTGGTCCATCTCGGCGCGATGGATTGGTCGCCCAATCGAGAGGGCGTAGCGTGGTTTGTTCGCGAGGTGTGGCCCGAGCTCAGGCGCCGGTATCCGGCCCTGGAGTTCCATATGGCCGGCCGATGCTCGGAGGGTCTTGATGCCGGCTTTTCAGCACCGGGTATCGTTGTGGACGGTGAGGTTGCCGATGCGGCGGCATACCTTGAAAGCCACGGTTTGCTCGTCGTGCCCCTGCTGTCCGGCAGCGGTATCCGCGTCAAGATCGTCGAAGGGATGGCCTTGGCAAAGGCAATCGTTGCATCTCCGGTCGCGGTCGAGGGTCTGGGAGTGGATGCAGGCCGACACCTTCTGGTGGCTGAAGATCCACAGCAGTGGGTTGAGGCAATCGACAGCTGTCTTTCGGATCCACAGTTGGTCGCGGCACTGGGTGCCGAGGCGCGTTCTTTTGTCCAGGAGCACTTTTCGCTCTCGGAATTGAGCAGAGATCTCGAGAACTTCTATAATGCGCTGACGCAGTCAAACGCATGAAGATCCTTGTTGTCACCCCCCGTTTTCCGTATCCCCTGGACAAGGGAGACAAGCTGCGGGCCTACCACCAGATTCGCTTGATGTCGAAAAACCACGAGGTCGTCGTCTGTGCCCTTTCGGAAAGGCCGGTCTCTCAGACCTCGCTCCACGCATTGAGGCCCTGGTGCAGCCGCATCGAGGTTCTCTCCTTTTCGCCCGGACGGGGGCGCAGGGCAGGGCTTGGAGCGATGGCGGTGGGGTTGCCATACCAGGTTGGCTATTTCACACATTCGGAGGCCGTAGGGAGATTTTGTGCCGTCATCGACGAGGAGCGTCCCGATCTGGTGTTCTGCCAACTGGTTCGAACGGCGGAATACGTCAAGGATCTGAGTTGCCCTTGCCTGCTGGATTATATGGATGCATTTTCCTCAGGCATGGCCCAGCGAGCCACGGCAGGAGGTCCGTGGGCCAGGGGGGCGCATGCTCTCGAACACCGTTTGTTGGAGAGGTATGAGCGGCGGGTCTTCGATCGTTTTGGGGCGCATACAATCATTTCTGAGCGGGACCGTGCAGCGCTGCCCTTTCCGCAGAAGCAGAGAATTCGAGTCGTCCCCAACGGAGTGGACTCCGAAGTCTTTTCTCCCAGAGATGCCGAGATCCGATGGGATCTTCTGTTTGTCGGCAATATGGCCTATCCGCCCAACGTCCGCGCGGCCCAGACTCTGGTTCAAGACATTCTTCCCCGGATCAGGACCCACCGCCCCGGTATTCGGGTTCTGATCGCCGGTGCCAATCCGACCACTGCCGTTCGACGGTTGGCGTCCGACGCGGTCGAGGTCAGCGGATGGGTCGACGACGTTGTAGATTGCTATGCCCGATCGCGGATTTTTGTGGCGCCGATGGAGTGGGGCACGGGGATGCAGAACAAACTGCTCCAGGCGATGGCGATGGAATTGCCGTGCGTGACCACCCCGTTGGCCGCCGAGGCACTTGGCCATTCCGCAGAAGTGATGCGGGTGGGGTCGGATCCTGAGAATCTGGCACAGTGCGTCGCCGATCTGCTCGATCAGCCCGAAATGGGTCAAAGCCTGGGCAGGAAGGGCCGAGAGATCGTGGTGTCACAATTTCAGTGGGAGTCGACCGCTCAAGCCCTCGAAGAGGCCCTGCAGCAGGCCGTCGCCATAGGGAGGCGTGATGACGGGTGAAAGAGAGTCGGCGATTCGATCGATCTTGAAGGGTTGGCCCTGGATTCTTGGTGCGGCGGTTGCCGCCGCCACGGTGATAACCCTGTCGTGGATGGCGACGCCGGAGGTCTTCAGGACCTCGGTCGAGATTCAGGTTCTGCCCCCGAGTGAGTCCGAGTTGTGGAAAGACAGGAAGGCTCTTGAGCAATCCCTTGACGCCGAGGGCCGGAAAGTGATTGCAGTGGTCATGGGTGGCGAGGTCAAGGAGGCGGTCGGCGTGACGATGGGTGCACAGTACGAGCTCGACATGCCGGCGCCCGGGTGGCGGAAGGCCTGGACCGAGGTATGGGAGAGCCGAATCATGGCGGCTGGGCCGGTCGACGGACAGGTCTTTCTGATCGTTGACGATGAGGACGGCGAGCGGGGTGCGGCGATGGCTCAAGCAGTTGTCGAGGCGCTTGAGACCGAATGGCGGCACAGAGCTGCGGACCTTCGGATCGAGGAAATTGCCGGGCTTGCCCGGTTGATTGATCAGGATATGGTCCGCCTTACCGAACTCGTTGAGCAGTGTTCCAACGTGGAGGGCGGTGGTGATGCACCTCGAGATGTGGCCTTGGCGGTGGAACGTGATTTCGTCGCCCGGGATATGGCGGCGCTTCGCCACCGCCGGAGGCGCCTCGAATTATCACGCCCAGACGATCCCCTCCCGTGGCTCGTTCTCAGCAACCCCCTGCCCTTCGAGCACCACATCCGGCAGAACCCGCCCCTTCTGATCATTCTCTCTGCCCTGGCCTTTGTACTCCTGGTCGCCGTCGGCTGGGTTGCATGGGATTCCGGACGTTCGTAGTTCACAGATGACAGTCGGGTTGCACCGGTCGTTCGTGATGCTGTGGCTGGTGGCTCTGGCTTCTGTTCCTTTGAGCCTGCGATGGACGGTGTTCTCGGGGGATACAGTGATGGCCGTGCCTCTCGAGCCTCTGATGGCGGTGTGCGGAGTAATACTGATGCTGGCCTGGGCCTTCGGCCGAGGTCCTGAGCTTTCACTTCTCCTCCATCCGGTGTCTCTGGCTGTGTTCTCCGGACTGGCCTGGACCCTGGTGACGACGATGACCAGCGTCGACCCACTGGTGTCCATGAAATATGCCCTGGCTCGGGCGGCCTACGTTGTGGCGTTTTTCGTTGGGGGATTGGTCATCCTGGGACGCCTGAAAACTCGTGGAGTGGTGGCTGCCGGATTGGCCGGATTTCTCCCTGTTGTCGCCTGGACCGTATGGTGTCACGCCCCGAGCGGGTTCATCCATCAGACCTCAATCGAAGTTGGAGCGCCGTTTTATCCAAACCATCTGGAATATGGTGCGACGCTGGTTTTTTGGATGCTGGTACTCGTCGGTTTGGCCATGGCTTGCCGTGCCAAAAATGGCGGGTTCGGCGGTGCGGCCGGCATTCTAGCCCTCGGATTTCTTCCGCTATTGTGGGCGGCGCACTCACGGTCGGCATGGCTGGCGTTGATCGCGGGACTCGGTGTGATCGGAATCCAACGCATTGGAGTCGGTCTTAGGGCTCGCGCAGATACAACCTCGGCTTTTCGCATCCCATCTGCACCGCATC
>JAUXDC010000118.1 GCA_030618605.1 Holophagae bacterium | reverse complement strand
ACACATGCCGGCGATAACAGGCCAACGACCCCTGGCCACGGCCACGGGCATCGTAGAGCTCCGAAGCGTGGACCACGACCGGACCGGAAGGCTGTTCAGCCTCAAGGAGATCTTCTACAACCTCGACGACCGCCGGTAAACGGTGCGCCAGACGGTCCCGCATTGCTGAAGATCGTTCGACCGCAACACGCCTGCCGAGAACCTCCGCCTCCTTCTCACCAAGAGCCTCCGATACGCCCGCCAGAAGGCTCCCGTCACCCGCAGCGAGATCGACCAGCGACACCTGCCCCACCCGGTCTGCCAAATGGACCAAAAAAGCAGCAAGAACTCTGGTGTACCAGGGGGAGGCTGTGGGGGCCGTCAAGAAATCACCATGCCGCCCGTACCGGGGTTCTGATCCGCTGTAATAGCCGTGGTCGGGATCATAGAGTGCCAGCTCCATGAACTCGGCAAAACCCACCTCGCCGCCTCGGTCCTCGATAGCTCTTTCGATCCAGTCCACTAGCCCGCTACCTTTGCTGAGTTCCGCTGCAGGACCATCGCCACACCGAGCATCACGCAACACACCCATGCCCACCAGTCACCCCAAACCACCGCAGGCGTCAACCCGACCGCCGGACGAACCTCGGCGACCAGCACCCCCTGTTTCCCGGCTTCCAGACGCTGAACGACCCGGCCCGAAGGATCGACCGCCCCCGAAATGCCGGTCAATGCGGCTCGGATGACCCACCTGCGGGTTTCCACAGCCCTGAGAATCACCTGTGCGAAGTGTTGATCCAAGGCCCAACTGGTGCCGTACCATGCGTCATTGGTCAGGGTCGCCAGGACCTCGGCGCCGGCCTGAACCTGGCTGCCCACAACGTTGGGAAAGACGATCTCGTAACACACCGCCAACCCCAGTGGAATACCTACATCCAGCGGACGAGTTTCGGTCCCCGCAGTGAAGGCGCCAACCTCCCGCACCAGGGAATCGGAGACGATCAAACGACCCCACAGCGGCACATACTCGCCGAACGGCACCAACCGCACCTTGTCGTATCGACTGACACCACCGTCAGGCTTGAGGGCAAAGGCTGAGTTTGTGTATCCCCCTTCCGCCGTCCGGCCCACCGAATTGAGAACGACGGCCGATCCCGCCCCTCGGGCAAACTCAAGAATCTGTTGACGGTATACAGCATCGGTGTCAAAGCGAAACGGCATCGCGCTTTCCGGCCACAGGATCAGATCCGGATCCTGGACCGAGGCGGCCCGCGACAGGGCCCAGACCTTTTCAGTCGTTTCCGGCCATAGATTGGGATTCCATCGCTCCTCCAGCGTCGTCCCCGGCTGGATCAATGCAACCGTCAACCCCTCCCCCGAAAATTCCGGGCCGGGCGCCACCACGGTCGCAGCGCACAGGACAACGCCTGCCCCACCAATCAACATAAAGCCTGATCGGCGAGTCCGTTCCCAACCCAGGGCCCACGCCCCGGTTCCCAGAGCGATCAAGGCCCACCCCAGACCGGTCGCGCCCCACACCGAAAGCGACGGCAGCATGTTCGGTGTTGCTGCCAGGCAGCTGGCTGTGGTATTCCACGGAAAGAGGTAGGGCGGAAAGCGACGGGCCACCTCGGCCAGAATCCATACCGCCGGAAAAACCAACACCCTCCACCGCGATGACACAACCGCCGTCAGAACAGCCACCGGAATCCACGTCGAGCCCAGGAACAGGCCCATCACCATCAACCCACCCCAGGCGCCAACGACCGAAAAACCACCGAACCCCGCCAAAACATCGACGACCCATTGGGATGCCACCATCCAGTGCACCATCCCGGCAAACCACCCAAGCAACGCCGCGTGCCACCATCGCATCGGGGTCCGCAGACTCCCCAGGAACAGTGCAGGAAACATGAAGATCAGGGGCCACCAGTTGAGGCCCGGCAAGGCCAATGCCAGAACGACACCGGCGCCCGCAGCAAACCCGGCAGATCGCAGCACGCTGGGCCATACCACCTTCATGAGGTCTTTCCCTCTCCATTCGCCGTACCGTGCTCGCCGAGCCGGGGGGCCGCTCGATCGGGCGTCCGGCCCAGGGAAGGAATGAAGGGTCCCAGAGCCGGCAGAGTACCGCCGTCCGCGGTTCTGACCTCGCCGGCCAGACCGGCCTCATGAAGACGGCCATCCTCCCGGGCCTGATCGAGGTTCAAAATTGGGCTCACAGGGAGTCCGGCGGCCTTGAAGGATACAAGCCATTCGGCTCTCGACCGAGCTGAGAGGGCTTTTTCGATTCTCCCAACCGCAGTCAAACCTTCCTCCCCGTCATCCGTCCCGGCCAGAGCCAGTTCTTCCAGGTCCAAGATCGACAAAAACCCGATCCAGAACTTGGGCTCGATGGCCGATACCGTGATCTCCAGACCGTCACCGCAGTGATATCGCCGGTAGCAGGGCCATCGGCCGGACAGGAGGGTACTCAATACGCCGCCCCCAGCCGCCCGATCCGCCCAGGCCCATGCGAGCATCGGAACGGTCCCGCTGACCAGAGGCTGATCGATCACCGCGCCGCGCCCGGTCCGTTCCCTCTGAAAGAGAGCCGCAAGAATAGCTGAGGAGGCCAGCAAGGAAGCGCCGACATCGGCCATCTGCAGCGCAGGAACCTCAGTCGTGTTGACCAGATCCAGTGCCCCCGTGGCCGCAACGAAATTGAGGTCGTGCCCGATTTTTCCTGATCCGACCGGCCCTCTTCCCCATGACGACATCGAACAGTAGATCAGCCGAGAATTGAGGCCGCACAGCACTTCCGCCCCGAGACCCCATTTTTCCATCGTCCCCGGCCTGAAGGTCTCGACCACCACGTCGGCGTCTTCGACCAGGGCCCGCAACCGGCTTGCCCCCTCGACACTGCGGAGATCCATGGCGACACTTTCAGCCCCCGGGTAGAGGGCGGCAAAGGCGGCGCCCATTCCGCCGACAAGAGGCTGTATCTGGCGCATGGGGTCCCCGCCATTGGGGTCCTCGACCTTGATCAACCGGGCGCCAAGGTCCAATAACTGGCGGGCAAGCACCGCGCTGGGCAGCATACGACCCAGATCGAGAACAACGATCCCCTCCAGGGGTCCGTCATGTGTTGTCTTCGTCATAAGGCAACCGCCATCGTATCTCCCTCATCGACTCTCAATCGCGACCGGAAGGACATGATAGCGAACTCCCCGGACCACTCCGAAAATTCAAACCCTGGCGTCCGGCCCGTCCAGGACTTATCTTATTACCAGGCCCACCAGATCGGAGGCATGCGATGCCAATGAAACACACGGTATCCACCCATCCTGCAGAAGCTCGAATGCTGCTCGACGACTTGACGCGACGCCTGCAAGACGAAGTCAATACCGCGACCCTTGGTCGACCGGCGTTGGGTCCATATGTCACGATTTCCCGTCAATCCGGGTCTGGAGGGAGCTCTATCGCCCAGCGGTTAGCCGAGAAACTGGGGTGGAAAGTCCTGGATCGCGAACTGGTCGAGGGATTGGCCCGCGAACTCGAGTTGGATCCCCACCGGCTGGAACTCATGGATGAGACCCGGACCAACTGGCTCCGGGACACGATCTACAACCTGCTGGACTCCCGGTTGGTACTTCAGGACTCCTACGTCACCCTGCTGGGGCGGGTGATGGCCCTGGCTGCCCACAAGGGACAGGTCATCTTCGTCGGGCGAGCCGGAAACCTGGTCCTGCCCCGGGACGAGGGCCTTCGGGTCCGCATCATCGCCCCTCGACCCTGGCGGATTGGGTGTGTTGCCGATCGGGAGAATCTGGGAGAGGCCGCCGCCTCAGAGCGCGTCGCCACCTTGGACGCCGCCCGTTCCGACTTCGTCCGCCGTCATTTCAAAGTCGACGGCGACGATCCTGCGGCCTTTGACATGGTGCTCGACACGGCCGCCCTGGGTGAGGAAGGTATCGTCACACTGGTCGGAAAGGCGATGGAGATCAAGGGGTTGATCGAACCCGGCAAGGCCGGGTTTGAAACTTGATACTGGATACTTGATTCCGTTTCGACCGACTTTAAAGCCTTATTCTGCTGTGTTCCTCCAGTTTCCAGTTTCTAGTTTCCACCGTATTTGCCACGCGACGAGGGAGTTCCGCTATTATCTTCAGTTATGAACAGACGGAACGATAGATTCACAGAAATCTTTTTGGTTGTGGCAACCCTCGCGATCGTTTTCACGACCGGTTGCATCACGGTCGGTCCGGACTATGTCGAACCGGAGATTGAGACACCCGATGCATGGCACACCGCGGCAACCACCGGAATCGGTGACGGCACAGCCACGCTCCAGACCTGGTGGCTGGAGTTTGACGACCCTGTCCTCGAAGACCTGATCCACCGCTCCACCACGGGCAATCTCGGCCTTCGCGAGGCTTTGTGGCGGGTCGAGGAGGCTCGAGCCCTACGCGGCATCGCCGGCAGCGCAGGAGCGCCACAGGTCGATTTGGCAGGGCAATCGTCTCGGAGCCAGGCCAGCGATAACGGCCCCGGGGCAATTTTATCTCCACCGGGTGGGTTCGAGGCCCAGAACCTCCACGACTACGGCGTCGGCGCCTCGTGGGAAATCGACCTCTTCGGACGGATCCGCCGTCAGGTCGAGGCAGCCGACGCAACGACTCAAGGCTCGGTGGAAGCCTATCGTGACGTCTTGGTCTCCCTCTATTCCGAGGTGGCCCTGGCCTATGTCAGCGTGCGCAACTCGCAGGAACGCATCGGGTTGGCAAAGTCCAATGTCCAGGGTCAGGAAGAGACGCTGCAGCTGACCGGGGATCGATTTGCGGTGGGCCTCGTCTCCGCTCTTGACGTCGCACAAGCCGAGTCCAATGTCGCCAACACACGGTCGCTCATTCCGGTCCTCGAGACAAGGCTCGACCATTCGTTGAACCGCTTGGCGGTGCTGCTTGGAGAATCACCCGGGGCTCTGCACGACGAGCTTGCCACTCCGGCGCCGGTCCCTCATGAACCTCCCGCCGTGATTGTCAGTCTTCCGGCAGAACTACTGCGACAACGCCCGGATGTACGACTGGCCGAACGAATGCTCGCAGCCCAGACGGCCCGGATCGGCGTTGCCACGGCGGATCTCTACCCCAGCTTCAGTCTGGGGGGCTTTCTCGGTCTGCAGTCCACCAGTGGTGGTGACTTCTTCGACAGCGGCAGCCTGACCTGGAACGTTGGTCTGCCTATCCGCTGGAACATCTTCTCCGGCGGGCGTATCCGCAACCAAATTCGAGCGGAAGAAGCCCGCACCGCGCAGATGCTGGCGGCCTACGAACAGACCGTCCTCTCGGCACTCGAAGAGTCCGAAAATACGATGGTGGCCTACGCAAACGAGGTCAGGCGGCGCAGTCATCTCACGGACTCGGTCGAAGCCACCCAGCACTCGCTAGAGCTGGTTCTGACCCAATATCGTTCCGGTTTGACCAACTTTCAGAATGTTTTGGACACCCAACGGAGCCTCCTGAATCGGCAGGACGAATTGGCCGTCTCCGAAGGCGACGCTGTTTCAAACCTGATCCGTCTCTACCGCGCGCTGGGAGGCGGCTGGGATCCTGAGGCGCCGATCGAAGTTCCATCCACCAATCAGAGTTGAAAATCACGTCGAATGAAGATTATTGACTCTATCAGCCTTGCCGTCATGGTGGTCCTGATGACCATGATCACATCCACCGGCTCGGCCCAGGAACTCGAACCTCGCGCCTACAGAACCATGCCCACGGGACTTAACGCTTTGGCGTTCGTCTATGTTTTTTCGTCCGGCAACGTCATCACCGAACCATCGACGCCGATCGAAGACCTGGAGGCCGAAGCCCATACCATCGTCCTGGGCTACGTGAGATCCTTCGGTCTGTTCGGGCGTTCGGCAAATCTGATGCTGTCGATGCCCTACGTCTACATGAGTGCATCGGCAACACTCGGCGGTTCCTTTGTCGAGGGGGACCGTACCGGCTGGGCGACACCCCGAGCCCGGTTGGCCGTCAACCTGCTCGGAGGACCCGCCCTCAAGCCCAAGGAGTTCGCCAAATACAAACAGGGGCGCAACCTCGGTGTCAGTCTGACCGTAGCGCCGCCTGGCGGCCAATACACCTCGGACCACCTGATCAATTTCGGCACCAACCGATGGGCAGTCAAGCCGGAAATCGGCTACTCAAGTATCCGCGGAAAGTGGATTTTCGAAGGGGCTGTCGGAGTTTGGGTTTTTACCACCAACACCGACGCGCCCGGCGGCTTCACCAGGCAACAGGACCCGATCGGCAGCGTTCAAGGCCACATCAGCTACAACTTCACTCCTCGCCTTTGGATGGCACTGAACGCCAACTACTTCACCGGCGGAAAGACGACAATCGATGGGGTCGAAAAAGAAGACCTCCAGAAAAACTCCCGAGTGGGACTGACCCTCTCTCTCGCCGTGGGACGGGGGAAGAGCATCAAACTGGCGGCACATACCGGCGCCATCACCTCGGCCGGCGCCGACTTCGACATCGCCACCATCGCCTATCAGGTTATTTGGTAGGAACCGACGCCAGGCCGGAGGCCTGCCGAGCCGATAGGCTCGGGCCCGCGAAGCGGGTAGCGTGGGCTAGGGAGCTATTAGCTGTTAGCTCTTAGCTGTTAGCTCGTTCCCGTCCGGGGTTTCCGGATGGGAACTAGCCCGCGCTAATCGCTAATAGCTAACGGTTAACAGCTCTCGGCGAAGCCGGAACCTCCTTGGTTCCGGCTTCGCCGGGTCACTGATCCAACTCCTCCACCCCCGTCGGGCCACCTAGTTTCTTGAGGTCGTCAGCCACTGTGACCCAATGAACCTGCCGGTCCCAATAGACGTGTACAGACGGCTTCTTTGAAACATCCGCGTGCATGAACGGCAAAGCGATATGCATCTCATCGGCCCATCGCGAAGAACTGAAAAACATCGTGCTCCCGCACTCCGAGCAGAAGCCTCTCTTGGCCTCTTCACTGCTGTGATACCACCGCAAATCTTCCTCGCCTCCGGTGAGTCGAAAGTCGTCCGTTGCAACGCCGAACCACGTCACGAACGGCGCGCCATGGGCCCGCCGGCACAGATCGCAGTGGCAGTGCCCGCACCACTTGACCGGCTCATTGACTTCAAACGTCACCCGTCCGCAAAGGCACGATCCGGAAACAGCATCAATGTGCTTCGTCATGATTCCTCCGAATGCAATTCTCTCATGAGGATTCGAGTATCATGGCGCCACCACATCGCTGAAAGCGGAGGCAACCGATGTTCGAACAAATCCTGACCAAGACCTACTACAACAATACAATCGCCGGATGGGGAAAGGCGCTATTGATTGTCGTCGCCGCCCTGGTGATCGGCAAGATCCTCTACTGGATCTCCAAAACCATCCTGGGGAAACTGACCGGCAAGACAGAAACCAAGATTGACGACATCATCCTCGATCTGATTGAGGAACCGATCGTCTTCAGTTTCACCGCCGCCGGCATGTGGTTCGGCCTGCATACTCTGACTCTCGGCGAACGGGCCCAAGGCTGGATTGGGAACGGCTTCCAATTCATTATTGTACTCAGTATCACGTGGCTGGTTGCAAGACTATTGAACTCAGTCTTTACTTTTTACCTTGCACCCCTGGCAGAAGCATCAGAAAACGATCTAGACGACCAGGTCTTGCCGATCGTGCGCAAGGGAACCGGCATGATCATCTGGTCTGTCGGCATCATTGTCGCCCTCAACAATGCCGGCTATGACGTCGGCGCGGTCCTCGCCGGACTCGGTATCGGTGGTCTGGCTCTGGCCATGGCAGCCAAGGACACCGTCTCCAACTTCTTCGGTGGGGTGACGATCTTCGTCGACCAACCCTTCAAACTCGGTGACCGAGTCAGGGTATCGGGCTTCGACGGAACGATCGAAGAGATCGGCATTCGTAGCACCCGCCTGCGAACGCTGGCCGGGACTCTGGTCACAATCCCCAACTCAGTCTTTTCCGATTCTGAGGTCGAGAACGTCACCGAGGAACCCTCGCGTAAGGTCAGCCTCAATCTGGGCCTGACCTACGACACCACGCCGGACTCAATGAAGAAGGCGATCACGACTCTCCAAGAGATTGCGGCAAGCAACGACCACCTCGAAGAGAAGATCGTCGTGTCGTTCAACGCCTTCGGCGACTTCGCGATGAATATCCTCTTGATTTATTACATCAAAAAGGGCGCCGACATCATGGAGACCCAGACCGAAGTCAACATGGAGGTCCTCGGCCGCTTCAACGCTGCCGGACTGGAGTTCGCCTTCCCCACCCAGACGCTCTATACGATCAACCAAGATGTTTCCTAAGCCGGAAGAGCTGTTAGTTATTAGCCTTTAGCGGTTAGCTCAGGTAGCCATTTCTCTAAAAGCCATGAAACTGTCTTGCTAAAAGCTAACGGCTAATGGCTAAAAGCCTTATTGCTATCTTGCATAGAATCTCGGAAGTGAGAGACTCGACGACGGAGGTTTCGATGAAACAATCAAGCCTGAGATCCCTGATTGCCAGTCGAAAGACAGCGGTCGCGCTGGGCGTTCTGATCGTCGCCTCGGCCTGCACACTCAATCCGGCCACCGGGCGACGGCAGCTGTCACTGATCGGCGAGCAACAAGAAATCGCCATGGGCCTCCAGTACGACAAGGGCGTGACCGCCGAGTTCGGCCTCTACCCGGATGAGGCCTGGCAGACCTACATCCAGGAGATCGGCGATTCACTGGCCGCCGTGTCCGAGCGCCCCCAACTTCCCTGGCAGTTCAAGGTAGTTGACGACGACACCGTCAACGCCTTTGCCGTTCCCGGCGGCTTCATCTACATGACCCGCGGCATCCTGGCCCACTTCAACTCCGAAGCCCAGCTGGCAACGGTGATGGGCCACGAGATCGGGCACGTCACGGCCCGTCATAGCGTCGAAAAGATGAGCCGGGCACAGTTAGCGCAGTTGGGCGTTGGCGTTGCGATGGTGGCTTCGGAGGAGTTCCGGCAGTATTCCCAATTGGCCGAATTGGGACTGGGCGTCCTCTTTCTGAAGTTCTCCCGTGACGACGAGCGCCAATCGGACAGCCTTGGCCTCCGCTACCTCACGAGGGCCGGCTACGACCCCAACGAGGCCCCCAGGGTGTTCGAGATGCTGGAACGGCACGGCCAGGTTCAGGGACAGACCCGTCTCCCCGAGTGGCAAGCAACCCATCCCAGCCCCGACCGCCGAGTGGCCAATCTGGAAGAAAAAATTACACGACTTCCACTTGAACAACAGACAGGCACGATCGGACGGGAGGCCTATCTCAACCGGCTCAGGGGCATGACATTCGGCAAGGACCCGCGACAAGGATATTCGGTCGCCTCGACCTTCTACCACCCGGACATGGCTTTCCGCATGGATTTCCCGAAAGACTGGCGGATCGTCAACCAGCGCCAACTGGTCGCCGGCGTCAATCCCGACCAGAACGCCTTCGTCGTCCTGACCCTCGCCCAGGAATCAAATCCCCGAGAGGCTGAGCAGGCGTTCTTCGGCCAGGAGGGCATCCGCAGGGGCTCCCAATGGCAAAAAGGCTTCCGCCATTTTGAGGTAGCTCCCAAACCCGATCCCTCGGGTAGGACTGGAGTCCCGATTCGTGGGACGGTGGGATTTCGGTCCCACCAGGGCACGGTCTTTCGCCTGATCTGCTACACGTCGGCTGACCGGTGGCAGAACTACCGCCAGGCGATGCATCGCTCACTACCCAGCTTCAAGCGACTGACCAACAAGCGCTACCTCGATGTCCACGCCAAAAAGCTCAGGATCGTCAAACTGCCCCGAGAGATGAGCCTGGAACAATTCAACCGCCAGAATCCCTCGACCATCGAGCTCGACGCCCTGGCCGTGCTCAACGGGGTTCAAGCGACCGAGACCATAGCCAAAGGCACGCTGGTCAAGCGGGTGGTCGGGGCGGATCCGCCAACGAGGTAAACAGACCTGGGAGCCTACCTCCCACGCCTTGATTTCCAATCAAATATAGATCAACGGCACCTCACCGCCTCGGATGCACCAGCCGCCAAATCATCGCCCGGACCCGATCGAAAAGCTCGAGAGCTTCATTGGTCTTGGAGCTGTCGATCGCACCTGCTGAAGCCAGAATCCGGAGGTGAGGTTCGTCGTGGTGTTCATGCACTCAACCAAAGCCGGCGGCGACAACCATTGTCAGGGGTCGCGCAGCGACCGGCCGCAGGCCGGCTTGCCCTTGACCACGGTTGGCCCGGCGGCTATCTGCCGTTTCCCTTCATGAACCCCACGAAGGACATCATCGGCGCAACCCACACGGGACCGTGCTCGACACCTGCGCTCCAGGTGGGCGGGGCGAGGAGCGCGTCCCTCTGCTACCCGATCACCGCGACCGGGTCCGTTGGCCACGTCCGTCAGCCGAGGCCGGTTCTTATCGGTGAGCCGCCTCGGACGACCGAGCGCGCACCCGGCCCACGGTCAACAGTCCCGGCCCCGGACAACGGACAACCGTTCCGGCCCCGGTCCACGGTCAACCGTCAACGGTCCCGGTCGACTGTCAACCGCCGTGCCCGAGCCACCATCGCCCCCAACTCGGCGACCCGTCCATCGCCCTCGAAGTCCCCGGCCTGGAGATGCTGGATCCTGCGGAGAACATCGTCAAGATCACCGTCCTTGGCCCAATAGGCACCCTTGAGGATCTCGGCGAACTCGGCTACCGACGATGCCAACTTCAAGGCCGCCGAGGCGTCGTCCCAGCTCGTTGCCAACTGTGAAACCCGGAGCGTCTCGTCCAGTTCGATTTCGCGCATCTCACCCATCGGGCGGTAGCGCAAACGCAAGGTGGCGACCCTCCCGCGACGCACGGCTTCGGGCCGCAGTTTGACCTCGTAGACCGCGGTGACCGTGTGGCCGGCGCCGATCTCGCCGGCGTCGACCGTCGGATCACGGAAGAGATGATCGGCGATATCGCGGTTTTCATAACCCAGCAGACGCCAGCG
>JAUXDC010000079.1 GCA_030618605.1 Holophagae bacterium | reverse complement strand
CACTTCGAGCAACACCCCAACCCCATTCCCAGAATCAACACAAGACCCAAAACCAACACCAATCTACTATTCATAATCCTCATCCTTTCAATACCCGCACCTATTCGACGCTTCAACTCTTCGACCCTGCGATCATTCTCGACCGGCCCCAATCAGCCCAAGGCTTACACGGTGTTCGAGGCCTTTCCGACCCCCAGTCCTGGATTGCGCTCTTCGAGCGGCCTCCCTTGAAACCCGGGTCCCGGATCCCGCCCCAGCGTCGTACCGGCAGGCGGTAACTGAAAGACGGGGCCGGAAGCCGCCACGGCTCCCGGCCCCGAGAGTTCTCGAAACTTCGCCCCAATCAACCTCCCGATGGTGCGAGCTTCTCCATCACCTGGTCAAGGCTGAAGCTGGCCGCCTTCTGGCGCGGTGGAAACTCCTTGAACGTCATCAAAAACTCACCGACGAACGTCTGAGCCGGCAGCAGGAGATAGACTCGGTCGAGCATCCAGTCATAGTAGGTGTTCGACGTGGTGGGCGCCCTCTCATAGGGGTCGCGGCGGAGGTTGAAAATCAACGGTACGCGTAGCGGAACGAAGGGCTCCATCCAGACTCGAAATGTCCCGACAGTCTTCTGCTCCATGAAGACGGCCTTCCAGTCGTTGTAGCGAAGAGCGGTGAGGTCACCATCGTCGGAGAAGTAGAAGATCTCATGCCTCGGTCCGGCCTCAGCCTCCCCGGTCAAAAACGGGAGAAAATTGTAGCCGTCGAGATGGACCTTGTAGTGGCGTCCGATGGCATCGTGCCCTTTGAGCAGTTTCTCTTTGACATCAGGCTCTCCGGCGGCAGCGAGCATGGTCGGCAGCCAGTCCATGTGGTGCATGATTTCGTTGGAAATGCTGCCGGCCTTGATGTGGCCAGGCCAGCGGACCATCGCAGGCACTCGCCAGCCGCCTTCCCAGTTGGTATTTTTCTCGCCGCGGAAAGGAGTGGCGGCGGCGTCCGGCCAGGTGTTGTAATGAGGACCGTTGTCGGTCGAGTAGAAGACAAGGGTGTTATCGGCAATGCCCAGACGGTCCAAAAGCTCGAGGAATTTGCCGATGTGCATATCGTGTTCGACCATGCCGTCGGAGTACTCGTCCTGGCCCGAGATGCCGCGCAATTCTTCTTTGACGTGGGTCCGGAAGTGCATGCGCGTTCCGCTCCACCAGACGAAGAAGGGCTTACCGGCTTCGTGCGCCTGCTCGATGAACTGAATTGCGCGGTCCGAGGTGTCGTCGTCGACGGTTTCCATCCTTTTCTTGGTCAGGGAACCGGTGTCCTCGACCCTGCCGTCGGCATAGGAGTGAATCACACCACGCGGACCGAATTCCTTGCGGAATTCGGGATCTTTTGGATAATCCTCGTTCTCCGGTTCTTCTTCGGCATTGAGGTGGTAGAGATTGCCGTAGAACTCGTCGAAACCGTGATTGGTCGGCAGCATGTCATCCCGGTCACCGAGGTGGTCCTTGCCGAATTGGCCGGTCGCATAGCCGTGGTTCTTCAGCAGGCCGGCGATCGTCGGATCTTCCACCTGCATTCCTCCCGCAGCTCCCGGCAAGCCGACCTTTGACAGCCCGGTGCGAAAGACGCTCTGGCCCATGATGAAGGACGAACGTCCGGCCGTGCAGCTCTGCTCACCGTAGTAGTCGGTGAAGATCATGCCCTCATTCGCGACGCGGTCGATGTTGGGCGTTTGGTAGCCCATCATGCCCATCGTGTAGGCGCTGATGTTGGACTGTCCGATATCGTCGCCCCAGATGACGAGGATGTTGGGTTGGTCCTGTGCCTGGGCGATACCGGCGCCCAGCAGCAGGCCGAGGGTCAGCGTCAAGATTGTTGTTCTGATCAGTGTGCGTCTCATTGTGTCACCCCTTTTTCTTCTCATTCAGTTGGCTCGGATCGTTCGCGCCCACGCCGGGCGTTCATAATGCCAAACGCATCAGTTGATTGATCCCACCAGTATATCGTAATGATGAGCGGAAACATTTCCACCTTGGCGGGGACGGATCCACACATTGACTGACCGTCCCCTTGATTGGCCCCGATTACGGTTTTCATATACTCTTCGCCTCGAATCCCCACTGGCGGGCGCCCCAAGGGAGTAGCAGATGACGGAAACAGCAGGTATGACACAGATGATCGGTCACGCACTGTCGGTGTTCATGGGGTTCTTCGCCATCATGAACCCGATCGCCAACACACCGATCTTCCTCGGCCTGACCGCCGAAGATTCACCCGAAATTAGGAAAAAGGTTGCGCTGAAGGCCCTGCTGCTGGCCTTTGCACTGATCGTTCTGTTCTGTCTCGTCGGGAAGCTGATCTTCGTGCTGTTCGGCATCACCCTGCCGGCCTTCAAGATCACCGGCGGAATTCTGGTGGCGCTGATCGGCTACCAGATGCTCCAGGGAGCCAGCTCCAAGGAACACCGGCCGAATCCCGCAAACAAGGAAGGCGCCAGCGAGGCCGCACTCAGCATCGCCGTTTCCCCTTTGGCCATCCCGATTCTCGCCGGTCCCGGAACCATTGCGACCGCAATGAACTTCGCATCCACCGGCGGCATCAGAGAGATGATGGTCACGATCGGCGCATTTGCGGTTCTGTGCCTGATGACCTACGGATTCTTCGTCTCCGGTCAGCGCCTGGTTAAATTTCTGGGTTCGAACGGACTGAGCGTCATCACGCGCATCATGGGTTTGATCCTCGCAGTCATCGGAGTTCAGATGCTGATCGACGGGATAACCGGAGCGATCAAAATGGCTCAATGAGGACAGATGATCGGGGTATCAAACAGCCTTGACTGAGTATATCCCCGACCCTATACTCTCGCCCGCGCTACTGAAAAACCAATACCGGGAAGATATCTACATTCCCCGGTGTTCATTGAGAAAGAGGAGAGAAAAATGAAGAATATTGCAGTTATTTGTTTATTATTTTCCGCTCTTATTTCCATGCCGGCGTTCGCCGAGGATGCGCCGGAGGCCGAGGCCCCGGAGCCCCTGTGGACCGGAAACGGAGCTCTCAGCTATGTTTCGACCACCGGCAACACGGACACAACCAGTTTCGGGCTGGATTTTTCCTTTCTCCGAAGGCCGACGCCGTGGGGTCTTGAGGTCTACGGCCTCTTCAACCAGGCCGATGACAGCGGCGAAAAGACGGCCGAGCGCTCTCTGATCGGAGTTCGCGGAATCAGGGAAATCAATGACCGATGGAGCCTGTTTGGAGGCCTGAGCGGGGAAAAGGATGAGTTCGCCGGATTCGACCTTCGGACCCTGATTGAGGCCGGCGCCACCTACAAGGCCGTCGACAATGGAAAAATCTTCCTATCATTCGATGGCGGGCTGACCTACACCGACGAGGACCGCATTGCCCCCGAAGTGGATGCCAGCTTCATGGGCGCCCTTGCGGCGGTTCATTTTGGCTGGAACATCTCAGACAACGCGAAGTTGACCGAAGACCTGACCTACTACCCGAACTTCGACGATTCGGCCGACTGGCGGATGGAGAGCATCACCGCACTCGAAGCCTCGTTGACCGATCTCTTCGGCCTTCGCCTCAGCTACGAGTACCGCTTCCGAAACGAGCCGATCGGGGACAACGACGACACCGACACCACGACCAAGGCATCCTTGGTCCTCAAGTTCTAGGGAGATCAAGATGGATATCAATATTGCAGACCTTCTCGCCGGCGCCACCGGCTATCTCACACACTACGGAATGAGCGTCATCGGCGCCATCGCCCTCTTGATCGTCGGCCGAATAGCGGCTGCGTGGGGCCGAGGCATCAGCCGCAAGGCAATGACCAAGAGTGATGTCGACCCGACCCTGGTGGCCTTCTTCTCCAAGGGTGTCTATTACCTGATTCTGATCGTGGTATTCATCGCCGTTTTGAGTCTCTTCGGCGTTCAAACCACCTCACTGATTGCCGTTCTCGGCGCCGCCGGCCTTGCGGTCGGCCTGGCCCTGCAGGGAACACTTTCCAATTTTGCAGCGGGGGTCATGCTGTTGATCTTCCGGCCGTTCAAACTGGACGACTTCGTCGACATCGGCGGCACCATGGGCTCGGTGATGGAAATCGGTCTCTTCAGTACGACCCTGAAGACCACCGACAACGTCAAGATCGTCGTGCCGAACTCTGCAGTTTGGGGCGGCACGATTTCCAACTACAACGGATACGACACCCGCCGTGTCGATCTGGTAATCGGGATCTCATATGACGACAATATCCAGACCGCGATGGATACGATCCGTACGATCGTCACAGCCGACGACCGCGTCCTGGCCGATCCGACACTACAGATTGCGGTTTCAAACCTCGGCGACTCATCGGTGGACCTCGTCGTGCGGCCTTGGTGTGAGGGCGCCGACTACTGGAATCTCCGCTTCGACCTGACCCGCAAGATCAAGGAAGGTCTCGAAGCGGCCGGTTGCTCAATCCCCTACCCGCAGCAGGACGTCTACATGCATCAGGTCTCGTAGGGACACAGGACCCCGGATTGCTCTGATTCTTCAGGCATCAACATTGGCCTGAGTGTCGGACCGTGGTAGGACAGTGACGTGGAAGTTGTCATCTTGGCCGGCGGCAGAGGGCACCGCTTCGGGGGAGTGAAACAATTCACCCCGGTGGCGCCTGATGGGGCGACCCTGCTCGAAGTCACCGTGGGCGATGCCCGGCGATCAGGCTGTGATCGCGCCGTCATTGTCACGGCGCCCGGGTGCGAGGACGACGTGCGGGCTCTCTTCGCCACACGTCCAACGCCGGGCTGCAACATCATCGTCGTGACCCAACGCACCGAAGACCTGCCGACTGCAGCCCCGGTTTCACGGCAAAAACCCTGGGGCACCGCCCATGCCCTGTGGGCCACCCGGGATGTGGTTACGGGTCCGTTCATGCTCTTCAATGCCGACGATCATTACGGCCCAAACGCACCGGCAGCCCTGGCTGCGGCATTGGGTGGTGACGGCCCCCTGCCTCGTTTTGCAATGTTGGCCTATCCCCTCAATACCACACTCTCGGCGGCCGGAACCGTGTCCCGGGCGATCTGCAAAACCGATGGAAAAGGATACCTTTCGGCCATGTGCGAGTATCCGGCCATCGACTCCGAAGGACGCATCATCGACGGAGATGATGCCGGACGCACGCTTCCTCCGGCAGCACCCGTATCGATGAATGCCTGGGCCTTCACCCTGGATGTATTCCCCCTGCTCGAAGCGTATCTTCGAAACTTCCTGGCGACGGCTGATCTGGCGCACGACGAGTGTTTTCTCCCCTCGGTCATCAATGCCGGAGTGCGCTCCGGCGAGATCATCGTCCGGGTCGTAACGGCTCCGGATCGTTGGTGCGGGATGACCTGGCCGGAGGATCGCCTGCGGGTTTCACGCCGATTGACGGATTTGGCGGCTGTGTACGAGGCCGCTGAGGGATTTGGTCTGGACGTGTCCCGGGCGGCGCCCACTCCCTACGGCGCCGGCCTGGTCAACGCCACCTGGCGTCTGGAAACAGGCCAGGGCCCTCGCCTGCTTCAGCGCCTCAACGCCGACATCTTCTGCGACCCGGCTGCCGTTGCCGAGAACGCGGCGGTAGCCGCAACCCGCATCGACGATGCCCTTCGCCGGCAGGGCGACCACAATCCTCGACACCGTCTGGTTGTTCTCGCCGGACCACAGGATCGTCCCTGGTTGCGTGACACCCAAGGCGGGATCTGGCGTTGCCTCGTCTTTGTGCCCGATGCCCGTCCGGCGAATGCCGCAATTCCGGCGGAAGTTCGAGCGGCAGCCCGGACTCTCGGCCGCTTTCCGGGCCTGGTTACCGAGGGAACGGGCCCAAAGCTCAAGGAAATCCTCCCCGGATTCCACAACCCTCCGGCCCGATTCGCTGCCCTCCTCGAAGCCGCGACCGCCGATGTAAAGGACCGACTCGCATCGTGCCGCGATGAGAACGACCGCCTGGTTGCACTGGCCGAACTGGCCGACCGCCTGCCGACAGACAGTCTTCCGACCCGCCCGGTCCACAACGATGCGAAGCTGGACAACGTCCTGGTTGACGTGATTACCGGCGAGGCGCTGTGTGTCATCGATCTGGATACGACCATGCCGGGTTTCGCTCCTCACGATTTCGGGGATCTGGTCCGCTCAGCCATATCGGGCTGCCCCGAAGACGAGCCCGATCTCGAGCGCGTAATCGTTTGCCAGGAGGTGTTCCGTGATCTGGCGGCCGGATATCTGGAAGGGTCGCAGGGATGGCTGACTCAAACCGAACGGACGTGGCTGGTCGACGGTGCGCTGGTGATCACCTACGAGCAGGCGCTGCGCTTTCTGACCGATTATCTCGCCGGGGATGTCTACTACCGGACCGACGTTCCAGGACACAATTTGCGTCGTGCCCGAACCCAGTTGCGCTTGCTTGAGCAGTTACTGGCCGCCGAGAACGATTTACAACGGATCGTCAACGACAGCTGAACACACTAGCTGGACAATTCGATCTGTTCCCCGACCCCATTGATGGCCTGCATGGGCAGCAAGGAGGAATCCACATCCACGATCTCCAGGGGCCGGTTGGTCTTCCAGGCGCCGCGGGTGAAATCCGGTACCTCAACGGATTTTGACCTGTTGGCCACCGACTCGCAGCTCAAGGGCACCACCGAACTCCAGGCCGCCGCGTCGTACACATCCTGGTCCAGAGGCAGACCGTTCTTCAGACAGTAGATCAACCTATAGTCCATGATGAAGTCCATCCCGCCGTGACCGCCTACTTTCTTGGCAATATCGCCGATAGTCCTGGTCAACGGGTGCTGAAATTCGGCTTCGATCTCCTTCATCTCCTCGTCGTCGAGCCAGCGGTGACCCTTGCTGTGAAGGGTGATGCCTTTGCGGGGCCACTTGCGGGCCATGCCCAGCGACCCCTGCACCAAATGAATGCGACTGTAGGCGCGAGGGGTGCTGGTGTCGTGCTGGACCAAGACGGTCTGCCCGTTGGCGCACTTTATCAAGGTGGTGTTCATATCTCCGCGAAAACCGGGCAGGTCGGCGAACTCGAGATTGCCGGTCTGCCGGGCATGCTCGGTAAATGCCGCCTGCTGACTGGACATGCTGGTCAGGTAGAGGAAGAGGTTGCCCCGGTTGATGTTCATGCACTGGGCCACCGGACCCAACCCATGTGTGGGGTAGAGATTCCCGTTTCGCTCGAGGTTGTGCTGGATCCGCCAACTCCCCTGGTAGATCTCCTTGCCGTCCTTGGGCTGCATGTAGTCAACCAGGGAGTGAATATATGCGCCCTCGGCGTGGGTCAATTCACCGAACACGCCCTGACGCACCATGTTCAAGGTCTGCAATTCAAAGAAATCGTAACAGCAGTTCTCCAGCATCATGCAGTGCTTGCCCGTCGTCTCGCTGGTCTCCACCAGTTCCCAGCACCCATCAAGATTGGTGGCGGCCGGAACTTCCACCGCGGCGTGCTTGCCGTTCCTCATGGCATCCACGGCCATGGTCACGTGCCATTCCCAGGGAGTGGCAATGTAGACCAGGTCGAGATCCATCTGGCAGAGGTTTCGCCAGTCTTCGGGGCCGGCGGTAAACTCACGGGCAGGTCCGCGCCCGTGTTCTTTCAAGATGTCCTGGGACAGTTTCACGCCCTCGGGGCGGATGTCGCACAAGGCGACAATGTCAACGTCCTGGAACTTCGCCATCCGCTCCACGGCCCCGGGGCCGCGCATACCCAGACCGATCAGACCGACCCGAACCCGGTCCAGCCTGGGCCCGGCAAATCCGCACATATTGTGGCGACCATTTGAGATGGGACTGGGGGCACAACCGCCCAAACCCCAATAACTGACGGCTCCCGCAGTCAGTGCCATCGTCTTGACAAATTCGCGGCGGTTCGTGACTTTTCTCATCGTGACTCCCTGGAGAGTGGGCCAGGCGAAAAAACCTGACACTCGGTCCCTGACGGGCTCTTCCGTAGAATGGCACCGATCGAATCCAATGTCACCCCACAAACATCAGTTGACCAAATCTTGAAGGGTTCCACAAAAGGGAACACCATGAAGCGCCTGACGGAACACCTTTTCCGCAGTGCTATTCTCAGTTCCTGAGTGCAGGGGAGGCAGCATGAAATCGCGTATCCAAACCCAAATCACCCAAGATCTCGGCATCGAACACCCGATCATCCAGGGCGGCATGATGTGGGTTTCCCAACCCGAACTTGTCGCCGCGGTATCCAGCGCCGGGGGCCTGGGCATCCTGACCGCCCTGACCTTTGAATCCCCTGAGGGGCTTGCAGCGGCAATCAAGCAAACCAGGGAACTGACCTCCAAGCCCTTTGGGGTCAACCTGACCCTGCTGCCGACTCTTGCGCCGAAGAACTACGACGGTTTTGTCGATGTGATCATTTCTGAGGGCGTGCGAATCGTTGAGACGGCAGGACGCAACCCCGTGCAGTTCATAGGACCTCTCAAGGGGGCGGGCATCAAGGTCATCCACAAGTGCACCTCGGTGCGCTTCGCCAAAAAGGCCGAGTCGATCGGCTGCGACTACGTCAGTATCGATGGCTGCGAGTGCGCCGGCCACCCCGGCGAAGAGGACATCACTTCGCTGATCCTGATCCCCCGCGCGGTCGATGAACTCTCGATTCCCGTGATTGCCTCGGGCGGCTTTGCCGATGGACGCGGTCTGATCGCCGCCCTGGCACTCGGAGCCGGGGCGATCAATATGGGCACGCGCTTCGTAGCGACCGTTGAATCTCCGGTTCACCAGAACGTCAAGGACTGGCTCGTGCGCGCCGGTGAGGGCGACACGACCTATGTCTTGCGGTCTCTCCGCAATACGGAGAGAGTGCTGAAAAACTCCATCGCCGAGAAAGTTGTCGCTCTCGAAGCCCAGGGCGCCGGCATCGAAGAACTGGCGCCCCTGGTCAGCGGCAAGAACGGCCTCAAGGTTCTCTCAACCGGAGACATCGAAGCGGGTTTGTGTACCGCCGGCCTGTGCGTCGGATTGGTCAACGACATCCCAACCGTCGCCGAGTTGATCGAAAGAATCGTCAGTGACGCCGAGGAGATCCTTGAAAAGGGCTTTTCAGGCTGAATTCCCGGGGCCAATTACATTCGCCGAAACCCTTCCGTAGGGTGGGCCTTGGCCCACCATTGGAACCCCCGTTGGTGGGCCAAGGCCCACCCTACTCTGAGACTTTCAATCGGCGTTCTCTTCCCCTGGTCTCCGCCTGGTGATACTTGCGTCTGACCTCATCCATGTCGACCGACGGCTCCGGGTATTTCATGTTCAGGCTCTCCATCGCATCGACGACGATCGAGGCGATAGCCAGGTTTCTGAACCACTTGCGGTTTGCAGGAATGACAAACCACGGCGCGTTCTCGGTGCTACACCGCCCCAACGCATCCTCGAAGGCCTCGGTATATTGGTCCCAATACGGCCTCTCGGAGTAATCTCCGTCGCTGATCTTCCAATTTCTGGCCGGATCCGAGATCCGCATGCCAAAGCGTTCCAGCTGTTCCTCCCGGTCGATATGGAGGTAAAATTTGAGCACGGTCGTGCCCTTGTCATGCAGCAGGGCCTCGAAGTTGTTGATGTGTTCAAAGCGCTTCGACCAGGTCGCCTCAGGCACCAGATCGTGTACCCGGACAACCAGGACGTCTTCGTAATGTGACCGGTTGAAGATGCCGATCTGACCCCGGACCGGGGCCGCAAGATGGTAACGCCAGAGGAAATCATGGGAAGCCTCCAACTTTGACGGCACCTTGAAGCTCGCGACTTTGCAGCCCTGGGGATTCAGCGGCCCGAAGACATGGCGGATCGTACCGTCCTTGCCTGCAGCATCCCGGCCCTGAAGAACGATCAGCAGCGCGTGTTTGTTCTCGGCGTACAACTGGTGCTGCAGTTCGCGCAAGCGATCGATTTTTCGACCGAATTCGCGCTCCCCTTCTTTGCGTTTGAGGCCGTTGGGCTTGAAGCCGGCATCGACATTTTCCAATTCGACGACGCTGCCGACCTCCACCCGAAACTTATTGGCGTAGTTCATGAGTTCCTCCCGGATACGCTTGCCCAGTAAATTCCTCGCGGAATCGCATCAATATGAGTGACTTTTTTCATCAATCTGAGTCATTGACATTTCCAGACGAAGGACCGAAATTCCCTAGGAAGGCAACGATAGCAGAAATGAGAGCCAGGTCATTGTGACATGGCTCGCTTGTGTGGTGGAGACCGCACCGCCTCGGCGGTGTGGGGAAGGAGGGATTGTCACATGAAAAGCGGAGTCGTCTCAATCATTGTCCTGCTGTTGCTGGCTGTGCCCGGCACCAGCATCACTGAACCCATCGGCGAGCTCACCGCCGAGCCAACGCCCGCAGTCCTTGAGCCGGCTGCCGCCGAGGGGAGTCCGACGGGTGGCGTCTCGATGGGCAACCCTGCCGCCGTCTACTGCCGGAACCTCGGCTATCATTTTTCAACGATCGAGGGAGAATCCGGACAAGAGGGTATCTGCCGCTTCCCAGACGGCCTGCAGTGCGAGGCATGGTCTTTCCTCGACGGTCGATGCGGCGAGGAACACTCCCTCTGTGCCCGTCAGGGGTATTTCCTCAAGACCATGAACGATGGTCGCGACTCCTTTTCATCGGGCTACGCCATGTGCGTCGATGCTGCGGGCCGCGAGGTCGGCAGGGTGACGGAAATAATGGCTCTCGGCGGTCCCCTCTCCATCCTTTCGGTACCGGCCGAACTCGATGAAGGTCCGGTCCCACCACGGGACCCACGAATGGTGGCCAAGGCCCTTCCGGCCTCCTTCGACTGGAGGAATCACAACAGTCAGAACTGGATGACACCGGTCAAGAATCAGGGTTCGTGTGGGTCATGCTGGGCATTCGGGGCGGTTGGGACCATCGAAGCGGTCTACAACATCGCCACCGGAGATCCGGGCCTGGACCTCGATCTCTCCGAACAATACCTGGTCTCCGACTGTTTCAATGTTAACGACCGCAATAGCTGCTGCGGCGGGTGGCACTTCGAGGCCCTCGACTATGTCAAGAACTCTGGGATCAGTGACGAGGGCTGCTTCCCCTATGCCGACGGCGGATGCAACTCAATCTGCTTCATCGACTGGACCCTCACGCGTTCCTCCCTCTCCAATCCGAAGGGCGCCCTTGATCTTCTGCGAGACTTCAGGCGCCATTTCGTCAACTCGGATGCCATTGACGCCTACTACGAGCACGCCCGGGATGTCCGGCATATTGTCGCCTCCGACCCGATCCTGACCATTCAAGCGGCTGCACTTCTCGTCAAGTATCTGCCGGCCATCGAGGCGATGATCGGTATCGAATCCGGGCGCCCGATGATGATCGAGGCCGAAGACGTCGATCGTCTGCTCACTGTTCTCGACGGGATCAGGAAGGCTGTCGAGGCCAGGAGTGATGACCTCGGCGCCGCCAAGGCCTTCGAGCTGGAACGCCACCTCGACGACATGAAAATGCTGGTTTCTCTGGCGGGAGACCGCGATTTCGCCGAGGCCTTCCGGGACTCGATCTATGCCCGGAACCAGAGTCTGCCGGACAAACTGGAACCGCTCCCGGCCAAGGCCTCTGTTGCATGTGACTGCGACTGCACCTACTCCTCTGGTACCAGCGCCAGGATCTGCAGCGACCAGCAGTGTTCCGACCGCTGCTCGGACTGGGCCTCGAGATTGTGGAAGATCGTCAGTCAACGCCAGGTGACCGCCAATGCATCCTCGGTCAAACAGGCCCTGATTAACGAAGGTCCCCTAGCCGTTGCCGTTGGCATCGGCGACAACTTCAAGGGCTACTTCGACCACGGGATCTACCGGTGCGGCAGAGAGGAATACTGTCAGCACGGGCGATGCACACGATACGCCCACGCCGTGATCCTGGCCGGCTTCAACGATCCCGGTCAGTATTGGATCATCAGGAACAGCTGGGGCTCCGGCTGGCAGGACGGCGGCTACTACAAGCTCGGCTATGGGGAGTGCTCCGTCGTCCATGACTCATTGACGATCCGTGCGATCAACGTCAACAACCCGCCGGTTGCGGATGCAGGTGGGCCATACACGGGTTACGAGGGCAGCGCCATCGTTTTTGACGGAAGCGGATCTTCGGATCCCGACGGCGATCCTCTCGAGTACCGGTGGGACTTCAACAATGACGGCACCTGGGACACCTCGTGGTCCTCGAGCCCGACGGCTTCGAAGATGTGGCCCGATGACTATTCGGGATGGGTCAAGTTGGAGGTCAGCGACGGCCGCTTGACAGATTCGGACACCACAAGAGTGACGATTCACAACGTCGCCCCAGAGGTCACCGCGACCGGTGATTCCATTAACGAGGGTGAGGCGGCAACGGTCAGCGCCCAATTCACCGACCCAGGCATCCTCGATATTCATAGCGCATGGGTCAACTGGGGCGACGGATCCCCACCACAGCCGGTACCGGTCACTCAGGGCGCCGGATTCGGTGAACTCACCGCCTCCCATGTCTACGGGGACAACGGCTTGTATGCCGTCACCGTGACCGTCACCGACGACGATGGAGGCCAGGGATCCGCCGCAACTTCGGTCGATGTGGCCAACCTGGATCCAACGGTGGCCTTGGACACCACCGACACCCTTCCCTTCGGCGATGGGATCGTCTTCTACGGAAGGCTCGACGAGCCTCAGACACATGCGGCCACGGCAACGGATCCCGGTTCCGACGACCTGGAGTTCATCTGGAACTTCGGGGTTCAATCGATGTATTTCAACGACGGCATCGGCCCGGATCCTTACCCGAGCCCGTGGGGAACCTATCCCTTCACCGTTACGGACAGCGCCGAGGTCACATTCACCACTCCAGGAATGCACCTGATCGCAGTGACCACCGTCGACGATGACGGCGGACAGGCCTCGGATGAACTCGCCAAACTGGTGACGGGCGACTGCACCTGCTCGCGCTCACACGGCTTCTGGAAGCACCAGTTCAAGGCGTTCAAGGCACAGCACATCGACCCCGTCACCCTCCTGGCCTACTTAGAACTCGTCGATTTCGCTTCGGCCGTCTTCTCGGAGGTCATCCCGGCTTCGACCCTGGAGGAAGCCCATGATGTGATGTGGCCTCGGAAACCATCGATGCTGAATCTGGCACGAGCGCAAGCTCTGGCCGCCTGGTTGAACGCAGCCCACGGCTGCGTCCTGTGGTCGGAGATGATCGACACCGACGGCGACCAGACTCCCGACATGGAATTCCTCGAAGTCATGGCGGAGGTCGAGGCGATTCTTGGTGACCCGAACTCGGACCATGCGGCCCTGGTTCACGCCAAGGACCTCGCCGAGGCAATCAACCTCCACGATGAGGACAACCCTGAGTGCCAGTAGGGATTCTCGATCACTGATGAGACCCGGCCATGGGGCGCCAGTCGCGCGCCCCATGGCCTCGATTGCCGGCACGAAGTGATGTCCAATAGATGGAAACCAAACCGCTGCCTTCGACGTCCTCTCCTGCCTCCCAGCTTCCAAGCGTTCGAGCTTCCCGGCCTATTCAATTACGAAGACCCCTTGCTTCGCAGACCATTCCTGCATCCCAGCGTCCCGGCTTTCCAGCGTCCTGGCCTATTTCCCCGGTAGCGTTACCATGGGGATATGACACCAAATGCAGGCGACCGCTACGCCCGCCAGATTCTTTTCCCGAACCTCGGGGAGTCCGGCCAGGCACGACTCGCCGCCTC
>JAUXDC010000387.1 GCA_030618605.1 Holophagae bacterium | reverse complement strand
TTCGATCTCGATACTGAGGTCATCAGCCGTGTCCGCGAAGCAGCGGACGTCATCGCAGTCGTCTCCGACCAGGTGCGCCTGAAACGCCGTGGGGGAAAATGGATAGGCCTGTGCCCCTTTCACGAGGAAAAGACACCGTCGTTCACGGTTGATGCCGAAAAAGGCTTCTACCACTGCTTCGGTTGTAAAGCGGGCGGCGACGTCTTTAATTTCGTCATGGCGCAGCAGAATTTCAATTTTCCGGAGGCTGTCGAGTACCTGGCCAGACGGTTCGGAGTCGACCTGCCGGCTCGAAGCCCGGGGGCCCAGAAGCGACGCCATGAATCAGAGCGCCAACGGGCCATTCTTGAAGAGGCCCAACGCTGGTTCGTTGGCCAGTTGCACTCTGCCGGAGGCGCCGAAGCCGCCCGCGAACTGGACAGGCGAGGCTTTCCCCAGTCCAGTTGGTCGGATTTCGGCTTCGGATGGGCTCCGGATGAGTGGCGAGGCCTGGTCGACCACCTGCGGGCCCGCCACCCCGAAGGCGTCCTGGCTCAGGCCGGATTGATCGTTCAGCCGGAAAGCGGCAAGAGCCCCTATGACCGGTTTCGAAAGCGTTTGACGTTTCCCATCCGATCGGGAGACGGCCGTTTGATCGCTTTCGGCGGCCGAATTCTGGGTGATGGCGAACCCAAATATCTCAACAGTCCCGAGGGCACACTGTTCCACAAACGCTCGACGCTGTTCGCCCTCGACCGGGCACGGAAGGCAATCTCCTCGAGCGGCGAAGTGATCGTTGTTGAGGGCTACTTCGACTGCCTCTCTCTTCACAGGGTTGGTCTGGTCAATGTCGTCGCCACGTTGGGAACGGCCCTGACTCCGGAACATGGACGATCGCTTCGCCGTCTGTTGGGGGAGGACGGACGGGTTCTCCTGTGCTACGACGCAGACTCTGCCGGACAGCGAGCGGCAGCAACCGGGTCCGGTGTTCTCCTCCAGGCCGGTATCGACGTCGCCATGATCACCATCGAAGGCGGCAAGGATCCCGATGACATTATTCGAGACGGCGGCATCGAAGCCTTCAATTCGATGGCCTCCAGGCCAACCTCACTGCTGGACTTCCTGCTGGCAAACATGCCGCCGGACCCCGCAGAACGACGCCGTGCCGGCCTTGAGTTGGCGCCCCTGGTCTGCTCCGCCGCCAATCCTGCATACCGACAGAACTTGATCGACGAACTGGCGAGGCGCCTCAACCTCAGGCCTCGTGATATCGAGAGCAAAGGCCGGACACCCGGCGCCCGAGGCGGTCCACCCCCGGCTTCAGGTCCGAGTACACCCCAAGCCGCTACCGCACCCGGCGAAATGGACCTGGCTCGAATCCTCCTCGAAGGATCGCCTGTGATCCGGGCCAAGGCCACCGAGGACGTCATCCCCGAGTTGATCGAAGATGTTCGAGTCCGGGGCTTGCTCGCGCTCGTTCGCGAATGGGGCCCCGACCAGGAGATCGCAACTCGGGTGATGGCGGAAAGTCAGAATGAAGACCTCCGGACCCTTGTCGCCCAAATGTGCACGTCCGAGCACCCTCCGGTCACCGAGGAGAGAGCCGCCTTGACCCTGGCCCTGGTAGTTCGACGCCAGGAGAAGGAGGCCGCACGCTCCCTTCAGCAGGCAATTGAGCAGGCATCGGGCGACGGCAATTTTGAGCGAGTGGCCGAGTTGCAGGCGGAGAAGATTAGGCTGAGGGGCCGTACAAAATAGGAAAAATCAGCCAATTTTGTCGAATTTCTCCAAAAAGACTTGCCAAATCTCTCTTCGGGACCCATATTCCCTTTCGACGAGATGGTTGTGGGACCAGCTTTGAGGCGCAGGAGACGTGTTCCGTGGCCTTCAATGCCATGTCAGGCACACAAAACCACCGGCAAGACGGCGAAGTTGCGACCGCCTGTGCTGCACCTGAGGTGATTGGGGTCGGCGAATAATTTTCGTTCGACAGACGTTGTTGCGAGAAATGATGGAGGCTTGTTCGTGCTGATTGAAGAAAAGTACCCTGAACTCAATACACTGATCCAGACCGGTAAAGAACGAGGCTACATCCTCTATGAAGATCTTTTCGAGAAACTCCCGGAAGAGGTCACCGGCATTCCCGAGGAATTGGACGAGATTCATCAGCGCCTCAATGAACTTCACATTGAGGTGATGGAGGGCGAGAGCGCCGAGGGCGGCGAAGAGAAGGCCGCGCCTGCTGACGGGAAAGATGAATCCGAATCCAAGGCAGATACCAGCAAGGAAAAAGTGATTCCGGCCAAGACCCTGGTTCGACCGGAACAACTGGAAAAGACCAACGACCCTGTCCGAATGTACCTGCGAGAAATGGGGACGGTGAACCTGCTCGATCGTGAGGGCGAGGTCAAAATCGCTCAGCGCATCGAGGCCGGCGAGGCCAGAGTTTTCATTGCTCTTTCCAAGGAGGTGCCCATCCTGGAACTCTTCTTGAGGACCAATGAGCAGGCCCGCCGGGAACGCCGAGGTGTCAAGGAGTTGCTGCAAACCGGGGAGTCTGTTCTCGACGAGAAGGCCCTGGACAGAGTCAAAGAGGGCCTTGGACTCTTCGCCAAGATCAACGAGCTTGATGAGGAGAGCAAGGAACTCAAGATTCGGCTTCGCCGATGCAAGAAATTGGGCAAAAGATTTCAGGAACTCTCCGAGAAGAT
>JAUXDC010000333.1 GCA_030618605.1 Holophagae bacterium | reverse complement strand
GTTGAGTGGGCCGATCGCGCCCGCCACGAAGCGAGGCTTATCGCTGCGGCTGGCGGTGGCCTCTTTAGCGATACGCGCGGCGGCGACGTTGAGATCGTAGACCACGTGCTGCAGGTCGTAGTCGGCCTGCGAGAACGCATTCGCGTTGAACGTGTTGGTTTCGATGATGTCGGCGCCGGCTCTGAGGTAGGCATCATGGACCTGGTCGACAATATCAGGACGGGTACGACAGAGGATTTCGTTGCAACCTTCGTATTCCGGGCCGCCAAAATCTTCAATCGTGAGATCGAAGGACTGAAGCGCCGTTCCCATGGCGCCGTCGAGCACCATGATTCGTTGTTCGAAGGCAGATCGGAGGTCGAATTGACGGTCGTTGATATCCCTTGGAAGCCTCATGGTTGCAGACGATCCAGTAATTTTGTGATCGCACGAGAATTTTGCATGACGAAAAAGTGAAGGGCTGGCACCTTTCGGGAGAGGAGTTCCTCGGCTTGGCGCAATGTCCAATCAAGACCAATTCCGATGACATACTCGTCTTTGGCCGCCATCACCTCATCACTGAGATCGGCTGGAATATCAATATGGAAGGTGCCCGGGATACTGGTGAGCTGGCTCTTCGACGAGAGAATTTTGAGGCCGGGGATGATGGGGACATTGATACCGATTTCACGGCACCGTTTTTCATATTCAAAGAAATGGCGGTTGTCAAAAAACATCTGGGTGACTATATATTCCGCTCCAGCATCGACCTTCGCCTTGGTGCGCTGAAGGTCGGTTTTGAGGTTGGGCGCCTCGATATGCTTTTCGGGATAGCCTGAAACACCTACACAGAACTCAGAGGCGTCAGCATCCAGCAAGTCATCCTCGAGATAAACCCCTCGATTCATGTCGGCGATTTGTTGCACCAGGTCTCCCGCCCAGCGATTGACGGTGCGATGGCCCTCGATCGTCTTCTTATAGTCGAGAGTGTCACCCCTGACAGCCAAGACGTTATCGATTCCGAGGTACCGGAATTCGATCAGGACGTCCTCGGTCTCCTCCCGGGTGAATCCGTGGCAGAGTATGTGCGGAACGGCATCGACGTTGTACTTGTTCTGAATGAGGGCGCAAATCCCCAAGGTGCCCGGACGTTTGCGTTTGATCTTCTTCTTGATGCCGGCCGAGGTTTCTTCGTAGATGGCCTCCGCAGCATGGCTGGTGATGTCAATAAATGGCGGTTTGTATCTGACAAGATCCTCAATCAGGCTGGTCAGATCCCCAAAGTTCCCGCCGCGAACTGGAGGAATGATCTCAAAGCTGATGATCGGTCTTGTTGCACTATCCAGGTGGTCGGTAACTTTCATGGTGAAAGGCTACACCTGAGAGGGGTGAGGAGCAATAGCGGCAGAGAAGGTCAGGTTAGGATGGAACAATGAAGGTTTACACGAAGACGGGTGACGATGGGACGACATCGTTGTTCTCCGGTGGGCGGGTTGAGAAGGACCACCCGAGACTGGAAGCATACGGAACGTTGGATGAACTCAATGCTGTCCTGGGTCTTTTGACCTGCGAGCCGATTCCAGAGGATTGTCTGGAGTGGATTCGGGCGATTCAGGGCGCCCTGTTTACTGTGGGTGGAGCTATCGCGGATGCCGACAATGGCGGGCCCTCGATTGTGCTGCCTCTTACATCGACCCAATTGGAGGGGTGGATCGACATCATGGATGAGGATCTCCCGGAATTGGGGGCGTTCATACTGCCGGGTGGAAGTCGTCCCGCGGCGTTGGTGCACCTCGCCAGGACGGTTTGCCGACGAGCAGAGCGCCGGGTCCGAACCCTGGCGAAAGAGGGAGGAGGCGTGCCGGAAAATGTCCTCCCGTTCCTCAATAGACTTTCGGATTATTTCTTCGTCTTGGCACGGTTCATCAACTATTCTATGGGGATCCAGGACCCTGAGTGGAGGCAGGATAGATGAAGCCGGGGAACTCAAAGAGTGAAACTGAACGGCAATATTCCTTAATTTGATAGAATGCTGCTGATGTGGACCTTCGTTCTCGTTCCGTCTGCCCGTGTCGACTTGCCCTTTGTCGGCTGATTCATTTATGAAAGACGATCAACCTCCTGATGTCGTGTATTTTGGAACCTCGGTGAGCTTCGGTGCTGACCGGTGGGAGGCTTGATGTTGGAGCAGGTTTCAGTTTCCCAGCCCAACGTCGAGAGGTTGTTCGGCATCAAGGATGAGAATCTCAGATATCTGGAACAGCGGCTCGACCTCAAGGTGGCTGCTCGGGGCAACGAAGTATCTCTCGACGGTACAGAGGGTGCGGTCGCTATTGCAACCCGTCTGATCGTGAGTTTCGATCAATTGCTCTCTGCCGGAAGTGGCGTGGGGATGCAAGAGTTCAGGACAGGCGTTCGGGTGCTTGAGGAAGACATCACTCTCGATCTGGTGGAGTTCTTCTTGGATTCAAGCATCCCTGTGGCGCTCAAGCGATATCTGGTTCCGAGGAACCTCAACCAGAGGCTGTTCATCAGGGCTGTCTACTCAAACGACTACGTCTTCGCAACCGGGCCGGCTGGAACCGGGAAAACCTACCTGGCTGTCGCGATGGCATCTGCAGCGTTGATGGAGAAAGAGGTCCGGCGAATCGTCCTGGTGCGACCTGCCGTCGAGGCCGGCGAGCGGCTGGGTTTCCTGCCGGGCGATCTGGCCGAGAAAATCAATCCCTACCTTCGTCCTGTATACGATGCGCTCTATGATCTGATGGGTTTTGAAAAGGTAACCAAATTGATTGAGCGCCAGGCGATCGAGATCGCTCCGCTGGCGTTCATGCGCGGAAGGACACTGAATGATGCCTTCATCATCCTCGATGAGGCTCAGAATACGACCCACGAACAGATGAAGATGTTTCTGACCCGAATGGGTTTTCACTCCAAGACCGTCATCACCGGGGACATTACCCAGATCGATTTGCCAAGAGGGCAGCCATCCGGTCTGGTCGAGGCCCTCGAGGTCCTGGATGGCGCTGAGGGCATGTCCTTTGTCGAATTCAATCACCGGGATGTCGTGAGGCACCGCCTGGTCCAGGAGGTTGTCGACAGGTACGCCCACTGGGAAGCGGCCAACGAAAACAGAGATGAGGCGGTCCGGTGAATAAGGTTCTGTCGTCCAAGGATCGAACGGCCGTCAGTCGGATCCAGCGAGGACTGGATGAACGCAGCAGTTGGTGGGATCGGCTTCTCGATGTGTCCTGGGTGTGGGCCGCTCTCGCTATTTTGGCCTGTTCAGCGCTCCTTTTGCCGAGTGCCGGGGGACTGCTGCCGGACTGGTCACCGGGTGATGTTGCAACCTATGACGTCTTGATGCCGATGGACATCACGGTGCCCGACCCTGCCGCCACCGAGGCGATGCGGGTCGAAGCCCGCGAGGCCGTCAGGCCGGTCTATGACTTTGAACCGAGACAGCAGGTCGATGTGGCAAACCAGATCAGCAGTGTGTTCCAGACCTGCCGATTGGTTGAAAGCGATGATGTCGAATTGGACTGGAACAGCGCATCGGACCTTCACCTGGAACGGGAGATGATTTCGGTAATTACCAACTCCGAGTGTCTGGAACAACTGGAGAGCGCTCTGATTCAGGTGGCCGCTCAGCTCTATCAGTATCGTATCGTGGACGACCGGCGTTCCCTGGAACGCAGGGCCGCAAAGGGCCTGGTGCTGAGAAATCTCTCAACAGGTGTGGAACGGGAAATCGGCCCGGCTGACGTTGCGGGGGTGATCGATGTCCGCACTGAACTGGAGACTTCGGTCCGGGCGATGCTCTTGGAGCAGGCTTCAGTGAAGAGGGTGTGGCTCAGGGCTTCGGTGCAGTTTCTGACGAATAACCTCCCGCCGAACC
>JAUXDC010000242.1 GCA_030618605.1 Holophagae bacterium | reverse complement strand
ACGGCGGCTCAGATCGCTCATAATGCCTCGTCTCAGGCTGAAATGGCCTCGCAATCGGAAGTGGCCGGGAGGGATGGGGCAGCAGCAATCGAGGGGGCGGTTGCCGGCATCGAGAGTGTCCGGGAACGCATGGGTATCATCGAGTCAAGGGCCGAAACTCTCGGGACCCGGTCCAGGGAGATTTATCAGATTCTCGACCTGATTACCGACATCGCCCAAGAAACCCATATTCTGTCATTGAACGCTGCGATCGAAGCCTCGACTGCGGGCGAACATGGCGAGCGATTCTCGGTCGTAGCCCGCGAAGTCAGACGACTTGCCGAACGATCCCGCGAGTCGGTCGAAAGTGTTCGAACCCTTCTCTACGAGTTCACTTCTGCCATCAACGCAGTCGTGATTTCGACGGAGGAAGGCAGCAAGCAAACAGACGTGGTAGCTGACCAGAGCCGTGCTACTGCTGCGGCGATTGAGCAGTTGTCGGCAGCGCTTGGCAACACGGCTCAGGCCGCGCAAGAAATTTCCCTGGCGACACAGGAGCAACAGACCGCATCCCAGGAGGTGCTCCTGACCATCAAGGAAGAGAGCGACGTCATCACCGAGATGGCGGAAGGCCTTGAGGAATTCACAGGGGCCGCGGTCCGTCTGAACCAGTTGGCGTTGTCGATTCAACTCCTCTCCCAGTCATTCAGGCTGGACAGTTCCCATTCCCTGAAACAGGTGGTCTTCCGGATTGCACAATCTCTTGAGCCGGTTTACGGGAACCTCGAGGCCATCGATCGCATTCTGCACGACGTTTTCGGCGACCTTCCGTATCTCGAAATGGCCTATCTGGTGGATTCGGAAGCGCACATGGTCGCATTTGCGGTGAACCGAGAACTGGTTGAAAAGGAAGCTGAACAAGGAATGGCTACGGCCGGGCAGTCCTTTTCCGATCGTCCGTGGTTTCAGTCGGCGGGACGGGAACACCAGGCATCCGTAACACCTGTCTACCAGAGCTTGTTGACCGGTGAACAATGTTTTACGGTCGTTGTGCCGGTCAATCATCGTGATGGAACCCAGAAGGCTACCTTGGGCGTCGATGTAAATGTCGGCAGTTGGACCAGGATTTAGGTGTGACTCACCCCGCGGACGATCTACTCCCACTGTTCCTGTCCGAAGCGATTGATCGGCTGGATCATCTGGATCAGATCCTCGGGGAAACGGTGCCCGCCCAGGGTAGTGAAGATTGGAGAAGTGCCCGCCGGGAGTTGCACACTCTCAAGGGTGCCAGCCGGATGATGGGGCTGGTTGAGATAGCCCAAGTATGCCATCAGGCCGAAGACGCATTTGAGGTGACCGGGGAACGGGGTTTTGAAAATTTACTGAAGCTGGTTCAGCAGATCCGGAACATGGTCGGTTGTGTGATACCCGGCGAGCTTGGCGCATCGGATGGCGAGCAGTCGGGTACGTCACAGAAGATCATGACGACCGAGCCTTCGCCAGACCCTCGCGTCCCGAGAAAGGTCCTCGACCGGGTCTCCGACCAGGCCGCAAGGCTCAGCTTCCTTGCCAGGGGCGCTAATAAAATGGTCGAGGACTTGTACGGCATCGCTCGTACCGCTGAGTCAGGCGTCAGTAATTCCCATCCCGAGCAGGTCTTGGCAACCCTCGCAATCCGCCTTCGTCACTTGGCCTTGAGGGCCGACCGGGAACGAAGCCGGCTTGACCGCTTGGTTGAAGGCCAGTTGGGTAACCTGCTGTCGATTCAGGTCCAACCGGTACGGCCGCTGTTGTCCAGTCTCGCGCGCCACGCCGAAGAATTGGGGGCATCTCTCGGGAAAACGGTTCGTGTCCAGGTGGAAGCGACCCGATGCCGCCTGGATCGACGGATCATGGATGCTCTCAAGGAAGCCTTGCTGCACTTGGTGAGAAACGCTGTTGATCATGGAATTGAACCAGAGTCGGAGCGTGAGATCCTGGGCAAGAGTCCAGCCGGAACGCTGTCTTTTCGCGCCGAGACCCTCGCGGAGCGGGTTCGCCTGACCGTCAGTGACGACGGGCGGGGTGTTGATCCACAAACGGTTTTGGAAAGGGCAATGGAGAGTGGATTGGTGGCTGCGGCAATTGCGGACACCATGCCCGATGATGCCGTGCGTCAGTTGCTTTTTCAGCCGGGTTTTTCCACACGGACAAGGGCCTCTTCAGTTTCAGGACGCGGCATCGGTTTGGACTCGGTGGCCGATGCAGTGCGGAAGGTTGGGGGAGAGGTTTGGATAGACAGCAAGGTGGGCGAGGGAACCAGCGTCACGCTCGACCTCCCGGTGACCCGAAGGGGGGAGTCGATTCTGGTGGTTGGGGCAGGTGGTTTTCAGGTTGGCATCCCGGCCCACCAGGTTCAGTCCTTCAGCGGTCCTGAGGCCTCCCGGCATGGAACCGATGAGGGAGAGAACAGCCAGGAAAGTTCTGCTCTTTGTGTGCATCTGGGCTCGAGGTTTGGAAGACCCGACGAGAGCGCGCCCGTTGTCATTCATACAACGACCGCCGGGGTTTCGCTTGACCTGGCAGTCGAATACGTCCTCGGGGAAGAAGAGGTTTTCCTTCATCCATGGCCTCGAGCCGTCGGCAAGGTCCACGGGGCCGAGGCTTTGGCCTTGACCGTGGACGGCACCCCGATTGGCGTGCTTGATCTACAGTATTTCGTCCGGACCTCCGATGACGAGATTCAAACATCTGTTCAGAGGCCGGCGTCACCTCCGGCACTCAAGGTCCTTCTGGTTGATGATTCAAGAATCACCAGAGAAATGTTTCGGCGGATTCTGATGGATGCCGAGCTTGAGGTTACATCGGTAGCATCAGGGGAGGATGCGCTCGCAGTACTCGAGGACGGAGGAATCGACTGTCTCGTTACCGATATTGAAATGCCCGGCATTGATGGTCTTGAGCTGACGCGTCACGTCCGCAGCTCTGCTCGTTGGGAACATCTTCCCGTTGTAGTCGTGTCGACTCGGGACCAGGCTTCCGACAGGATGGCCGGGCTCGAGGCTGGGGCGGATGCCTACCTAGCCAAACAAAATCTTGCAGGACTGGAACTGGTTGCGCTTATCCAAAGGCTTGGTGGCCATCGATGAATCTGCTTCGAGTGATGATCTTCGATCAGTCCCCTTCGATTCGAGCCCTTTTGAGACGAACGATCGGTGATTCTCAAAACATGGCCTGTATTGGGAGTCATCCGACCTCGATCCTGCTGGAAAAGGGTGCAGACCTTGAGTCGGTGGACGCACTGGTCATTGGTCTGGACCGGGACGATGCCGGCTCCTGGCCCGTTATGGCAGCACATCTTGATCACTCAGCGATCCCGATTGTCATTCTTTCACCACTCAGAGATCGTGATCAGGCACCACCCGGGTGGCCGGAGCATGGTGTTTTTTTGGAAAAACCTACAAGTCCAAATGGATGGAAAGTCCTTTGCTCAACGCTCGTTTCAGCACTCGAAGAAATGAGTAATGGAAACAGTGGTCTCGCTGACTCTGATAGGAGAATTCCCGTAGGTGTGGAGAGTGGATTGGACTTGATCGCAGTGGGCGGCTCAGCCGGTGGACCGGACGCGACTGGCGAGATGCTGAAGAGCGTCGGGACGGCGCTTGAAAAGACTGCAGTGGTCATCGTGCAGCATATCAGCGTGGGTTTCGAATCCGAATATGTTCAATGGTTACGCCGGATCCTGCCATGGTCCGACGTCGACGTTGCCAAAGACGGTGAACTCCTGTCATCCGGCCGAGTCCTGGTGGCTGGACCAGGGGCGCACCTGACAATTTCAGAGGGAGCAGTCATTCGGTTTGACCGGGAAAGTCCTCCGAATCACGGCCACATGCCCTCGGTGGATCATTTGTTTCAGTCAATTGCCTACTCGAAACCAGAAGGCTCGGCAGGAGTCCTGCTTTCGGGCATGGGCAATGATGGGGTCGAGGGGTTGTTGAGTCTTCAGCGAGCCGGCTGTCTGACCCTGGTTCAGGATCAGGCAACAAGTGTCGTGTTTGGTATGCCCGGGGCCGCTATAAAACGCGGCGCCGCAACGATCGTGCAGCCCCCGACGGCATTGGGTACGGTCCTCAAGAACCACATTGAAGGTCGGAGGATTCAGTGACTCCGGGGCGGAAGCTGATGTTGCTCGTTGAGCGGATGAGCGGAATCGTTCTTCCCGATCGTGAGTTGCAGCGCCTGACCGATTGGGCCGGGAAAAGGGCGGCAATCTGTAGTTTCAAGGACACCAGCGCATATGTCTCTGCTCTGAGGCAGAATCCCGACAGCGACGAGTGGAGGGTCCTCCTCAGTCGAGTGACGGTCAAAGAGAGTTCACTGTTTCGTGCACCCCAACAATTCAGGTGTCTGAGCGAAGACATCATCCCGGAGTTGTTGGACTCCGGCCGAAGGTCTATTCGGATCTGGTCGGCGGGCTGCGCCCGAGGCGAAGAGCCGGCGACGTTGGCCGTTGTACTGGACGAATGCCTTGGCGGGACCAATGTTCGGTGGTCTGTGGTGGGAACCGATGTCGATGCCGAAGCACTGGAAGCCGCACGGCGGGCTCGGTTTTCTCGACGGGCCGTCCGCCGGGTACCGGCAGAGTTTCTCGAGCGGCATTTCACGACTCGCGCAGGGAGCTACGAACTCAATTCTGAAGTTCGGCGCCACATCGAGTATGGCTCTATCAACCTTGTCCGAGAGCCTCTCGAGGTCCCCAGCCAACCGTTCGATGTCATTTTTCTCCGAAACGTGCTGATCTATTTCAGAAAGGAATCCCAAGCCAGGGTGGTCCGCAACGTTCAGCAGCTTCTGGCTCAAAATGGTTTTCTGCTCGTCGGCCCCTCCGAGAGTTTGATGCATGTGGCCCCTGGTCTCAAAGCTGAGGAACGAAACGGTGTATTTGTTTATCGAAGACGCGATGGGGGAGAGTCCCCGCTTGACGTCGTGATCAATCGGCCGATACGTGAACCTGACGGGTCGGACACCGCCCAGAAGCCCTTGCCGGAAGAAACGATAAGACTTCAGTCTGATGGTGGCACCAGGGATTGGGTGGCCTTTGCCGTCGCGGGCCGGCATGCGGAAATCACTGGGGATCTGCGAACGGCGCTGCGGAGTTACCGTGCCTCTTTGTATCTCCAGCCGGATTCCTACCAGGTCCGGTACCGCCTTGGGCTTTGCCTTGCTGCAGTCGGCTGGTCGAAACGGGCCAAGGCCGAATTTGGAAGGGTTCTGGAGATCTTGAGTTTGGGCTCAGGAAAGACGCTCGAGTTCTTCAGTGGGCCTGACTTCCCGGGAAGAGCCCAGATTGAGGCAGAGTGTAGAAATGCCACTCAAAACCACAACTATTCTAGTGTAAATTGAACTTACAATCGGTGCCCACGCAGGCCCCTTCGGGGCACCATGCCTTCAGCATGACCGCCCTGGCGGGCGGTGCGTGGGTCCCCAGCCCACACCGCAAGCGGTGCGGGTCCCTACCACTCAACATCAACCTGTCTTGGTTTGCCTCCAAATCGGGAGATCAAAACGCAACGGTTCCTCTTTCCGAAATCATAGAGATCTTTGGTAACCCGGACGTCCTCTTTGCAATATTCAGCGATTTTTTCAATCTCCCCTTGACGCCACCACTCCAGGGCTTGAAGGCCATCCGCGGATTTTCCGGTCCCGAGAGTCGATGATGCAACGCTCTCCAGTTTCGGCCGAAAACCCAGTCGAGCCTCAAGCTCGAACATCAAATCACAGGTTGGCAGGGCCGCTAGGTTTGCATCCGTATAACCTCGAAGTACCTCGTAGTCAAAACCTTTGATGTTGTAGCCGACCACCAGGTCGGCCCCCTGAAGAAGCTTGATCAACTCCCCAATTCTTTCTTCGGTGACAGTCAGGTACTCGTCTGTCTTGTAGCTGTAGGCGACTCCGATGGAAACACCTAATCGATGCATCTGAGTTCGCCCGCCGACCTCTTTGAACGACCTCCGGGTTTCAAGGTCGAAAACAACGACGTTTTCCCCGGAGGACACCGTTCTCTGGGGGTTGTCGTCAAACATGTTCATCTGCCCGTCCCAAATTTCCACGAAGCGCCTCCTTGACCGT
>JAUXDC010000003.1 GCA_030618605.1 Holophagae bacterium | reverse complement strand
GGCCAACCGTCTCGTGGATGCTGATCCCGAGGGTGTCTTGGGAGATCTCGAGAGCCGAAAAGAGCATTATCGCGCCCAGGCGCAGGCCGTCCTCGAATACCGAAAGCGTCAGGGGATGTTTGCATCGGTGGACGCCCTCGACCAGGTCGAGGGCCTCAGTTCTGAGGTCCTGGCCCACATCAAGACCATTGCCGGCGCCGGTGAGTTTGCCCTGCTCGGGGCGGAAAACGTTGGGCCGACTGTCGGCGCCGACCTCAAGAACAAAGCGCAGTTGGCGATGGTGTTCTCGTTGCTTGGAATGTTGGGCTATATCTGGCTGCGTTTTCAGTTGCCTTACGGAATTGGAGCGGTCGCGGCTCTCTTCCACGATGTCTTGATCACTTTGTCGGCATTGGCGCTGTTCCATCGTGAGATCAACCTGCCGACAATTGCGGCCCTCTTGACCCTGGTCGGGTACTCGGTCAACGATACCGTCGTAGTCTTCGACCGGGTTCGGGAGAATCTCAAACTCCGCCGGGGAGAAGATCTGGAAAAACTGATGGACGATTCCATCAACCAGACTCTCTCCAGGACGTTCATTACCTCGGGAACGACCCTGATGGTCGTTCTGACCCTCTATCTCTTCGGTGGCGATGTCATTAATACATTCGCCTTCGTCCTGTTGATCGGCATCATCGTCGGCACATACTCTTCGATCTTTGTTGCCTCACCGGTCGCGTTGGCCATGAACAATGCTCTGGTGGCTCGGCGTCGTCGGAAACGTCAGCGCTGACACCCAACTTTTTGAGTTCTTACCCCGGGTTCGCCCGGGGTTTTTATTTCTACCTAAACTGAGCGATTCTCATCGGCGACCTGCATCAAGTCCTTGGGCCCTGGGCACTTTCAAAAAGCCTCGACAGACAAACAGGTATGCCTACGTTTTTTTCAAGCACCAGAGCCTCAAGGACTTGACGCATCTCATCCGCCAGAATCGCTCAGGTTAGGTTTTATTATTCAGTGTTTCATTATTGAATCACGCGCCCCAAAAAATCTCTTTGAGAAATTTCCTTGACAGTAGCGTTTCAATTTTGTAGCATTGCCGGGCATTGGAGAGAGATATGGCAACCACGACCGAACCGACGCAGTGGGATTTCAGCACTGGAGAACTGCCCTTCAGGGACCAGCTCTACAAGAGCGCCTTGCGCATGACTCGTTCGGCTGAAGACGCAGAGGACCTGATTCAGGAGACCTTTCTCAAGGCCTATAAGTACTATGGGCGTTTTGCCGAGGGCACGAACCTCAAGGCCTGGTTGTTCAAAATCATGAAAAACACCTTCATCAACACCTATCGGAAGCGCAAGCTCCAGCCGACCAAGGTGGATTTTGACGATGTGCGTGAGGGTCTTGAAGAGACGCTGATGGAAAGAGGCACAGTGCTTAATGCCAACCCCGAGGAGGGTTTCCTCTTCGACGAAGTCGACCACGAAGTCCGGGATACCCTGGTTTCGCTTCCCTACGACTACAAGATGGTCGTTTTGTTGGCAGATCTCGAGGGATTCGCCTACAAGGAAATCGCAGAGATTCTCGAGGTGCCCGTCGGAACTGTCATGTCTCGTCTCTATCGAGGACGTCGGATGATGGAGAGAGCCCTTTTGAGCTTTGGCAAACGCTACAACTATCTCAGCCAGGCGCCTGAAAAGCTCCGTGACGGCGAGATCGACGTCAGCGAATATTTTGGGACCGGCACGGAAGTTGCTCTGGTTTCATAAGATTCGAAGGGAAAAGACGCAGAGACGCAGAGGGATTAGAGTCGCAGGATCCAGAGATCTGGCCTCAGACTGGGTAAATGATCCGTGAGAAGGGCAGCCGCATGAGGCTGCCCTTTCAATTATGTTGACGTCTTCAACCTTTTGTCCTTCTGAGTTTTTGGTGTCTTTTTGTGGCTAGTTCTTCTCTGCGTCTCTGCGCCTCTGCGTTGAATTCGTGTTCCCCCATTCCGTTGAAGCTTTCGAGAGGTGAGTTGTGCTGTGAACGATGATCATAGTTGGCGGTTTTCTTGTATGATCCAATGCTGGAGACGAGCTCCAGGAGCCGGAGGTAGGTGTGGGTGATCAGAGATCGATGATGGTCATTGGCGGTCAGTGGGGTGATGAGGGCAAGGGCAAGGTCGTGGACCTTCTGTCCAGGGCTTTCCCGGCTGTCGTTCGATACAACGGCGGCCACAATGCCGGCCATACCGTCCGAGTTGGGGAGCGAAAGTTTGCGCTGCACCTGGTGCCTTCGGGGATCATTCATCCAGAAACTCGTTGTTACATGGGCGCTGGATTGGTCGTTGATCCGACCGCATTACTGACCGAGATCGATCGGCTGAGGGACGAGGGTATCGAGGTGGAGGAGCGACTCAGCCTTTCACCGCGAGCTGCAATCCTCCTGCCGACTCATAGAGCCCTGGATTTGGCTCGTGAGGGGCGTCGGGGCGAAAGCAAGATCGGCACAACCGGACGCGGCATTGGGCCCGCCTATCAGGACATCGCTCAGCGGCGCTGTCTTCGGGCCTGGACTCTGGCGTCACCCGCAAAGCTCAAAGAATCGGCTCGGCGCTTGATGGAGCAGCACAACGAAGAGTTGGTTACTCTTTATGGTGTCGAGCCCGTCGAACTTGACGCTGCGGTTGATGAAGTCATGGCCGCAGCACAACGTCTCGCGCCACTTATTCGAGAGGTCGGCCCTGAGATCCGACGCCACGTTGACGGTGGTGATTCGGTTTTATTTGAAGGAGCACAGGGCGTTTTGCTGGACATTAATTGGGGGACGTACCCATTTGTCACTTCGTCGTCCTGCCTGCCGGGCTTTGCTGCCGCAAGCTGTGGCGTCGGCCCCGGGTACCTTGGGCCGGTTCTCGGTGTCATGAAGGCCTATGCTACAAGGGTGGGGAGTGGTCCCTTTCCGACCGAGGACTTCGGGCCGGACGGTGACGGTCTCCGGGACCGTGGCGCCGAGTACGGTACGACGACAGGACGCCCAAGGCGGTGCGGATGGTTCGATGTGGTCGCAGCTCGTCATGCGGTGGAGACGGCGGGAATCGATGCCCTTGCCTTGACCAAGATCGACGTGCTCGATGGGCTGAAGACACTCAAGGTCTGTGTGGCCTACGAAGGGCCTGGTGGAGAGCTGGTAGAGACCATACCGGCCGACGCCGAACTGTTGGCTGAGATAACGCCGCGCTATGTCGATATTCCCGGTTGGGAAGGTGCAACGGAGGGTTTGGTCTCCGAGGAAGCCCTCCCCGAAGGCGCACGGGCCTATCTCAAATTCCTCGAGGATCGCCTGGGTGTGCCGATCGCTTTGGTGTCAACCGGGCCGCGGCGCGAGGAGACCATGGCGCGGGGCAGGTCTCCGATGGCCCGCAGGATCTCGGAGATTCTGTCAGAGGCTTGACCCTGAGCTCCTTTTTCGGTATTTTTGCCGACCGGTGTGGGCCGTTAGCTCAGTTGGTAGAGCATCGGACTTTTAATCCGCAGGTCGCTGGTTCAAATCCAGCACGGCTCACCACTCACTTTTTTGGAACGAACTACCCTTGAACGAGATTTTAGGGTAGAATTCCCAACCGTCGGCTGATGCCGCCGATGGAAGGAAACAATACGACCCTATCGTCTAGTCCGGTCAGGACACCGGCCTTTCACGCCGGCAACACGGGTTCGAATCCCGTTGGGGTCACCATCAAAATTTCGCCCTTAAGGCGATTGAGCCCCGGAGTTTCTGGGGCTTTTTTTGATGCTGAGTTTTTTCGTGGTCTCACGGCAGTAGGCAGTGGCAGGTTCAGGAGAAAGAGGCGATAATGATTTTTCCCAAACATTGATCACATATTTGCTGTCTCATGGCATGACCGAACGCCGGGTGCGATACCATCGGCCTGATGCTCAAACAGGACTACATCCTGCGAATGATCGAACAGCTGGCCCAGGCACTCAGGCGAGTGATGGCGCGGGTCAAAACGGAGAACCCGGCCGTCGTTCATCACGAGTTGGAGGAAGCTCTCAAAGATTTGACCGGGTTGAGCTTCGATGTTCTGGACTCGTTGCCCCTCCCGGCAATACTGACGATCCTCAACTCATATGCTGATCCAGATCCTGCCCGAATTCTGGCAATCGCCGAGTGCTCATTCGTCCGAGCCCGGCTTGCCGACGCTGATGACAAGGCAGACACAGCCTTCAGAGCTCGGGTGACCGCCCTGACCTTGTACCTTGAAGCGTTTTCGCTCTTTCGGCACGAGGCTTTGGCGGAGGCCGAAAGCCGAGCCGAGGAACTGATCGCTGAACTCAAAACCATCGACCTGCCTGGGGAAACCGTGCTCAGACTGTTTCGCTACCGGGCCGCAACGGGTCGATTCGGTGACGCCGAGAATGCTCTGTTTGAATTGATCGAACGAGACCTTGCCGGAAATGACGTGATTGACGAAGGGAAGGCGTTCTATCGCCGACTCCTCACACTTCCCGCCGCAGATTTGGAAAAGGGAAACCTGCCCCATGACGAAGTCATCGACGGCTTGGCGGAACTCGAGGCATTTTGCGATCCGTCTGAACTGTCACCGATAGATTGACTCTTGTTCCTGTCCGGTCAAGAAGAACTTCATCATCACTGTCGTTTTTGTCGGAAGAAGGGTGAGCGAGGCCCTCACGACGAGACGTACGGGATTTGAGGCGGTTTGGGCGCTTGGGATTCTTCATTCCGAGATCCGGGGCCGGTACCGCGACGGCGTCCGTGAGCAGCGAGCCGTCCGCCGTGTGCCCTACAGAGAAGGGAATGTCAACGGTTTACTTTTCCAATTAAGTGACTATACTCACTATTAGATGCACGACCCCGATCTCAACGTCGTTTTTGAAGCCGCTGCGCACCTTCAGGAATTGGTGCCTGATGCCGTGCTCGTGGGTGGCTCTGCGGCGGCCTTCCACGCAGGTCATCGGGTGTCGTTTGATGACGACCATGTATTGGTGGATCTTTGTAGCAGGTTCGACGAAGTTCTCTCAGCGCTTGAGGAGACCGATGGTTGGGTCACCTCAAGAGTCAAACGCCCGGTTCTCATCTTGGGGAGTTTGGACGGCATCGAAACAGGAATTCGGAATCTGATCCGTACACGGCCCCTCGAAGTTGAGGAAATCGCCGTTGGGGCACGTATGATGCGGATTCCCACTTTGGCAGAGATCGCGAGGATCAAGGCATGGCTCTGCCTGATGCGAAATGCGACCCGTGACTATATCGACTTCGCAGCGCTTGCCAAACGTTTGGGTGAAGTCCAGGCCGCCGTAGTTGTCGGCGCCATGGATGATTACTACGAGGATCAGGTTGGGCCTGAAGGCCGCCGCATCGCGACCCAAGTCGCCAAGCAACTCGCTGAGCCGCGTCCGTTTGATCTTTCGGGAATCGATCTCGGGGCCTATCGCAAGCTCGACAATCGCTGGCAGGACTGGGATGCTGTGGCCGACCTGTGCCGCAGGGTCGCGGTCAAGGTGCTCGATCTAGTCGTCGGAGGGTCACCATGATCCATCGTCACCTGTCGGTTCGGCATGGCGTCCCGGCGGAGGGAATGCCGTCAGCCGCTGTCATCGACATTCTCGAGCGTGGCGATTTGCATGACTGGCGCCCGATCGCCGCTGCAATCGCCCACGATCCCAACGGTGAGTTCGCCGAGAGAGTCATGCACCTGCTCGATGCGCATCCGTTGTACGGGACTTCGCCCCTCTGGCGCTCCTGGATCGACCGTTGCCGGGCTCGGGCCGAAGGAAGCTGGAGACAAAGACCCTCGGTTGGCCTTGCTGCGTTACGGGTTGAGCTCGGTCTCACACAGGTGCAACTGGCCGGTCGACGCCGGATGTCCCAGTCGGATCTCTCCAAACTTGAGCGGCGAGGGGATGTGCGGCTCTCCACGCTCAGAGCCCATGTCAAGGCATTGGGGGGTCGCCTTCGGGTGCTCTTCGTGTCGGATAGACGAGAGGTTGAAATTCGGATGCCGGAATCCAAGTCGTGACGGCGGCCGCACTGTCGTGGAGGAGGTTAACGGATCCACCAAGGCCGGATCTGAATAGCATTTTGACCGTAACATTCCTGGCCCCCATGGACCAGCACCCCACTTTCAGAGTGATTACCTGGCAACTGGAGCCACCAACGAAGGGTCCGCGTCGCGTCCGATGCAACCGTACGACCCGACTTCACCTCAATAGGTAACAGTTCGGAACCCATGTCAAGAATGATGTCGATCTCTCGACCACGAGAATCGCGCCACGTAAAAATTGGTGGCTCAAGACCGCGATTGGTGAACGCCTTCATCAGTTCAGCAACAATGAATGACTCAAAGATTGCGCCGCGGAGTGGGTGTGAACGGAGCATCTCTGGCGTAGAGATACCGAGCAGGTGGCAAGTCAGGCCGCTGTCAAGCATGTGCATTTTTGGCCGGCGTCGCAGGCGTTTGCGATAGTTGGCCGCGTGCATTGGGGTCCGGGTTGTGATGAATCCCACCTCGAGGGCGCCCAACCATTGCCGAGCCGTGGGCTGACTGATACCCGCATCACCGGCAAGCGCCGATAGATTGAGCTCGCAGGCAGTCCTGGCGGCCACGAGCCGAAGAAAGCGGTCGAATGCCTCAAGATCCATTACTCGCAGCACCTCTCGAAGGTCTCGTTCTACGTAGGTGCGCCGGTAGTCGGCGAGCCACCTCGTCGGATCGAGGTCGCGGCCGTGAAGGCGCGGGTACATTCCTCTGAACACCAACGGCCAGAGATCCCGGCATACCGGCGCCTCGGCCATGCCGGCTTGGCCCAATTTTTCGGGTTCCAGTGGCGAGCGTCCGAGAACCTCTGCCACCGACAGGGGAAGCAAGGTCAAAAGACGTGTGCGCCCCGCAAGGGTCTGGGCAACCGAATCCATCAGCAGGAGGTTGTGTGATCCGGTGAGCACGAATTGGCCGGGAGTAGGATCTTCATCGACTGCGACCTGAATCCACGATAACAACTCTGGCAGACGTTGCACCTCATCCAGAATCACCTGACCGTCGAGCTCCGCCAGGAAACCGGCAGGATCGGCTGCGATTCGCTGCCGAAGGTCTGGCCGTTCGAGGTTGACGTACCGGGCTTTCGGAAGCACAGATCGTACAAGGGTAGTTTTCCCGGATTGACGCGGGCCGATCAACGTCACAACCGGCATCGTTTTCATTGAAGCGTGAAGCTCTTGTTCCAGGTGCCGAGAGATCATGATTTCATTGTAGCTGTAACTCGTGCGTCTTTCAAGATCTCTTTTTGAAAATAGAGCGGAGAAAGCTCAAAGCAATCAAGAGAGAGGTCGTCTTCGTGGTCATGTGGTCATTGTAGCGAAGAGAAGAATAGCGTCCCATATAAGTCCACAATGACGGGAACGACCCTCCTGGCACGGATGTTGGTCTCAGCGTCCGAACAGCGAACGCCGACATACAAACCCGAGAGCGCCCAAGAAAATCAGAAAATCGGGGACACTGTTGAACTTGTCTGAATAGTCGCGAGTCGCAGTAACGCCATCAACGAACAGATTCAGTGTCCGCGTCGGGTGGCAACGACAGCGTCAGGAGACAGCGCCATACATCAGCAACCCGGACCGCGACGCCTTACATTCTGCCGTTACCCCGTCAACCCCCACCCACCAAGCGCAAAACCCCCCTTGCGATCCGTAGCCTGGGCTGAACGCCACCTCCCCAACAGCCGGGCCTTCCCAACAACCCATCCCGCTCATCGCACCGCTATACTCTCCAAGGAGGTCCGATTCTTATGGCTGATCTTGACGGCTTCGATCATCCGCTGGCCGGGCGTTATGCCTCGCCCGAGATGTTACGGCTCTTCTCGCCCCGGAACCGATACACGATGTGGCGGCGGACCTGGCTGGCATTGGCCGAGGCTGAGCGTGATTTGGGGCTGCCGATTCCGGAGGAGGCTCTGGAACAGATGCGGGCCAACCTCGAGGTCACTGAAGAGGACTTTGTGCGCGTCAAGGAGTACGAGAAGAAGACCCGCCATGACGTGATGTCTCACCTCCATGCCTTTGCCGATCGGGCCCCGGCGGCCCGAGCAATCCTTCACCTTGGTGCGACTTCGTGTTTTGTCGGGGATAACGCGGAGTTGATGATCACTCGTGACGCTCTGGATCTGGTTGAGCAGCGCCTGGTGGCGGTGATCGGCGCCCTTGCGGCCTTCGCTCGGAGATGGGCCGACGAACCGGCCCTGGGCCACACGCATTTTCAGCCGGCACAGCCGACGACGGTGGGGAAACGGGCCTGCCTCTGGCTGCAGGATCTGGTGTTGGACCTCGAACGCCTTCGCTTCGAGTCCGGCCGCCTGAGGGCACGGGGCGTCAAGGGCACCACCGGTACCCAGGCCACGTTTCTCGATCTGTTCGAAGGCGACCACGAAAAGGTGCAACAACTCGACCTCAAGGTGGCGGCCAAGCTGGGGTTTGGCTCCACCTATCCGGTGACCGGCCAGACATACCCTCGAAAGATCGACGCGTTCGTTCTGGAAGTCCTCTCCGGCATCGGCCAATCTGCGGCCAAGATGACGACGGATATCCGCCTGCTGGCGCGTCTGAAGGAAATGCGCGAACCCCTTGCCGAGGGGCAGATCGGTTCCTCGGCGATGCCCTACAAGGCCAACCCGATGCGCTCGGAAAGGGTAGGGGCGCTGGCTCGTTGGCTGATCAATGTCGCTAGAAACCCGGCCGACACGGCGTCAAACCAATGGCTCGAGCGCACACTTGACGATTCGGCCAACCGCCGTATGGCCCTGCCCGAGGCCTTTTTGACCATCGATGCAATCCTGCGCATCCTGCACAATCTGGCCGACGGCTTGGTGGTCTTTCCCGCGATGGTCGAGGCCAATCTCCTCGCCGAGCTGCCCTTCATGGCCTCGGAGGCAATCTTGATGGAGGCCGTGCGCCGTGGTGGAGACCGGCAGGCGGTCCACGAGCGCCTGAGGGTTCACGCCCGGGCGGCGACTGCGGCAGTATTTGAGCGAGGCGAGGCCAATCCATTTCTCGAACTGATTGCCGAGGATGGCGAGGTTCCGCTCGATCGTGATGAACTCCAGGGGCTCCTGGATCCGGCCGCCTTCGTCGGTCGGGCGCCGCAGCAGGTCGAGGAGTTCCTGGAAGCGGAGATTCGACCCCTTTTGAAAACGGCCGGGGACCTTCCGAAAAGCCGGGATCTCGACGTTTGATGCGTCTCTGCGTCTCTGCGTCTCTGCGTTTGTTTTCTTCTGGGAGCCCGGCAGGCGTTGATTCGGTGGGTGCAGCGGGCGAGACGCCCGCCGCTACAATGAGATTTTCTTTGTCTTTCCTTCGCACTCTTCGCGTCTTTGCGGTTTATTTTTGCTGTGTTGGCGCCCTGGCTTCTCAAGGGCTCATGATTGGTTGTGCCTCGAGCGGTCCGAAGACTGTTCCGACCGAGTCAACCAAGCCTCGATCGGAAGGGTGGACCGAAAAGGGTGATGCGTCCTGGTATGGTAAGCCCTATCACGGCCGCCGAACGGCCTCCGGAGAGATCTACGACATGCATCAGATGACGGCCGCCCACAGGTCTTTGCCCTTTGGTACGGAGGTCAGAGTGCAAAGGCGTGATACCGGCGCCGAGGTCGAGGTCCGAATCACCGACCGGGGACCCTTTATCAAGGGACGAATCATTGATCTGAGTTTTGCCGCTGCCAAGGTGATTGGCCTGGACATCGACGGTGTGGCGCCGGTGAAAATCAAGGTCCTCGGTCAGTCCCAAAACCTGAGGTCGGGCACGACTATCCGTCCTTCACAGTCATCCGATGGCGATCAATGTCTTTGGGTTCAAGTGGGGGCCTTCTCGAGTTCGAGTAACGCAGCGCGGGCTGTGGAGCGTCTCAAGGACAGCGGTGAAAAGGCATTGGCAATGGAAGGCCCCGATGGGCTGGAGCGGGTTCGGGTCGGACCTTTTCAATCGGGAAAAGAGGCTGCCGAGGCCCTGAGACGTTTGGTAGACGAGTGGGCTTCGGCCCGAATTGTGGAGTGTGGATGATGAGGAATATTGGCGGTATCCGCTTTCTGGTTGCTGCCGTAGCTGCAGCGAGCCTTTCTCTGGCCGTACCGGCATGCAGGACCGGGGCGCCGGAAGGAACTCGAGCGGCACGGGTGGTGATGGTTTCGTACGACGGTCTGGGCGCCCCTTTGTTGGAGAGTTGGCTCTCTGACCCGACGATCGCAACACCTGCCGGCCTGGGTGGTATGGCGACTGAGGGCCTCAAGGCCGAACGGCTTCGCATGGTCAATCCGACGCTGACCTCAGTCAATCACGCTTCGTTGATCACCGGCGCCTTGCCGTCTCAGACCGGAATCGTCAGTAACGGCTATCGGGCGCAAGGCGATGCCTTAAACCAACGAACGAACGGTTTCAGGACCACCTCCGAGATCAGGCCGCTGTGGGTCAAAGCCCAAGCTGCCGGCCGACGCACGGGGATTCTGCTGTGGCCGGGTGCGGACTTTTCGACCCCTGAACTCAGCGGAGACTTCGGTATTTCGTGGCCGACCAGGCCACTGGTTCAGACTGAGATCATCGAGTTAGATCCCGCGCAGGCCTCGCCTGAGCCGGAGCTGCCTCCGGTCGACGGACTGCAGCCCCTTCGCTGGCGAATACCGGTGACAGCCTCCAATGAAGAAATCGTGACCCTCGAGGTTGCCGTGATGGATGTCGAGCCCGACGGACGCCCCCGGTATCAAACCGTCGCCGTTCGAACCCAGGGCGAGGTGTCCTGGAGATACGTTGAGAAATGGGATTGGTTTGAGACCACTTTTGAGACCCGAGGACCTTCGGATGAGCCAAAAGAGCGCTATGGAGCGTGGTCGAAGATTCTGCAACTGGATGTCCATCGGGGTGGCCTGCGCCTCTACCGTGGGGCTTTCAACCGGCTGTTGGCATTTCCCCAGGACTTTTCCGACCGGTTGACGCCGGTGGTCGGTCCCTGGCCCGGGGTTCCTGACCAGAAGGGGCTGGAGGCCTGGTGGTTGGACATGGGGGATGGCATCGACCTGGACACCTTCGTCGAACAGGTGGAACGCCTGGATCGTTACCTTGACGACGTTGCCCGGTGGGTGATGGACAACGAGGATTTTGATTTGCTCCTGGCCTATCACCCCAGCCCGGACGAGTTCCTCCATGTGGGCCTGATCGTCAACCAAAAACAGTGGGCGTGGTCCTACGGCACGGCGTTTGCCGCTCGCGAGGCTCAGCAACGGTGCGGTCGATCGATCGATCGTTCGGTCGCAGGCCTGTGGTCCGGACTCAATCCGAGGGAGGATGTTCTGGTCGTCGTGTCCGATCATGGGCTCCTGCCGATCCACGATGAGGTCCTCTTGAATCGGGCGTTGGCCGATGCCGGGCTGGTGGAGACCGTCGAGAAGCATGGCCGGTTGCGGGTGTCGGACTCAAGCCCGATGGCAGCCGTCACCAGCGGCGGCATGGGCCACATCTACCTTAATCTCGAGGGTCGTGACCCTGGAGGCGTCGTACCGGCGGAAGAAGCAAACCAACTCTTGAGACGGGCTGCGCGAGCTCTGGCAGATATTGGTGTCGAGGGTGAGCCGGTCATTGAAAAAATTGCCGCACGAGACGAGTTGGCCGCCCTCGGTCTGGATCACCCCAATGCTGGTGATCTGGTCGTCTTTCTCAAACCGGGATACGCCGCATCATCGAGACTCGAGGGGAAGATCATCCGTCCCAGCCGGTATTACGGTCAACACGGTTATCTCAACCACCACGACGCCCTGTGCGGGATCTTCCTGGCCAGAGGAACCCCTGCAGGTCGCGGTAAGCTCAAGGAGATGCAGGCCGTCGACGTGGCGCCGATGGTGGAGGCATGGTTGGGGATTCCTTCGCAATAGGGAAGAGGCCGAGGATCAACTCAACTCTGCAGTCGCTTCGGCGGCCTATGCCCTACAGGTTCCTAGCCGGTGTTGCGCATGCCCGCAGCAACCCCATTGATCGTTGTCAGCAAGGCGGCCCGAAGTCTCTCGAATTCTCCATTCCCCTCCGGCGCCGTCCGAAGGCGGCGAAGGAATTCGGCCTGCAAACGGTTGATCGGGTCGACGTAGGGATTGCGGACATCGATCGAACGGCTGAGAACCGGGTTGTCGATCAGTGGCTCCTTGCGCTGTCTGAGGCCCAAGACCTCAGAGCGGGTCGTTTTGAGCCTGTCCCGGAGCTCGGTCCCCATGTCTCTCAATTCCGGCGGCACCAGCAGGGTGTCGTAATGGGCAGCAATATCGGGAAGGGTCTTGGCCAGGACCATTTCGATCAGATCGAGGAAGGTCGAGAAAAAGGGCCATTCCCGTGCCATGGTTTCCAGGGTCTGGCGGTCGTCCCCATCATTGATTGCCTTCAATGCCTGGCCCAGGCCCAGCCAGGCGGGGAGCATCAGACGAATCTGGGTCCAGGCGAAGATCCACGGGATGGCGCGGAGCGTCTCGATCCCCTGTTCGGCAAGGGGCACGGCCGAGGGTCTCCGCGCGGGCCGGGAGCCGATATTGAGCCGGGCCAGTTCCGTCTCGGGGGTCGCGGTTCTGAAGTAGGGCACAAACCGGGGGTCGTCCCGGACGACGTTACGATACGCCTGTGTCGAGTGCTCCGCCAACCGATCCATCACGCCACGCCACGCGGTCGTAGACCGACCTTCGGTTCGCAGGCTGCTCTCGGTCACGGCGGTGACGTAGAGTTCGAGGTTCCGCCCGGCCAGTTCAGGAAGGCCGAATTTGGCGACGATCATTTCGCCCTGTTCGGTGACCCTGATTGTGTGGTCGACCGAGCCAGGCGGTTGACTGAGGATGGCGGCGTGAGTCGGTCCGCCACCCCGGCCGACGGTTCCGCCCCGACCGTGGAAGAGGGTGACCCGGATTCCGGCGCGGCGCCCGGCGTCAACGACGGCTTCTTGAGCTTTGTAGAGAGCCCAAGAGGCTGCCAGTCGACCGGCATCTTTGGCCGAGTCCGAATAGCCCAGCATGATCTCCAGTCGCCCCCCGTGGACCTTGCGCAACCGATTGACAACCCACGGTACGGCCAACAGTCGCTCGACGGCCCCTTCGATGCCCTCGAGATCGGCCAACGTTTCAAAAAGAGGTACGACTCGCATTGGAGGCCCGGAGGCCTCGTCGGAAAAGAATTCCCGAGCCTCTCGTTGCAGCAACTCGACCGCGAGCACATCCGACGGCTTTGACGCCATGGAGATCACGTAGGCGCCGAGAGCCCCCTGTCCCTGACGCGCCGCCACGGCAAAGGCTCCGAGGACCTGGGCAACCGACTCCGGGGTCCGGCCGTCTGATTCTCTCCAGTATTCAATGCCGACCAGTGGCGTTTTCTTCTGCAAACGCTCGATGAGGAAGGCCTGGCGCTGGTCCTCGTCCCACTGCTGATAGGCGCCGAGGCCGGCTACCCGGCACAGGAAGTCGAGAGCCTCGGTGTGGCGGTCGGCCTCCTGTCGGAGGTCCAGTTCAACCAGAGTCAGACCAAAGACTGCGACTCGGCGGAGCAGGTCCTCCAGGCGTCCTTCGGCGATCACGTCGTAGCCGCAGGCCAACAATGAACGACGGCACAGCTCGAGAGGCGCCTTGATCCTGGAAGGGTCGAAAAGGACTTCAGGACCTGGTTCGATGGATGGGTCGGGCAGGGCTCTCTCACAGTGCTCGAGGGTGGCCTCGAGCTGCACCTTCAACGGTCGCAAGGCTTCTCTGTAGGGTTCCCACACGGGGCCGACGTGGCCAAGCAACTCCTCGGAAGCCCTGTTGATCGAGAGTTCCTCCCTGAGGGTCTTGATCTCCTGAAGGTAGAGAGCTGCCGCCTGCCAGCGAGCCAGGAGGATTGCCCTTCGCGTTGTTTCCGGAGTGACGTTGGGGTTGCCGTCGCGGTCGCCGCCCATCCACGAACCGAAAAGAATGGGCGAGCTCTCCAGAGGAAGAGGCAGGCCGGTGTGAGTCGTAAGTGCTCGATCGAGGGCACGGAGGTGGGCGGGAACGGCATCCCAGAGCACCTGTTCGAACCAGGCGAGTCCGTTGCGGACCTCATCCTCCGGCGTCGGCTTGCGAAGACGAACCTCGTCGGTTCCCCAGCTTTCGGTGATGACCCGCTCGAGTTCGACCCGAACGGTGTTGCTGTCCTTGGTTCCCTGGTCCCGGATGTTGAGGAGATCGGCGATCCGTCCGTACTTTCGAATGATGGTGCGGCGCTGTGCCTGCGTGGGGTGAGCGGTCAGAACCAGGCCGATGTTGAGGCTCGTCACAGTGCGGTGGAGTTCTTGAGGGGACACTCCTGTGTCGATCAGGCGAGCGAACGTCTCGTTCAGACTGGCCCTTTGTGGGGGGCGTCCGGCGTCTTTCTCGTAGCATCGGCGGCGTCTTATGCGATGGTGTTGTTCGGCAATATTGGCCAGGGCCAGAAAGTGGGCGAAGGCACGTGCGACGCGGTGGGCATCCTCGGTCGGCAGATTCTGACAGATAACATTGAGGTCGTCCTCGGCCTTCCCGTCACCATTGCGAGCCGCCTTGGAAAGTGTGCGCACTCGTTCGACCAGTTCATAGACTGCCTGTCCTTCCTGATCTTTGAGGACGTCACCGAGGATTGCACCCAGCAGACGGACATCTTCGCGCAGGGGAGAGAGTGTGTCTTCAGTCATCGGACGATATTAACTCTATTTTTTCAGGCGTGTGCCTCCTTCATTACTGGTGAAGGTGTTCGGCCAAGTGATCGAGGTCCGGTGGAATAGCCGAGGGCATCGTGACGGCCCGTGTGGCGGCATCTCGGTCCTTGAGTCCGGTTCCTGTGACCAGTAGGACCACCCGTTCTCCCTTTTCGACCAAGGAGGCCGTGAGGGCCGCTTCGAGCCCGGCGAGGGAAGCCGCAGCTGCCGGTTCGGCGAATACCCCGGTCAGGCGGGCCAATCGGGCGATCGCTCCAATGATGGCCTCGTCAGAGACCGTAACGCCTCCACCTCCGGACTCCCGGATTCTGCGGAGGGCCAGGCGGGCGTTGCGAGGCGCTTCGACGACCAGGGAGTCGGCGATGCTGGCGGCCCCGGGCATGGGGATGACGTCGTTGTCGCCGTCGGCCAGCGCCGAAACCAGGCTCGAAGCGCCCTCCGGCTGCACGGCGATCAGCCGCGGAACGCGGTCGGTCAGGCCCCACGCCAGAAGGTCTGCAAAGCCCTTGGCGATGCCGCTCAAGATGACGCCGTCTCCCGTCGGAATGATTATGGCGTCCGGCGTTTCCGGGGCCAACTGACGAGCGATCTCCAGAGCCAGGGTCTTCTTGCCCTCCAGAGTGAAGGGGTTGAGTGCTGTGTTGCGGTTGTACCACCCGAATTCGGCGCAGGCTTCCATGCAAAGTTCAAAGGCGTCGTCATACGATCCGTCGACCGGCACGACCTCGGCGCCGTAGGCCAGCATCTGGGTCAACTTGGCAGGGGGCGCTCCGGCGGGGACCAGCACGACGGCCCGTTGCCCTGAGGCGGCACAGACGGCGGCCAGGGCAGTCGCGGCGTTGCCTGTCGAGGCCGTCGCAATCGTTTCGAATCCGTACTCCGCAGCCTTGGCTGCGACCAGGAAGGAGGCCCTGTCCTTGGTCGAGCCTGAGGGATTGCGGCTGTCATCCTTGAGCCACAGGTGCTGCATTCCCAGTTCTCTCCGCAGTCGGGGAACTTCAAGCAAGGGTGTATCGCCGACGGGCAGTGGCGCCAGATGGCTCGGATCACCGAGCGGTAGGACCCGGCGCAGGAACTGTGGACTTCCGAGAGGCTCCTCGGGCCACCCAACGGGAGGATCGAGGATATTGATCTCGAGCACACCCCGCAGGGACCCACCTTGGACCTGTTTTTTGGAGCATTCCGGGCATACCAGAAGTTTGGGGTCCTCCGAGAAGACCCCCCCGCACTTGCTGCATCGCAGTTCAAAACGAGCCATGGCGACCTCCAGCATGAGAAAAATTACTGTGGTTCATTGCCTTCGTCTTCGTCGCTACATGGTCAGAGCCATCAGTGCCTTCTGCACGTGAAGCCGGTTTTCGGCTTCATCGTAGACGACGGAGTTGGGTCCGTCGATCACCTCATTGGTCACCTCGCGGCCGCGGTCGGCGGGCAGTGGGTGCATGTAGAGGCAGTGGTCCTTGGCCAGGGCCATCTTCTCGGCATCACAGCGCCACGAGGGGTATTTCTCGATCAGACTGAGGCCCTCGGGCGTGTCGGTGGTGGTCATCAAGGGACCCCACGACTTTGGAATGACCATATCTGCATCTTCGAAGGCGCTTTCAAACTGATTGGTGATCTCAAACGACGAACCGGCTGCCTTGGCATTCGCCCGGGCCTGTTCCTCGATCTCCGGCATCAGCTTGAACTCCGGCGGATAGGCCAGAGTGACGTCGATGCCCATCCGGGGCATCATCAGAATCAGGCTTTGAGGAACCGACAACGGCCGCACGTAGTTGGGCGCCGAGGTCCAGGCGACCCCCAATTTGAGACCCTTGGTCCGGCCGGAGAACTTCTCCTTGATCGTCAGGTAGTCCGCCAGGATCTGACAGGGGTGGTAGACGTCGCATTGCATCGAGATCACCGGTATGTCGGCGTGCTCGGCAAGGTCGCGGATGTAGGGGTTGCCCTCGTTGAGAGCACAGTGGCGGACGGCGATTGCATCGCCGTATCGGGACAAGACGTTAGCGGTGTCACGGGCATTCTCGCCGTGGGAGATCTGCATCTTGTCCGGAGAAAGGAAGATCCCGTGGCCGCCGAGCTGCGTGATGCCGGTCTCGAAGGAATTTCGGGTCCTCGTCGAGGAATCGAAGAAGATCATGTAGAGGGTCTTGGCGTCGAGCCACGGCGTCTTGCGACCGGTGGCCTTGGCCAGCTTGAGTTCTTCGGCGAGGGAAATGATCGTCTCAATCTCCTCGACAGTCCAGTCCTGGGTTGTGATGAAGTCTTTGCCCTTAAGCTTTGTTTGCATTTTCTGACCTTTCCGTGGGTCCTTTTTTTTGGTTTGGATTCCCTGTTGAAGGGGTTCGTTTCGTCCAGCGACTCCACTGGAAATCCAAATCAATAAAAAGGAAAGGGGGGTTCATTTGAGAAGGGCTTCCGGCATCAAACTATAGACAGCGGCAGCCTTGACAAGATCCTCGATTTTGACGTGTTCCTGGGTGGTGTGGGCCAGCTCTTCGAGGCCGGGGGCGAAGCCGATCGACGGGATACCCAGGCGGCCCATGGTGGCGACGCCGTTGGTCGAGAAATGCCAGCGAGAAATTTCAGGCGGCTCGTCGAGCACTGCGGCAGCGGCCTTGGCGGCGCCCTGAACCAACGGATGGTCTTCATCGAGCACCCAGGTGGGGAAGTACTTCTCTTGGGTGGCCTGTGCTCCGGTCCAGCTGGTCTCGTCATAGTGGAGCAGTTCGACCTCGGCATCGCCCAAATGGGGCAAGGCTCGAAGCTCTGCCAGCACGATCTCGACTGTCTCGCCGACCGTCATTCGACGGTCCAGGGTGATCGTGGCGCGGTCAGGGACGGCGTTGAGGGACGGGGTGTCGACTGAGATGTGGGAGACGATGATCGAACCGGAACCCAGGAACTCGTCGTGGGCGAGGTTCTCGTTGAGCTTCTCGACATCCAGGATAATCGGCGCCATCTTGTAGAGGGCATTGACACCGTGGTGGGCGTGGGCGCCGTGGGCCGAGCGGCCCCTTGTTGTGATCGTCGCTTCCATCCGACCCCGGTGACCGCGGTAGATATCCAAATCGGTGGGTTCTCCCAGAATGACGACGTCGGGCTTGATGCCTTCTTTTTCGATCAAGTGGAGCATGCAGTGGCCGTCGCAGTCTTCCTCCATCACCGAGGCGGAGAGGTAGAGGGTGATGCCTTCGGGCCAACCGCGGTCCATCAGGAGTCGGGCGCCAAAGGCCATCGCAGCGATCGCGGGCAGTTCGTCCACTGCACCCCGACCCCAGATCTCACCGTTTTCTTCCTTGCCCTCGAAGGGATCGTAGTCCCACGAGGCCGGATTGCCGACGCCGACGCAGTCGATGTGGCCGTCCATCAGTATTTTGAAGGGGCCGTTGCCGATGCGGGCGACGACTGTGCCCAGCCCGTCGAAAAAGACTTCGTCAAAGCCCAGTTTCTCGAACTCGGCCTTGACCAGCTCGCAGCGCTCCTTCTCCTGCAGACTCTCCGCCGGGATGGCGATCATGCGGCGAAGGAAGCTGACGATATCTCGTTCAATCAGTTGTGCGGCCTCGAGAGCCTGTTTTCCAGTTGCGTTCATTTTGTTTGCTCCAGCAGTTCCTTCACCCCGGTGTCCTGGTTGAATTTATTGATCGCCTCGTCCCATTCGGGTACGCCGTCGGTCAGATCGGTCCAGAAGGAGGGATTCCACAGCTCTTCCAGCTCTTCGACGGAGCGCCCCTGTTGTTCGACCCAGGTGAAATACTTGAAGTTGTGAATGGCCCGGCGATCACGATAGGTCAGTTCCCGCAGGTGATCCGTAGTTGCGCCCAGCAGTCGGCGTTCAAAATCGACTGCCGCGTCGGTTGCCGTGTAGACGCCGTGGGCCTCGTTCATCTCGTCAAGGCGGGTACGGTACATCTCGACCGAGTCCGTGAAGGACGTCACCAGGATGTCGTCTGGACCGAGGTCGTAGTACTTCGCGGTCTTGATTGCGGCCAGTAAATTACAAATGGAGGAAATACCGAGGTCATCCAGCCGGCTGATGACGGCATCCGGGACGCCACGGTCGGCGAGGATGTCTCGTCCGACGTCTTCGTTGAACAGTCGCATGAGCCGCATTGTGGCCTCGTCGTCAATGGCGGTGACGACATCGGTGGTGCGCACGTTGTGAATCCAGGGGACATGCTTGTCGCCGATGCCCTCGATGCGGTGACCGCCGAAGCCGCAGGCCAGGAGAGTCGGGCACTGGAGGGCTTCGGCCGCGGTGATGGTTGCTCCTGGGAAGCGGCCCTTGAGATAGTCGCCCGCAGCCAGGGTTCCGCCCGATCCCGTGGCGCCAACCCAGCCGGCTAGCCGGCCGTTGGGTCCGGCGTTGTTCCTGAGCCAGTCCTCGACCGCGGCGCCGGTGACGGACCAGTGCCAGAGATAGTTCCCGAACTCGTCAAATTGATTGAAGATCACCGCCTCAGGCCGGGTGGCGCGCAGATCCCAGCATTTGTCGAAGATCTCCTTGACGTTGGATTCGCAGCCCGGAGTGGCGAACACCTCCGCGCCGATGTCCTCCAGCCAGCGGAAGCGCTCCTGACTCATTTCTTCGGGGAGGATTGCTACCGAATGACACCCCAGGAGGGCGCTGTCGAAGGCGCCGCCGCGGCAGTAGTTGCCGGTTGACGGCCAGACTGCCACCTGGTTGATCGGATCGAACTCTCCATGCACCAGGCGGGGCACGAGACATCCGAAAGCCGCTCCGACCTTATGGGTCCCCGTGGGAAAGTGGCGGCCGACCAGGCCGACGATGCGGGCCTCGACCCCGGTCAGCTCCGATGGCAGCTCGAAAGTGTTGACCGCGCCAAACCCGTGGCTTGAGGGGTCGTTGTACCAGGTGATCCGGAAGAGATTGAGGGGATCGACATCCTGGATGTCGATGTTGGGGAGTCGCCTGGTGACGGCGTCGGGGATCAGTGAGGGATCTTTCTGTTGGGCCAGGGTCGGTATCAGGATGCCCTTTTCATGGCAGCGCTCAACCGCACGGGCGCGAATCTCGTGGCTTTTCATTGTGGTCTCCATTCCCACCTCGTGACACACCCCGATGGGTCAGGAACGTGTACCGAACAGAATCAGCGACGCCTTTCGGGTGCCGTTAAGGCCGTTCTTTGTTCCATTCTCGGCCCGTACCGGTCACAGTACAGCGCCTCGAATGTGCCTCGAACGGCATAACAGCCCTCCGAAACCCATCCGCCATCTATGAGTACACGCTCCTGGAGCGGGCCACCGAAAACGGTGGCGCCAAGAGGCGTCCGGATAGTGTACTCCTAACCGGGCAGAGGTGGAACAAAAAAGGAGGGGATAAACCCCTCCCCTGCAAGAAAAACCGGAGGGCGGGGTTCGTCCCGCCCGAGTGCCGGCTTTAACTGACGCTTACTTCTATCGGATCACTCTCCCACAGACCGTGCTTGGTGCAGTAGGCGTGGGCCACGAGTTTGAGCTTCTTCGTCGGGATGATGTTGAAAACAACTTCAACCTGAGACTTCTGATTGCCCAGGGTTCCCGGCGGGAAGTCGGCCCGACCCAACAGCGTCTCGCCATTGTAGAGCGCAACGTTGTTGATGAAGTGGTCGAAGTCGTCCGGGTGGTCGTACTCGTTGCCGACCTTGACGGTGACGGCGAATTTTTCGCCGGCGGTGGCCGAGTCCCCACAGTGGATGAACGGCGAGTGGCGGTCGATGTAGTCCTTCTTGGCCTCTCGCTCTACGGTGTCGATGTCGACGTAACGGTTAATTTTCGGCATGATGTCTCCCTTTCAAAATCGCGTTGCCATTACAAGAACACTCTGTTGACGCTTGATATTTCCACTCTCCCGATTTGTCGGGTCTTTCCCCTGTTCCATTGATGATCGCGGTCACATTAATTATTGAATATGTGTGCCAATATCGAAATGAAAAAGGAGAGAATTTATGTTCAGAAGGACCTCGGCAGTGTGGTTTGGGATCTTGGCCCTTGTGGCAGGAATGTCGGCAATGGTAGTGCGAGGCGGGAGCAGCGGCTGGACGCTGGTCGGATGGAATGACCTCGGGATGCACTGCATGGACGCCGACTATTCGGTCATGGCGATCCTGCCGCCGTACAATACGGTCCACGCCCAGTTGATCGACCCTGGCGGGAATCTCGTCGATGTGCCTGCCGGAGTTACGGTTACGTATGAATCGGTCGCCGATCCCGGCGGCTCGGTCAACGTCACGTCGATCGGGAAGAGCAACTTCTGGGATCATGTCGGAAGCCTCTTCGGGGCTTCTCTTTTGCCGGATGAGGGCCTGGCAGGGTTTGACATGCCGGGGGACGGTAATACACCCCAGGAAATGGTATGGGAGGACGGGCACCAGTGGTTTACGGCTGAAGGTGTGCCGATCACGCCCTACGACGATGGATTTTCGAAAAACTACTATCCTATGATGCGTTTGGTGGCACGCGACGGGGCCGGACTGGTGTTGGCCTCAACCGATGTCGTTCTTCCGGTGTCCGACGAGATGGACTGTCGCAGCTGTCATGCCTCGGGTTCAGGACCTGATGCCGAGCCGATCGGCGGGTGGGTGTGGGATGGGGATGTTGAACGGGACTACCGTCTCAACCTCCTTCGGTTGCACGACGAGACGGAAGGTGGAAACCCGGTTTTCATCGACGCGCTGGCAACGCTGTCATTTGATCCGGCTGGGCTGGAGGCTACCGCTGTTGGCGGCCGGTCAATCTTGTGTGCCTCATGCCATTCGAGTAACGCCCTGCCTGGAACCGGCGTGGCGGGGATCTCGCCCCTGACTGAGGCGATTCACAGTCTCCATTCAGAGGTCAGCGATCCGGTGACCGGAATGGCCCTGGGTGATTCGTCAAATCGCACAGCCTGCTACACCTGCCACCCGGGTTCAGATACCGCCTGCCTCCGCGGCGCAATGGGCGCTGCGGTCGGCAATGACGGCGCCCTGTCGATGCAGTGTCAGAGCTGCCACGGTGGGATGAGCACCGTCGGCGCCGACACCCGAGAGGGCTGGTTCGACGAACCGACCTGCCAGAATTGCCATACAGGAACGGCTGTCCTCAACAACGGACAGATCCGGTATACCGATGCATTTTCTTCTCCCGGCGTGTTAAGAGAGGCCGTTGACGACACTTTCGCGACCGACCCCAATACGCCCCTTCCGGGCACCTCCCTCTACCGTTTTTCGACGGGGCATGGCGGGCTCCAGTGTTCCGCCTGTCACGGTTCGACCCATGCAATTTTTCCTGCTTCTCACGGGAACGACAACGTACAAAGTTCGGCACTTCAGGGGCACATCGGAACACTTGTCGAGTGTGCTAGCTGTCACGGTACAGAGCCCAATACCATCGACGGTGGCCCGCACGGCATGCATCCAGTCGGCCAGAGCTGGGTTGATAATCATCCTGATGCCTTTGAGGACAGCGGCGGCGCAACCCTCTCCCAGTGCCAGGCCTGTCATGGCGTGGATAATCGAGGGACCATTCTTTCGCAGTCACATGCAGATCGGATCCTTGATGCTGACAGTTTCGGCAACAAGAATGTTTGGCGGGGCTACCGGGTGGGTTGTTACTCCTGCCACAACGGTCCCGACAGCGAAGACCCCAGCACCAACCAGCCGGCGGCGGTCGGGAATGAGACTGCCGAGGCAACTACCGGTATGGAGGTAGTCATCGCGCTGAGTGCGGTTGATCCCAACGGCGACGCGCTCGAGCTGAGAGTCGTATCCCAGCCACACCAGGGTGTGGCGTGGATCGTTGGATCCGAGGCCCACTACCGGCCGATCGCCGCCTTCTCCGGCGTTGACGACTTCACGTTTGCTGCCTGGGACGGCAAAGAAGATTCCAACCTCGGCCTGGTCACCATCAACGTAACCGGTGGCAGCGGAATCTTCAGCAACGGCTTCGAAACTGGAGACACTTCCGGCTGGGATTGAGGGTCCTCCTCAAAACCCGGCCGAAACACCGACCCTGACCACCCAGGGGCTGTCGTACGGCCGGTAGAAATCAGAGTCGGAGTAGGAGATGTTGTAGAGGACGACGGCGTTGAGCGCAACATTGTGGCCCATTGGCTGGGATAGCCCGCCCCCAACAAGAAAGCTGGAGTAAGTGTCTCTCTCCGTGTTCCCGTCGAAGTCGTAATACTCGAAACTGAGGTATTCGTACTCTGTCTGGGCAAAAAGGCTAGGAAGGAATCGATAACGAGCGAATAACCCGCCTCCGTAATCGTTGGTCGACAGGCTGGGGCTGTATCTGGAGTCGTCCCGGTAGCGGTAGAGGAGATTGATGCCGGTCGAGAACTCATCCGTCACCTGGATGCCGATCATCGGCGCCACCTCGATGTAGTCGATCGTGCCGAAGCTCAGGCCGATACCGCCGCCGTAAAAAACATTGCTGCTTTGAGCGTTAGCGGGCACAGCAGCCATGGCGGCCAAAGCCAGCATGAAACCAACGAGTTTTTTCATAATTCAACCTCCGGGATTTGAAGAATCGATTTTGAGGGTAGCAGACACAAACCGGGTAGCCGTACGACGCAGAGGTTCCTACCGGTCTTTGAGGCGCTCGCGCGCGGGTCGGCACTGTGGATTGGTGGCCAAGGCGGCTGTCAGGTCCTTCCGGGAGGCCTCGGTCTTTCCATTTCGTTCGTAGGCCAACGCCCGGAGGAGTAGGGCGCTCTCGAGCGCGGGCTCAAGTGCCAGCGCCTCTCCCAACAGCCGGATTGCCTCATCGAGATCCCCGCCGTGGCGGGTCTCGGCGAAGAGGAAGGGTTTGGCCTGGGAGACGATGGCGCAGGCGCTTGAGGGATCGAGTTCAAGAGCTCTGGCGGCAGCGGCCTTCATCTTCTTGCCGTACTTTTTGGCACGGAAGTCCGAACGGATCTTGGTGGCCAGCAGATCGGCCTCGAGCCGAAGTCGCTCCGAGGTCTCCGGGAGGTCTTTGAGGCTTTTCAGTCCAGTGTCGGCTGCATCGTCGATCAGTATGCCGAGAGCCCTCCGTTCGGGTCGTTCCGATTTGGGCGCCGCCTCAAAATCGATGCGGTGCAACTCAGCGACCAGTAGGGCTGCTCGGGCCACCAGTTCACGGTGGGCATCGCCGGTTCTGACCGGCGCCTCGAGTTCACAGGCCTCAAGGACCGGGATTGCCGCCTCAAGGTCGTACGTCAACTGGGCGGCGGTGATGGATTCCGGATTGCACGGACTCTCGGCCGACGCACCCAGGGATGCGAGGATGAAGCACAGGGTCAGCAGGTGGATTTTGAACCACCTTGTGGAATGCTTCAGCTCAGGGAGCACCTGCAGGCTTGGGAGTCCAGTTCCTTGCCCACGCCACCCGCTTCGCGGGTCCAAGCCTTCGGCTCGGCAGGCCTTCGGCCCGGCGTCGGTTCCTCGGAGGGTGTAGGGCATTAAATCACCGGTGCCTTTCGGGTGTCGTGAAGGCCCTTTTTCGTTGTATCCTCTGCCCGTACAGAGAGTACAGCGCCTCGAATTCGTCTCAAAATGGCACTTCACGACCCTCCGAAATCCATCCGCCGTTAATGCCCTACACGCTCCTCACCTCCGGTATCCAGTATCTATTTCTTCCCTCATTCAATCCCTCTTTCTCTGAAAAAAGAAACCAACAGCGCCGGAACCAACCACAGACCGGCGGCGAGAGCTACGATCATCGCTGTTCCCGAAAGCAAACCGAAAGACCGGATGGGAACGAATGCGGAGGTCATCAGGGCAAAAAAGCCGATACAGGCGGCGACGGTGGTCAAGACCATCGCGGCCCCGACGTGTTCGAGGGCGTGACGCAGACGATCGGTGGCGGCGCCGTTCTTTTCCTCTCGACTGATGGCCACCAGGAGGTGCACGGTGTCGTCGACCGCAATACCCAGGGCGATGGACGCCACCATGACAGTAGCTGCATCGAGTGTGATGCCGGCGACGGCCATCAGGGCGAATGCAGCCAGCAACGGTATGACGTTGGGCAGCACGGAGAGTGCCGTCAACCGGGCTGAACGAAGACCGATCGCGATGACTGTGAATACCACCAGCAGGGCCAGGCCCAGGCTCCGCAGTTGGCTGGTGATCAGGGCCTGCTGGGCGTTGACCAACTGCAGTACCTGGCCGGTGACCCAACCGGAAAAACCGGTCGGCATATCACCCAAGGCCTGCCGGGTCTGCTCAACGAGATCCAGGAATTTCAGTTCATCCATTTCGTTGACGATTGCCGACAGACGGATCGTGGTTCCGTCCCCCGTGACGAGGCTGTCGAGCATCTCCCGACCTTCCTGGTTGAGATTCTCGAGAAGGGCCTCGGCGGCGGTGAGCGAGTGCGGTAGGCGATACGCAGCAGGGTTCATAGCCTCATCCCATTGATGGAGCTTCCGCAAGACGTCCAGCGGGGAGATGACACGGGCAACAATGGGCGATGCGCCGAGGTCTCCAACGATGGTGTCGATGGGTGCCCATTGAGCGGGGTCAGTCCAAGTCCCCGGTAGATTGAGGATGACCTCAAGGGTGTAGAAACCTCCAAGACTTTTGGCGACTCTCCGGTAGTCGACCGAGGTCGGATGGTCCTCAGGCAGGAAGCCGATGGGATTCGAAGCGACCTGAACGAAGGGCAGCCCGGCGAGGGCGCCGAGGATCAGCAGCAGGGCGGCGGCGATGACGGTGCGTGGCCGGGAGGACCCCAGGTGAAGCCATCGACCGTGGAATTCCGGATCCGCAGCCGTGGCGGCCTGGGGCACCTGCAGAAGGCGAATCAGGAAGGGGCCCACCAGGAGATTGATGGCCAGGGACACGAGAATACCTACGGCCGCGAAGAGACCCAGTTCCCGTACCGGTTCCATGCCGGCTGCCACCAGTGAGAGGAAGCCCGCTGCGGTCGTGATCGAGGCGAGCATCATCGGGCGGGTGGTATCGCTCAGGGCCATCTGCACGGCCTGATCCATTCCGAGATCGACACGGTGGTGGCGGAACCGGCGTATCAGGTGAATGATGCCCGACAGGGCAAGCACCCACAGCAGCGCCGGCAGTACGGAGGTGATCATGTTGAGCGTGTGGCCGGTGAGCACCAGGATTGCTATCGTCAGGATGACAGCGATTGCGGCACATGTCGCGGCCACCATCATCACGCGGACCGATCGTGAGAGCACGGCCAGTGCCAGAAGAGACATCAGCAGGGCCACGACAAAGGCTCTTTGGCTCTCAGTTTCCGACATCCGGTCCAGAGTGTCGATCAGAGCCGTCGAACCCACCAGGCCCGTCGTAAAACCGGCCGCTTCCAGAGGCTTCACCGCTTCACGGATGCCGGCCATGATCATCCGTCGTCCCCGTGGGTCATCGGGGGGGGTGACGGTCGCCACGATGGCGGTCGTCTCGCCGCCTGAAGAGATGAAGAGGTCACGATAGAAGGGTGTCGAGGTCATTTCTTCTTTGAGAGCCTCGGCATCTTCGCCCCCGAAGAGGTCCCGGTAGATCACGGGCAGACCCTGGACCCGGATGATGCCTGGGATCCTTTCGATCGTCTCGGCAACTTCCACCATGATGTCCAGGGCTTCAGGTTCAAAGAGCGGCCCGTCCCAGAGTGCGATCAGGACAAACTCGTCGCTGCCGAATGTTTCTTTGAAATCGTTATACACCCTGGCGTCTGCTGGATTGCTGCCCTGCCACCGCTCGAGCCGATTGTCCACAGTCACCTGATTGACGAAAAACAGGGCCGGAATGACCATCGCCAGCAGAAGAACCGCCGCAAGATCTCGGATTTTCATGGCGCGACCAGACGTCGTGCCAACCGGAAGATATTTCCGGCGCCCAGGCTGGAAAGGGGGAGTCTGTCCACCAGGATTTCGAGAAAGCGGGAGAAAAGAGCGGGTTCGGCGGCCAGTGCCCGAACCATGCGCCGCCGCAAGCGGGGGCGAGCTTCGGCAAAGAGCACCAAGCAGGTCACCAGACGTGCTTGGCGGCGCAGTTTGCGATGGGCGTTCCCGTATGACTTGAGATTGCTGGTCTTGATCGCCTCCACGAGGGCGTGAGCCTGGTGAAACGCCAGAGTCAGACCTTCGCCGGTGATGGCGTCAAGCGAACCTGAGGCGTCTCCAAGCAGGGCCAGATTTCCACGAACGACGGCCCGGCTCCGTTGTTCCAGAGGTCCGGCGCCGCGATCGATTGTTGTGACGGGCGCCCCCTGAAGCCGGTCGCTGAGCCGTGGGAAGCGTGTCAGGAGTTGATCAAAGGACGTCGCCTGCTTGTGCCACAAGATGGCGACCCCAACCGTGTTGGGACCCACCGGAGTGACGTAGGCTTCGGACCCGTCGGCCCAGTAGACCTCGACCAGATCGGTCCAGTGTTCGATGGTGAAATGGCGCCGGATGCCGAATCGAGCGCCGGGGGCGGGACCGCGGTCGAGACCTGCCCATTTTCGTACCTTCGAGTGGCGCCCGTCGGACCCGATCAGGAATCGGCCGCAGACCGGGCCTTTTGACGTCTGAACATGGTCGGCATGAAGACCCGTGACCTCCGTGTCCCAGTGAAGCTCAACACCCACGACCTCGGCTCGATCCACCAGTGCTTGATGGAGATGGGTTCTGCGGATTCCGTAACCGGCAGAGCTGGGGAAAAGGCCTTCGGCTACGGTGTCGCCGTCGATATAGCGGATACCTCTGAAAGGTGAACTGCCCTTCGGAGGCGGTTCCACGCCGAGAGAGTGGAGACGAGCAATGCCGTCCGGCATGATGCCTTCTCCACAGGCACGGTCAATCGGCGGTCGGCTGCGGTCGAGAACGACGACGTTCAAGCCGGCCATCTGCGCTTCGATGGCGGCCGCAAGCCCTGCTGGGCCGCCCCCCACGATGACGAGGTCGTAAAACGTGGCCACTTAGGTGCCCATGGCTTTGATTCGTGAGACATAGTTCCCGAAAACAATAACCACAGAGACACAGAGAACACAGAGAACACAGAGAAGAACAACACAGAGTGTGATTCTGACATCACCCCAGTTCCACGCCCGGCATGCGGACTCCGTCCGCACACGGCAGAAAGAGAAACGGCCTCCAAGAACTTGTTCTTGTCGCCCGCCTCTCCTCTGCCTGACACGCTTCGCGTGCAGCTGGACTCGGGCGCACGCTGTCGGAACCCTTTGAAGAGCACATTTGTCGGTGTGGTCCGCCGAAGCGAGTGAAATTTGCGTTCTGATGGCCGGGCCGTCGAACGGGACGCTTGTGCACGAGGCGACCGGTAGGCCATCAGGCGAGCTCGCACAGCGGGCGGGCGGACGCCCGGAGCGCCTTGGGCCTGCCCTCTGTGTTCCTCCGTGTTCTCTGCGTCTCTGTGGTGGATCTTGCATACGACCAAGCCCATAGCTGACAGCCTTCACCCTTTTCGGCCTAACTCTTACGACCACGGTTATTCCAGTTCAGCTGTGCGTATGCCACGGCCGATTGTGCCATGGCCCCGGCCACTCGGAGCGGGGTCACCGGCTTGGATGGTTCGAGTTCGCCGCACTGATGGAGACGCAGAGTTTCCTGGCGACGGAGCTTGCCTGACGAGGTTCGGGGAAGGGTGCCGGGTTCAAGTACGACCACTCGTTCGGCGTAGAGACCGGTGGCGGCAAGAATGGCCTGGCTACAGGAGATGCCGATACTGTGATAACTGTCACCCGAGGTGTTGCCGCGTGCCTCGACAAAGACCAGGAGGACCTCCCCATCCGTGCCTTCCTCAAGATGGCTGACGGCCACGGCACACCCGGTGCGCACCCCTTCGACGGTATCGACGGCCTGTTCGACCTCGGACGGAGCGTGGTTACGTCCGCGCAAAATGAGCAAGTCCTTGGCTCGGCCCGTCAGGTAGAGTTCGTTTTCATATTGAAATCCCAGGTCGCCGGTATCGAGCCAGTCGTCTCGTAGGACCTGGAAGGTGGCTTTCGGGCATCCGAGGTAGCCCTCCATCAAAGATGGCCCACGGACATGTATCCGGCCTACCCGACTTGAAGAAATTTCCTTGCGGTTATCATCCACTATCCGGATATCGAAACCGGGCAGGGGTCGACCTACGGAAACCAACTCGATGCCGTCAGGTGTTTCTTTTGCCGTGCCGTCTGCAGCGAGGTCGTGGCGATCGAAACGGGTCGTCGTGAAGACGCGGTCGAGATCGGAAAAGGTCACAGCAAGGGCCGCCTCCGAAAGGCCGTAGACCGGAGTCAAGGCCTCGGCGGCAAAACCATAGGTCCCGAAGCGTTTCAGAAATGCGCGCAGAACCCTTGGCGCCACTGGTTCGGCGCCGTTGAGGGCCACTCTCCATGATCCGAGATCAACACCCTCGAGGTCTTCGTCGGAGATCTTGTCGACGCAGAGGCCGTAGGCAAAATTGGGTGCCGGTGAAATCGTTGCGCGGTAGCGGGAGATCGTCTGCAACCAGACGGCCGGCCGGGCCACGAAGACCTCGGGTGGAATCAAAGTCAACGTCGCAGGCCGCTCGAGGGCCGGAAGAACACAGCCGATCAGTCCCATGTCGTGGTAAAGGGGGAGCCAGCTGACGCCGGTGTGGTTCTGGGTCTCCGTCTCTGGCCAGAACGAGTTGAGGGTCAATGTCTGGGCCAACAGGGCTCGATGAGAGAGGGCGACCGGCTTGGGGTCAACGGTCGTTCCGGAGGAAAACTGGACCAACGCCAGGTCATCGGTAGTGATATCGACAGGACCCAGAGTCGAGTCTTCCAGTTCATCGAGGTTCCGGCAACCGAGGGCGGGCCGGGCGAGAGCGATTGTCCGGCCGAGGATCCGTCCAACCCATCGATCGCTGAGGACCAGGCGGGCATCGACCGCTTGAAGCATGCGCGCCGTACGTTCGTGATATTCGGTCAATCGGCCGAGTCTGACAGGAGGGTAGAGGGGCACTGGAACTGCGCCCGCCAGGAGGATTCCGAAGAAGGCGTCGAAGAACTCAGGGCCTGTCGGGTAGATCAAGGCGACCCGTTCGCCCGGTTTGATGCCGAGCCGGCGAAGACTGCCGCAGACCCGGCCGGCCCGTAATCGCACGTCGGACCAGGACAGCCAGGTCTCTCGCTCTGAGCGATCCAACAGCCGCAGTCCGTGTCCGGGGATCTCCGCCGCCCGGTCGAGCATGGTGTTAAGGTTCAACGTGCCTCTGCGTTTTTGTCTTTGTTGTGTTCATTGTGTGTCCTCTGTGCCTCTACGGTCATTCCCTTCTTCAGCTCTAAGCTTGGCGGAGGTTTGCTGGCTGATCGCCGCAACAAGGTCCGCCACGGTGATCAGCTCGTGGTCCCTCTCCGGGTCAAGGCAGATCTGGAAGCGGTTTTCCACCTCGATCGCCAGGGTCAGTAGCTTGATGGAATCCAGAGAGAGGTCTTCGACCAGGCGCATGTCCGGCTCGATGGGGCCTTCCCATCCAACATGCTTGCGGGCGACATCTCGGATGCCGGCGAGGATGTAGGCGTCGTTCATGGCGTGCTCTCCAACGCACTGTCTTCCGCGCGGGCCTTGATGAGGATGAGGATCGAATTTATCGTGCCGATAATGGCGGCAGTCAACCAGGCGCCATGTAACAACGGCAGAGCGAATAGTTCCACATAGACCGCCACATAATTGGGGTGACGAAAGAGTCTGAAGGGTCCGCCGGTTTCGGGTCGTTCGCCGGGGACCGTGATGATGCGGGTATTCCATCGATCGCCGAGGGTGGTCACGGCCCAGTACCGCAGAATCATGCATCCCACCACGAGAAAGGCGCAGACTCCGGCGAGGAGAGGAAACCATGGTCGATCAAAGAACCATACCTCGACTGGCATTGCCGCCATCCAAAGAATGTGGAATACCACGACCGTCCAATGGATGGGTTGGGCGTGCTCAATCCCGCCGCGCCCCAGAGTGCGGCGGGCGTTGCGCTCGGAGAGCACAAGCTCGAAGATACGCTCCACGCCCACCAGGGCGACGATGATGGTGAAAAGGATCCGGGTGTCGATCGCGCCTACCATCGCAGCAGCACCAGTTCGGAGCAAAAACCCGGGCCCATTGCCAACATCAAACCCAGGCTCCCGGGCTCGGGACGGTGGTCTCTCATCGTGTCTTCCAGGACCATCAGGACCGAGGTTGAGCTGAGGTTGCCCACTGATCGCAGGCTGTTCCAGGTGACATCCAGGGCCCCATCGGGCAAATCCAGCGCTTCCTCCATGGCCGTCAGCACCTTGGGGCCTCCGGGATGAGAAACCCAGGATCGAATATCTGAGCGGCTCAGGCCGTGGTCACTGAGGAATTGATCGACGTCCCGACCCAGATAGTGTTTGACCACCTCGGGCACGCCGGCGGAAAGAACGATCTTGAACCCGGACTCCGAAATATCCCAGCCCATCACCTCTTCACTGTCGGGATAGAAGATGGAGCGAGAGTCGATGATCTGCGGACCGTCGGCCTGTCGTTCCGCGCCAACGATGACCGCGGCGGCGGCGCCGTCACCGAACAGCCCGGAAGCGATCAGGTTGGGGATTGAGAGATCCTGTCGTTGAAGCGTCAAAGAACATAGCTCAACCGACAAGAGGACCGCCACCTGGTCGGGATAGGCTCGCACGTAATCGGCAGCTCGGGCCACTCCCGCCGCCCCGGCGACACAGCCGAGGCCGAAGATCGGCATTCGTTTGACGCGTGGCGGCAGGTGAAGTCGGTTCATCAAGCGGGCGTCGATAGAAGGTGTGGCCACGCCGGTGACGGTGACGAAGATCAAGGCATCGACGTCATCGAACCCGAGTCCGGCCTTTCCCAACGCCCTTCGGATCGCCGTTTCTCCTACATCCTGGGCGACCCGTGTCCAGGCGTCGTTGGCATCGCCCCAGGTCTTGAGAGTGTCGTATTCCTCGATCCGCAGGGCAAGATGGCGTCCGCCGACCAGGACGTTGCGATGGAGGGCCTCCAGTCGATCGATATTGTGGTGGCGTTCTGACCAGTTTGTCCGCAGAGCGGCCAGGAGCGTCTCCTGGTCGTAGAAATGAGGTGGGAGTGCGCTCCCGACAGAAGCTATTTTCAATTCGATCTCCAGACTCAGTTGTCCAGGGTACCGTGGATCTGAAGCGAGACCTCGACCGACTTGTCGGTGCGGAAGACGAAAACGCTGGGATCGTGCATACCCCAGTCAACGAAGGGGATTGTCAGTGCCGATGCGGCTGAAATCTCCTGGCCCTCTCGTGTGACCTGGGCCTTCAGCGTCACCTGGTGTTTCGAGCCGTGGATCGAGACCGTGCCGCGAAGAGTGAGATCGTTGCTGCCGTTCTCGGTCAGTGCGCCCTCGATTGTCTCGGGCGTGAAGATGATCTCGGGGAAAGCATTGCTCTCAAGGACCTTCTTGTGCATCTTCTTGTCGCGTTTGGCGTTGCCCGTCTCGGTCAAAGTGGCGTTGAAAACCACCCGGCCCGAGGCCGAGCCGTTTTCGAGGTCGAAGAGAATCGTGCCCTCCGAGAGGTACATGATGCCTTCAACAGTGTGCATCGTGCTGCCGAGGGTGAAGGTCACGGCGGTTGAGTCGAGATCCAGTTCCAGCCTCTGCTCGGCTGCCTCGAGGGGAAGCGTCGTGGTGATGAGTGTCAGTGCGATCAACAGGATTTTCGTGAACATGTATCCTCCTCATGAGGGATATGAATCGTGGATCCAACAGGTTACTGGTCTCAGTAAACCTGGGTGGGGCTATGGCAATTCCCGTTCCAGTTTGAGATGTGGCGGGTTCGTATTCAACAAGACAATGAATCACGCTGTCTCTCAGTGGGTCTTCCGCTCGATCAGTTTGTCCAGGTAGCGTGACCCCAGTTGGCCGGCGGCAGGCGAAGGATTGTGCCGAGCACTGCGGCCATCACGCGGTGACTCGCCAAGCCGTGGTTGTCGAAGATCAGGTGCTGCAGGGTCCCCCGTTCGACAGCCATGGCCACCGTCCGGCGGGTGGAGTCGACCGGGGTAATCACTCTCCGGTCGCGGGTCTTGAGCCTGATGGCATTCGTGGGGCACGCCGGTACGCAGACGCCGCAACCGAGACACAGATCTTCATGCAGTCTGAGAGTTTTGCGCTTGGGCTTCAGGGGATCGTTGGCGGATACCAGGCTCATCGCTTCACAGCAGCAACCCCAGCAATTACAAATGAAATTGACGTGGCGTTGCACGTTTTCGCCGAACTGAACGAGTCCGTGATCACGCGCCTCCTGCAACAAGTCGAGGCACTCAACGGCATCAACCGTGCGTGCGATCCCGTGTCGGGTCAGAGAGGCAGCGGATGTATTGAAGGTCATGCAGATGTCCATGGGGGCCGAACAGGCGCGGTCGAGGTGTTCCATCTTGTGCCGGCAGTAGCAGAGCCCCACACCGATGTGGGTGGCGGTTTCGATGACCTGACTGGCCCGTTCGTAGGTGAGCACCTCGAGAGCGGGGTCCGACGACAGCGATTCTTCGGACACGAATATCCTGCCGAGCTGAGTTTCGCCTTTGCCGAAGCGACGGGCATTTTCCACGTCTTGGCTGCCCTTTCGGCAGTGAACGGTCGGATGGGCAGTTTGGCCACCAACTCCGCCTCGTGCTCGGAAAAAGTGCCGATCTGTAAAACCGTGTCTCGGGAGATGCTAAATCTCAGACTCTGACCAACGATGTCCTACCCAAGGTGGCATCCAAGGGCATTCATCCTCTCGACGATTCGATTCTTGAACTCCGGTCTGAGTCCACCGTGCGCCAGCATCTGTGTGAGGAATTCCTCAATATCCTCGTGATCGGAGCGTTCCTGGTCGGCCAGCCACTCGAGCTGTTCGGCGATCACTGCGTCACTGGGAATCATCTCGAGAGCCGAATGTACGGCCGCAGCGAGTTCGGCATTGGAGTCCGAGGCTCGGTCGATCAGCCCCAACAGGGCAACCCTCCGGCTGTCGACGGCGGCTTCACCGCCGCAGACCTCACCGAGCAGCTCGGCGGCGAGCCGCCGGGAGTTCATGTTGCGATCTTGGAGGGCGTCGAGAAGGTACGGCACCGCCGGCTCACCGATCGCCAACAGGGCTTGCCGGCAGGCGGTGCGCACAGCGTCGTCCCCGTCCTTGAGTTGTGAGGCGAGAGCGCGGCCCGCTTTGGCATTACCCAGGGTCTCGAGCCGTGTTGCTGCGAGCACCCGGCAGCCAGCCGATCGGTCACCCAGAGCGGCGAGCAGGGCTCTGAAGAGGCTCTCTCGGACCTCGTCATTGTTCAGTCCGGCGTCCAGATCGACCAGGGCGCCGAGGGCTTGAAGCCTGATTGCCTCGTCCTGATCGGAGCAGGCGCCGCGTAACAATTTGACGGCCTCAGGGCCGAGATTCAAGAGAAGGTCCTTGGCAGCATCGCCTCCTGGACCGCCCAACGCCCCAATCAGCCAAGTTCCCGATTCAAGACCAAGGCCGGCAATCACCTTTTTCGCTATCCGGGCAACGTCCGAATCGTCATCGGAAAGAGCCCTGACTAAGGGCTCTGCGGCAGCGGGACCACCAATTCTGGCCAAGGCCTCGATTGCGGTACAGCGGAGATCCCGACGATCATCGGACTCCACCAGTTTTGCCAAAGCCTCGACATCTCCGTGGCTCTCGAGCTTGGTGATATTTGGTTTCAACAGCCGGTTAAACAGCCCCATCAGCTCCTCCCCAGAAATTCAGTTCCATTATGAACTGCTTTACCATCGCCAGGTCCACCTCAGTTTGACCACCAGGCTGTCATCGACCGGATTCAAGGACCAGTCTCCCCGCGTCCCCACCGGGCGCTTCCATCCATGATTCCACACGACGAAGAGGTCCCGACCGGGCCGGATCGTCCACCGAAACCGGTTGTTCACGCCGACTTCCCGGGACTCGGAGTCGTACTGAGAGTAGCTGGAAAGAATCAGGTCCGGCGTGAAGGCCCAGACCAGCTTGAACTGCCAGAGGCGCTGGATGAAATCACCTTCCGGCAAATGGCCGAAGTTGTTTTCCGCGGTCACTTCCGTCTGGAGTCGGCCGGAGGGGGATGTCCACGATACGAACGCCTCCAACTGCTCCAAGTCTCCGGTGAAGAAATCGCCAAACCAATACTCGGCGCCTACCCGCCAGGACCGATGCCTGGAGGTCTGTGCCTCCACGCGGTAGCGGGTGAAGTGGTATGCGCCACCTGGGATCACGACCCCGTCGGCCACCTCGAAGGGTTCGGCCAGATATTCGAACTGCGGTACGACGTTGGCTTCCAGGTGTTCGCCGCTTTCCAGTTGCACGTTGAGGGGCGCGGTGAAGACCCTCCAGGACTCGACATTCCCGTCAAGGTCCGTCACGTATGTATTGTAGAGCTCGAAATAGAACTGCCGGGCCCAGCCGAAAGCACCATCTGAGGCCGGCCGAGGTTGGTAGGAGCCACCTCCCTGATACCACCGCGTTCCGGGGCGGGGCAGGAAACCCAGCGCCGGATCCAGGGCATCACCAAACTCCTTGACGATCAAAAAGACGTCCCAGAGATCGTTGGGATAGTCCACTTTGAGCCCCCACCCTGTCCGGGAGCCGTCGGCGAGATCTCCCTGGCTCGAAGCGGCCCAGGCGCCGACTGAGAAATTTTTGTCACCCATGAAGGTAGAGGTGCGCCACACGGCGTCCAGCCCCACCAGAGTGTTGTCCCGAGCCCCCTCGGGGTCACCGTCGGTGACGATCGTTCCAACCGTCAGGTGCTCGTTGACATCGTAGGTCACCCTGCCGGCGAAGAGATTGGTCGTGTCGGTTCCGCCGGTTTCATCCATCACGGTGTCCAGCAACCCGACGCTCCACGGACCGATTCGCCCCAGGACCTTCACCCCTGCAAGGATGGGAATTTGTTCGCCCTCGAAAAGACCCACCCGTCGTGAGAAGAAAGGGATGAACTCGTGGCCTGAGCCGAGGCCGAATTCGAAGAGGTCCGAGCCCTCCAGAAAGAAAGAGCGCTTCTCGGGGAAAAAGAGGGGGAAGCGCGTCAAATTGATCTGGCGGGTATCCACCTCCGTCTCGGCGAAATCGGTATTGATCGTCAAGTAACTCGTCAGGTCTCGGGTCACGTTCCAGGTAATGTCCCCTCCGGCATCACCTTCGAAGGTTGTCTCGTCTGCCTCGAGATCACGCTCCGACCGGATCAGGCCGAAGGGGCTGATGCTGAGGCCCAGTCCCTGGCGAAGATCTCCCACCCCGGCCAAGACCCCGGCACGCTGAAGGTCCACCAGGCGGGAATCCAGCGTAGGGCTGGACCAGCGAAGGGTCATCCTCTCACGGGCGATGAAGCGTTCCACATTGAAGCCCCAGCGGTCCAATCCCCAGGTGAAACGAAGCGTCTGTGCCGGAATCCGTATTTCAGCCGTCCACCCATCCGGGGTGCGCCGGGTTCGGGCATCCCAGATCCCGTCCCAGTCGGCGGAGAAGGATTCAGGCCCCGCGATCAGCCCGTCCAACCGGGCGCCCGCAGAATTGACCCGGAAGAGGTAGCCCCGGCGTCCATCTCCCGTGGTATCCAAAACGACCGCCACGGTGTCATCCCCGTAGAGATTTCCGTCCCGCTGCATGGTGTGGACGGCAATCCCTGTCGGCTCAGGGTCGTGGCAGATGAAGGCCACGTAGAGAGAGTGCTGATCAACCAGGATTCGGACTTCGGTGTGATAAGGCGTCAATTCCCCAGGGTGGGGGTCCTGCTGTGCCAGCTCTGAGATCACACCTGCACCGCGCCATGCGGCCTCGTCAAGAAGACCGTCAATTCTGATCGTACCTTCGGTGATCGGACTTTCGATCACGGGAGGAGTCACCTGGGCCGTTGCCGGCGCCACATGAACGAGACCTGCCGCCAGCATCAATAAACCGGTAAGCAGAAGAGATGAGAAGTGCAATTTGCGCATCGTTTGCTGCGGGCCGGCCCGAGGCGCCGATGCCGCTTCAATAGAGAATACACCTTCGCGCAAACGAGGGTGATTCGTGACCGTGCGCACAGTTGACCCTGAAGGACCCGAAATGAGTGATGCCGGAGAGTCGTTGACGGACAGATTTGTTGTACGTTGGGTTGGAAAATACAACGGGGGCACCTATGTGGAAGAAAGACGAGTCCCAAGGCACCGAAACAGCAACCCAGAGCCAGACCGAAAGCACCAGGCCGGTCGACCGGAAGGCCGAACCCAAAACGTTCGTACGGAGCGAGGCCGCGAGGACGGGGACCACGGGTGACCCTGCCAATATCGGACGTTCGATCACGATCAAGGGTGACATCTCAGGCGACGAAGACCTGCACATTCAGGGCACGGTCGACGGCTCCGTGAACCTCAAGGAGCACAACGTCACGATCACCCCGGAAGGTCGGGTCAAGGCCGATGTCCACGGTCGGACAATCACAGTCCAGGGGCATGTCGAGGGTGATCTGTTTGGTGGAGAGCAAGTCATCCTCCGTCCATCCTGTCGAGTTAGCGGCAACATCACGGCGCCTCGGGTGGCGCTGGAGGACGGGGCCAATTTTCGCGGCACGATCGACATGGAGGCGAATTCCGGCGCCGACACTTCTGCGGTCCTTCGACCCCCGGCCGAGCAGCCTTCGGTCCTTCGACCGCCGGTGACTCAGACTAGCGACTCTTCGAATGCGGCAAAGGCGGGCGGCAAGAAACCGTAGTGGTCATGCACTGGCGTTTTGCCAAAGATGAGGTCGAGCCATCCCGGGAAATAGAAGGGGATTCAAACGAGCCGACGATCGAAATTCATCGTTCGCCGGGCTTGGATGCGGCCCTTTCACATCTCCACGAAGACCGTCCTTGCAAAATTCTGGACCTCGGCCCTGCCGTTGCCGGGAATATCACCTTCTTTTCCCGTTACCCGTGCCGGCTGCACATTGTCGACCTGCTCGGCCGTCTTGCCGATGAACCCGAGAATGCCGTACAACTTGAAGTTGCACCGAAGGCATTTTTTGACGAACTGCTGTCAATCGAAAAAGAACAGTTCGACCTGGTTCTCGTCTGGAACGTGTTTGACAACCTCGAAGGTGACGCGGCCCGTCACCTCGCATCCCACCTGGCTCGGCTGACACCCGCGGGCGCCCGCCTCTTCGCCATCGTCGCCACCGGCCACCGTGCCGGCGCTGGAGGGCTCGACTTCACCATCTGCAATCACGACACCCTCGAGTATCGCCCCACCAGGCGACTGGACACCCGTTCCGTCCCCCTCAACCCCGCACCTTTCGCGAGATTGCTCGTGGGATTCACCATTGACGAGTCTGTCGTCCTTCGCCACGGCTTTCAGGAGTACGTGGCGGTCCGACTCGAGGATCTTCACGAAGAGGCGCCGGCCGCTACTCAACTACGAAAGTAACCGAGGCGATTTCGTTGCCGTCAGACGATGCGGAATCGTGGAGGCGCACGTCCCAGCTTCCGGCCTTGTTGCGCGGAGGGGTCCATCTGAGGGGTTGACATACGCCTTTTTCTTATTTAAATTACACATAGCGTCAGAATAAAAACGACATGTTTATATTCTGACGCATTGTTGAAGGGAGCTCATCATGGCGCGATACACGGAGAAGCAGAAAGCAGCGCTCGACATCCTGATGAAGGACGCCGTGTACGAGCACGCGATGAAGATCATCACGGATGAGGGGTTGGGGTCACTGACCATGGAACGGCTCGCGAGCGACGTTGGTGTTTCACGGGGTACCCTCTACAACTACTTCGATGATCGAGACGCCGTTCTCGACTACGTAGAGGAAAGGACCTTCGGCCCGCTACTGGCGGCCATCAAGGAGGTCGCCGCGAGTGATCGGCAGCCGGAAGAAAAGCTCACCAAGATTTTGGAATCAATATTCACCGGTATCTACGAAGATCGTGCCTTGGTGATCGCTCTGACTCCCAACAAACACTCCGGCGCCAAACGGGAGTGTCAGATGCGGCGGCGCACCAGCGCTCTCGAGGCGATCAAGGTCGTTGTCAATGAAGGCATCGCAGCCGAGGGATTCAAGAACCTCTCTCCCCTGTTGGTCAGTGAGCTCTTCCTCGGTGCGGTCACCGCAATGATCGAATCGATGGTCTTCAATGGAGAGTTCCAAGCTGCCGAAGAGATTGTTCCAACGATGATGGAGATTATTCTCGGAGGGCTCCGCAAATCCGATTGACCGTCCGGTCGATTCCTTGATCGGCCATTTTCTGTTCCGGGGAACGAAAAGTACAACACGGGAGAAATACGTAAATGAACCACATTAAACGGTACGCAATCGCTCTTGGACTCGGAGGTCTGGCCGCTGTTTCTTTGGTGATACCGACTGGGTGTAGTCAAGATTCAACCCTGGACACGGAGACGAGCGAGCTGATCAAGCCCGCCAAGATCATCACGGTTGGGCAGCAGGGTTCAACGGCCCGTACCTACCCGGGGCGTGTCCAGGCTGCACAGAGAGTGTCACTGTCCTTCCGCGTCGCGGGACCGGTGGTCAAAGTCTCCGTCAGCAAAGGGCAGCGCGTCGTCGCAGGTGAGTTCCTGGCTCGTATTGATCCCCGCGACTACGAGGTTCAGGTCAAGAATCTCGAGGCCCAGTTGGCAGCGGTCCGTGCTCAGCAGCTCCAGGCCGGCGAGGAGTATCAACGGGTGCGTGGGTTGTTCGAGCACGATAATGCATCGAAGTCGGATTTCGACCGGGCGAAGGCGGCCGTCGACGTCGGTCAGGCCCAGGTGGAGGCGACCGAGCAGGCCCTCAAGGCGGCACGCCTCTCTCTCGCGGACACCGAACTCAGGGCGCCTTATGCCGGAACCGTTGCGGACCGCTTTGTGGAGGCCTACCAAACGGTGGCAGCCGGGCAGCCGGTTGTTCAATTCCAGGGGGCACAAGGCATCGAGGTGTTGATTGACGTTCCCGAACGGGAAGTGGCAGAGCTGACCAGGAAAGCCCCGAAGGGCATAGTGGTGCGTTTTGAGGCTGTGGAGGGAGGGGAAGCTATTCCCGCCCGGGTCAAGGAGTTCGCCACCGAGACCGATCCCCAGACCCAGACCTTTTCGGTAACTCTGGAGCTTGAAGGCGAACCCTCGGCTGATCTCCTGCCCGGCATGACAGCGTCGGTGCAATGGTTGACGGGAAAGGGTAATGGCGATGACAAGGTGCTCGTGGTGCCGCTCGGGTCAGTGGTGGCAGACGACACGGGGCAAACTTCCGTATGGCGAGTCGATGCCGCCACCATGAAGATCTCGAGGGTTCCGGTGACCACCGGCGCCCTGACCGAGTCGGGTCTGGAGATCGTTGAGGGTCTCGATGCCTCAGACCAAATTCTGGCGGCTGGTGTGCACTTCGTCACCGAGGGGCAGAGAGTCCGTTCGTTGGATTCGAAGGACTAAAGCATGGACATCGCAGGTTTTGCCATTCAGAAAAAAACCGTCACCCTGGTGCTGACGGCTGCCATCGCGATCGGGGGCGTGGTGTCTTTCATGGGGCTCGGCCAGCTCGAGGATCCGGAGTTCACGATCTTCACTGCCATCGTCCAGACCTCTTACCCAGGCGCCTCGCCCGAAGAGGTGGAGTTGGAGGTCACCGATCGTCTGGAGACAGCCATTCAAACGATGGGCCAGGTGGAGCACGTCACATCGATCTCACGGGCCGGCCTCTCCCTGGTGATCGTCGACCTCTATTCACACACCGACCAGGAAAAGATTCCCCAGGCGTGGGACGAACTGCGTAGAAAGGTCGGCGACATTCAGAGAGCACTGGCGCCCGGCGCCGGACGGTCTGTGGTCAACGATGACTGGGGCGACGTCTATGGTGGCCTCTTCGCCATCACCGGTGACGGCTACAGCCTGGCCGAGATCGAGGACTACGCAAAGCTCTTGCGGCGGGAGCTTCTGCTCGAGGATGGTGTCGGCGCGGTTGAGCTGTGGGGCGTGCAGACCGAGGCTGTGTATGTGGAGATGTCGAGGGCCAAGATGGCACAACTTGGCATCAATCCGCAACAGGCCCTCGCAACCCTTGCGGACCAGGGGGCGGTTGTCCCCGACGGTCGTCTTCACATAGAGGAGCAGTA
>JAUXDC010000360.1 GCA_030618605.1 Holophagae bacterium | reverse complement strand
GTTACGTCCTGATGGTGTGTGATCTTCAAGATCCGATCGGCAATCAAATGGCAGGGCTGTGGACCCGGGAATTTGCCGTCAATGCGACGAACCTTCTCGATGATCCCAATTTCGATGATGCCTCCATGACGATGTGGGATACCGAAAGCCCGGGAGGCTCGGATATCCAATGGGGGCCGACAGACCCGTCGTCCGAGACCTCCGGCGTCGCCGTCATCGACACCGAAAACGGTGGAGGCGAAATCTACGAGCTGACCCAGTGCATCGAGGTCTTTGAGGGTAGACCCTACGGCCTGTCCGGTATTTCAAAAATTGAAAGTACCGAAGCCGATGGGCCGATTCTGAAAACGACGGTGCGCTTTTTCCGCAACGCCGGCTGCACCGATTTGCTGGAATACATCGATGCGGTCGTGGCTCAGGGCGACACTGCCGGGCTCTGGGGGTCGAGGCGCCATCTCTCCAGCCGACCGCCTGTCGATGCCCTGTCGGCCCGTGTCGGCTTTGTCGTCGAAGGGGGTTCAGCCGATGACTTCTCTCTGTACCTCGACGAGGCAGCCTTCTTCGAAGATCTGATCTTGGTTGACGGTTTCGAGACAGGGGATGTGTCGTGGTGGAGTTCGAGCCTGCCCTGAGGGCCTTGGGAGTTTGTGATGTCTTGAGGGGCGGGTCCCAGTGTCAGCCCGCTCCTTTACAATTTTTCTGAGCCCTACACCCCACGATAAAGGGCAGCGACAGGAATCAGCTCAACGTTGCCGATGCGTTGGTAAGCAAGGCCGGTGTAAAAGAGAACGCACCGGACCGGCCGGTTCATTGTGGCGGCAAAGTCCTCGAGCTTACGAAGATCCCGTCTGCCGGGCACCTCGGTGCTCTTGATTTCAATGGCCACGGCCTTATCGCCCGAGTCGATAATGACGTCGATCTCACGACCTGCTCCGGATCGGTAGTGATGAAGGTGGTCGGCCTTGAGGTATCCAAGTTTTCGGCGCTTTTCCAGTTCCGCAATCACGAAGTTCTCCAGTTGCTGTCCGATGGACAAAGGAGTGCCGAAAGCTGTCGTTATGCCCATGTCCGCAAGGTAGACCTTGCCGGCCTTGACGTACCGCTTGGCAGGTCCGTACTGGAATCCCGTCAACTTGAAGACCAGTTGGGATTGCACGAGCGAGTTGAGGTATTTTTTTGCGGTCGGAAAGCTGATACCCGCTTCGCGAGCCAGGTTTGACGATTCCAGGAGGGACCCGATGGATCGAGCGAGATGGTGATACAGCGCCATTAAACCATCCAGGTTTTCGAGGTTGGCCAGCATCATGAGGTCACGGGTGAAGTAGGTATTGCGGTAGTTCCGCAGGATCTCCATTTTGTCCTGTCCGGTGCTGGTGGTCAGTACTTCCGGAAACTGTCCGTATTGCAGGGCTTCTGCGAGTTGCCGTTGGGCCATCTTCAGTTGTTTCAGCGGCACCTTTTCTTCAAAGATCCGATGGGTGGGCGGCCCGGCATCCTCTCCCCAACAGGCGGTGGTCAATGCCCGGATGTTTATCCGACCCGCGAGCGAATCTGCGCTGGCGTCCAGGAGCCCGGCCGAACTGGAACCCGTCATGAAGAAACGTGCTTGCTGTTCGTCGATGGCAAATTTGACCGCAACCGTCAGCAGGGGGTGGCGCTGAATTTCGTCGATGATCGCCTTCTTGCCGAGGGACTGAACGAAGCCCTTGGGGTCGCTGCGGGCCCAATCCAGGTTGTCCAGATCATCCAGTGTTGCGTAGGCAAAATCTGGGAAGCGCTGCTTCAACAGAGTGGTCTTGCCGCTTCTTCTGGGACCCAGCAGCAACACGCTCTTTTTCGTGGGCAAGTCGATCCATCTTCTAAACATGCATTCAGTTTAGCATGGATAGATTGAAAATCGACTTCTAATCTAGCGCGGCTCTATTTAAGCACATCTGGCGCCAAAATGCCCAATTTTTCTAGAGCAGGTACTTCATCTCAAAATCCAATATGCAGTACGACTTGGAGCTCCTGCAGGTACTGACTTCGGGTATTGGAGCCCTGAATCCAAAATATAGGCAAAATGCCCGTGGACACGGCATTTTCAGAGTCCGTCAGACGGGTGAGTTAGCACCATAATCTCCTAGCGGTACTCCTCCTGGCCAGGACTCAAAACCCTTGTTTTTAGAGGTATTTTGAGAAAAGGGGAACATTAGGGGAACATTTGGGGGTCTTAAGAGGGGAGTTTCGGCCTACTTTTCGAGGTCGTTTTCGACGGGTTCAGAGGCTTCATCCTGGTCGTCCTCGGGTGCCACCGCCAGACCACTGGTGAAGTGATGGAGTTGAGTATTCTGTACAGTAGAGGTCTTCACATCTTTTTGGCATGGACTCTACGCTCTAGGCATTTTGGGATTCGGATGCTCCATCGATTTTTCTTGTCGTGTCGAGAAAGAACCCCAACTGAGGCCTATTGGAATCTGACGATATGCTCATCTCTCGGCACGTGCCCAAAGATGATCCCGACGGTTACGCGGCATAAAACGACACACGGACTCCACCTTAGAAACGCCGCAAACCTGTCCAAGGTTTGGGGTCCACCTCTGCTCCTGGTGGTATCCTAGTTTTGATGGAGAAGAACAGTGTCCCCTATGGATTTGGGATTGGGCCTTTTCTGTCCGAAACCACCGGGTGAGCGTGGACTCGACCAGGCCGAGTCTTACCGCAATGTCCAAGTAGGGGTCTCCCCGATCGCGACACACTTTGGCATAGGAGACGATCCGAGATCGCAAATCAGGGGGACATCGCCACTTCTTGCTGCGTCCTGAAATCCGGCCTCCCGCCAGCTCTTGGTTGATTTGCTCACACCACGTTTGTAGGTCCTGGTCTTCCATCTTTCAAGCGTGGCAGAAATCTCCATTCTCGCAAGACGGGGTAGGGCGAGGAGGTACCCAGGCTCTTCTCGACGGCGTTGTCTCACCCACAGCCACAGCCGAGACCGAGGCCTCGGAATGAGGACTATCGTTGGGCCATGACGATCGTGGCGTCGTTGGTGCGGGAGTCGATGACTGACGCCGAGACGAGCACGCCGGCCCCGATTATGACCTCGACCTCGGCGTAGCCCCAGCCCACGTCGGGCGCGCCGGCGAGGTCAGCGAAGGGTGCCAGCTCCTGCCGAGCTTCACCGTTCTGGAGCCACAGCCCGCTTGAAGTGTAGAGCTCCGCGCCGTCGTTGTCGTACAGAGAGTATCTGACCATAGCCAGTCGGGTGCCGGCGTTGGCAATGCTCAAGTTCGTACGGTAGCTGCCCG
>JAUXDC010000301.1 GCA_030618605.1 Holophagae bacterium | reverse complement strand
TGGAACTGGTTAGGCGAGAGGGTTGAATCATCTCCCGGTCGAGGGGGTTTTGGGGCGGTTGGTTGGCGGGCACTGATTGCTGCCGGCCTGGTAGAGTGATTCAGAGTTGGTATTCAATAATGTCGGTATTCCTCCCACCCGGTCTCTATGAGGCGCTCGTCACCCGGCGTCTCGAGTCGGCTCTAAAAGCGCTGAGAGAGAGAGGTCGGCGCGACACGATTGAGAATCTCGACAAGGCCGAAGCGCCTGAGGTTCTGGCCCGTTTCGTGCACGATCTTCTTGTGCCCGTTCTTGGCTCTGTGACTGGGGATGACCGGCTCGAAAGACAACTCGATATCGTCAACAGCCTCCTTTCGCAGGTGAGGACGGCCGAGGTACGGGCGGTTCTCGAGGGTAACGATGACCTCGCTCCGCCGTTGCGCCAACTCATATCGATCGTTGATCCCCAGGAATACGGTCTTGGCGAGGCGACCGCTCCCGAACGACCTGCCATTCCACTTTCCGCCAGTAATCTCCTGGTGAATGCGCCGAGAGATCACAAGGTAGGCTCCGAAATCAAACGCGAATTGGCCTCGGCCGATCGTGTGGATCTGATCGTCTCATTCCTGAAGTTCAACGGACTCCGCCTGATCAAAGACAGCCTCAGGCAATTTCTCGAGCGTCGCCCCAATGCTCTCCGCGTGCTGACCACAACTTACATGGGCGCGACCGACAGGCGGGTATTGGATGAACTTGTGGAAATGGGTGCTGAGGTCAAGGTTTCCTACGACACGCGACGGACCCGTTTGCATGCCAAGGCGTGGTTTTTCTACAGGGAAAGCGGCTATTCCACCGCTTTCATCGGCTCGTCGAATCTCTCCGCCCCGGCCCTGATGGACGGTCTTGAGTGGAATGTGCGCCTGTCGAATATTGATAACCGGTGCATTCTCAATCGGTTCCGAGGTGTCTTTGAACAGTATTGGGCAGAGGGCGAATTCGAAAGCTACAACCCAGACCGAGATCGTGAGCGTTTTGACAAAGCGACGCGAGCCGAAACCCATACGGCTGCGGATGCTCTCGCACTACATCTGGACGTCCGACCCTACCCGTTCCAGGAAGAGATCCTCGAACATCTTCAGGCTGAACGAGAACGTGGGCATACACGGAACCTTGTCGTCGCAGCCACCGGAACCGGCAAGACGGTGGTTGCGGCCCTCGATTTCCGCCGCCTGCGAAAACAGATGGACAACCCAACCCTGCTGTTCGTCGCTCACCGCAAAGAGATTCTCGATCAGAGCCTCGCTACCTTCCGTGTTGTTCTCCGAGACGGGATTTTTGGTGAAAAGCTGTACGGTGGGCGCCTTCCGGAGGGAGGACGGTACGTCTTTGCCTCCATTCAAAGTTTCCGTAATGACCGTTTAGAACGTATCGACCCAGACTATTACGATGTCATCATCATTGATGAATTCCACCATGCAGCCGCCAAGACCTACGATAGTCTTCTCAGACACTTCCAGCCGAAGTTTCTGCTCGGCCTGACCGCGACCCCCGAGCGAACTGATGGCCAGAGCATCCTCCACTGGTTCGATGACCGCCTTGCCTCAGAACTTCGCCTGTGGCACGCCCTCGACCAGCAACTCCTCTGCCCCTTCCACTACTTTGCCGTTGCCGACGACACCGATCTAAGGAAAGTCCCGTGGTCCGCTGGACGTTACGTTGTCGCAGATCTCGAGAAGGTGTACACCGGCGATCATGCACGGATCAGAAAAGTCCTTCGGGCGCTACACAAGATTGTCAGTGACCCAGGCGAAATGCGGGCGCTTGGTTTCTGTGTCTCGATCGATCACGCCGAGTTCATGGCGGGACAGTTCAATGAGGCCGGGATCCGGGCTGAAGCCGTCACTTCCCGCACTGAAATGGATACTCGCGATGCAACTCTCCGACGGTTACGAGATCGGGAGATTAACATTATTTTTTCTGTCGACATCTTCAATGAGGGGGTTGATCTGCCGGAGGTAGACACCGTGCTCTTCCTTAGGCCGACAGAGAGCGCCACAGTCTTTCTTCAGCAACTCGGCCGTGGGCTCCGTCTTTCCGACGGCAAGGATTGTCTCACCGCCCTTGATTTTGTTGGCAACATGCACTCAAAGTTTAGATTCGACCGGCGTTTCCAGGCGATTGTTGGAGGAACCCGAAAGGATGTGCAGCGTCAGATCGAACAGGGCTTCCCGACTCTCCCGCCCGGTTGTGCGATTCACCTCGAAAGACATGCTCAGGAGTTGATTCTAGACAATATTCGCCGTGCCCTGGGTGCCGGGTGGCCGGCCCTCGTCGAAGATCTCCGAGGTATCGGAGGGCCTATCACTCTCGAGACTTTCCTCAGGAAGGCAGACGTGGATCTTTTTGACCTCTACGCTGGGGCCGACAAGGGGTGGACCCGCCTTCGCCGGGATGCTGGGCATGAACTATCAACCCTGGGGCCGAACGAAACACAATTCGCCCGTGCCCTTTCCCGACTGCTCCACGTAAACGATGCACTTCGGTTCGAGGCCTGGAATACTGTGCTGAAGACCGGCGAAGTTCCGGAGGTCTTTGATCTCAATCTCGCATCCCATCGGCTGATGTTGATGCTCTCGACAAGCCTTGAGAGCACCCGCCTCCCGGTCGCTGACCACCCCGAGCAGCTGCTTCGTACGTTCCTCGCACATGAACCTCTCCGAGGGGAGCTCTGGGATTTGCTCAAACTCCTTGCTGATCAGACCCGCCGCCCAACCCGCAGGCTTGGGCCAGGCTTCGATCCCCCCTTGAGTCTCCACGGCGATTACAGCCTCAGCGAGATCATGGCCGCCTTCGCCGTCATCAGCCCGACCTCAGGGAAACTCGTTCGTCCCCAGGCCGGAGTCTTCCGTCACAAACCCTTGAGGACCGATCTCTTCTTTGTAACACTCCAGAAATCGGAGAAGGACTACTCGCCGACAACGATGTACAACGATTTCCCCATCTCCAGCACTCTGTTTCACTGGCAGTCCCAAAGCAATACGCGGGCAGACAGCGATACCGGCCGCCGGTACCAAAATCACAAGGCGGAGGGCAATCACATCCTCCTCTTCGTTCGGAAGACCAAGAGCGATTCACGGGGCCAAACTGGGGCCTACACCTTCCTTGGCCCCGCAACCTACATCAGTCACGAGGGCGAACGCCCCATGTCCATCACATGGAAACTCAATCATCCAATGCCGGCTGAGCTTTTTGATGAGATGAAGATTGCGGCGGGGTAGCGGTGGTACGCAATGTGTAGTGGAGTGCCGTGTGACCCAACGATTTCAAATCCTGCTATCGTCAACCAATGACCTGTTTCATGTGCAACCTCGATTCCGACAAGATCGTTGCAGCGAACGATCTTGCGGTCGCCTTTCGAGATAGCTTTCCGGTCAGCCCCGGCCACACTCTTGTCATTACGAGGAGACACGCCAAAACCTGGTTCGAGGCGACGAGGGACGAACAGGTGGCGGTGCTGGATTTGATCAACGAGGTGAAGAGCTTTCTGGATGATGAGTTTCACCCGGACGGATTCAACGTTGGATTCAATGCTGGTGAGGCCGCTGGCCAGACGATCCCCCACCTGCATGTGCATGTGATCCCCCGCTTTGTGGGTGACGTCGATGATCCAACCGGTGGTGTGCGTTTGGTGGTGCCAGACAAGGGAAACTATCGGCGACCTGGATTCGTACCGTCGTCGGTGAAGACGGATTTGGATTAAGGCGCACTGAAGAGGATGGTCAATTCCTCTGGTTGCAACGGTTCGAAGCGCCCCCCCGCCGCCCATAACATGGTGTCCCTCGGGAGCCGGAGGTAGATCCCGCGGGCGACGCCGAGCGTTCGTTCCCTGTGACGTTCCCAGCGTTGGTCTTGGGCCAGCTCGCTAAGGCAGTCCTCGTGAGTAGATCCGGGCGCCATTCTTTCCAGCCACCTACCGATGTGACCGGCAGAGGCAAGGAAGTCACGTTTTTTGTGGTTACACCCAGAGTGGGCCACCACCAGGTTATCCAGGCCGTTGTCCGGGTATCGGGCCCAGGGGATGAAGTGGTCGATTTCTACGTTCCTGGCGAGCCGAGTGTGACAGTAGAAGCAGCTGTTGTCTTGAAGGTCCACTAGTCCATTTCGTAGACGGGCTGTGCTGACTCTGTCCATCCCGAACAGGAAAGTTTCGAGCCGCGAAACCTCGAGTTTGTTGATCTTCGCGACCATCCGTATCCATTCCCGGTGGATCAGGGGACGCAAGAGGCCGTTGAGTTGTACGAGGTAACCCCCTACATCTGGAAGCAGCGTGACCCTATTGTCGAAGTCGCTGGGTCGACCCTTTTGATAGTCAGTCACCATACGCCTTCTTCGCTCGATTGTCTCGTCCCACGCGATGTAGTACAGCACCGCGATGTTTCTTCCCCCGAAGTCGGAGGC
>JAUXDC010000236.1 GCA_030618605.1 Holophagae bacterium | reverse complement strand
AGATCTTCGGGCTCGACCCATCGAGCGGTGGCGCCGTGCAACTTGCCAAGGCGGTCGGCCTTGCAGAACTGCCCTTCGAGACTGTCGTTCTGCCTCTGGGAACCAGGGCTCGTGTCCAGGGATTTCTATTGGGGGACCGGGAGGGGGAGGCGTTGCCGGATATGGGTGACCTCGCGATGCTGGCCAAACGCCTCGGCGGGGCATTTTTCTAGTGCAATCGGCTGAAGCTGGAACAAAAGCTGTGATAGATTTTATTTAAAGAGACCGTGAGAGTACGGACTCGTTCGGGAGGTGCCATGCGACTGATCTTTCTCGGACCGCCTGGGGCAGGTAAAGGAACCCAGGCGGGTTTCATTTGTCAGCGATTCGGTATTCCGCAGATTTCGACCGGAGACATGCTGCGAGCCGCGGTAGCAGCGGGTTCAGACCTGGGACTCCTGGTCAAGGCTGCCATGGAATCTGGCGGCCTGGTCACCGATGAGGTGATTATCCGTTTGGTCCAGGAACGAACGGACGATCCTGACTGTGTCAATGGGTATCTGTTGGACGGGTTTCCCCGGACGATGGCTCAGGCCGAGGCATTGGATGAGGCGCAGGTCGTCATGGATGCCGTCGTGGAGATCGAGGTCCCGGACGATGAGATCGTCCGGCGGCTGTCGGGGCGGCGGAGCCATCCGGCGTCGGGAAGGGTCTATCACCTGGTCAACAACCCCCCCAAGACCGAGGGATTGGACGACGTCACAGGTGAGCCCTTGATGCAGAGAGACGACGACCGGGAAGATGTCATCCGGAAAAGACTGGAGACCTTTCACGCTCAGACCGCCGTCCTGTCTTCCTACTACTCGGGTCAGACAAACTCGGGGCCCGTTTTTATCAAGGTCAACGGTCTACGGCCGATCGACGAGGTCAAAGCGGATATCGTCGGGCGGTTGGAGAGGCTTTAGAGTCACTGCCTTCGAGAAGCCACAAGAAGAACAGCCACAAAAAGGCACATAGGGGTACAAAAAAAGAAGAAGAATGTAGGGTGGGCCTTGGCCCACCATTGCGCGCCTCCGTTGGTGGGCCAAGGCCCACCCTACAGCTTGGGCGCCCGCAATAATCGCTCAAATGATCTGATCCGGCGAGGAAGAAACAGAACAGGCGGGAGTTATCCCCGCCCGATTATCGCTGAATTTTGCAAGTGGCAAAGCTTTCAGCTGTCAGGTTGCGGGTCCCAGGCGCTCTCTTGGGAAGGCCCATTGTCATTGCCGAACCGTGAACCTCGTGGCTTGGATCGTGCTGTTTGAATCCTGAGACCAGAAGCCGAACCCTGAGACCTGTGACTTTTAGCTCTCAGCCGGCTTTTCTGGGGGCTACTCTGTCAGCTGCCGTACCAACTCCTCCACATCCGAGGTCGGCATCTGACACTGATGATCCTGACAGACATAGGCTGTCGGCAGACCCTCGATCATTTCGTGGTTCTCGGTGAACGGTGCGAGAGCCCGGACAGTCTTTCCCCGGGCGTCTGGTTCGACCAGCAGCACCGATGAGCGGGCCGGTGCCGAGGTTCGGACAGTGTCAAGCAGGGTCCGGGTCTTCGGGTCATCACGTTTTCCTGAGATCACGATCTCGAAGGCCGGGTTCGTTGCCCTTTGGAGGGCATCGACCAGGTGGGTGTGGCCCGAGGGCGAACGGGAGACGCTTTGGCCGAAGGCCGTCATCAGCGCGTGCGCCGTATCTTCGTAGCCCGCGGTCCCCGTCAGTCGACCTAATCGGATCAAATTGTGCGCCGCGACGGAGTTTCCCGAGGGCATGGCGCCGTCGTAGATCTCCTTGGGCCGGACCAGCAGTGCCTCGTTGTCCGGTCCCGAGAAGAAGTATCCACCTCGGTCTGAATCCCAGAAGAGTCTGTCGGTCTGTTCTTGAAGGGCGACGGCCTGCTTGAGGAAGTGTGGGTCGAGCGTGGCGTCGTAGAGTTCCAGCAGTGCCCAGGTCAGGAAGACGTGGTCGTCGAGAAATGCGGGAATCTCTGCGTGACCGTCGCGATAGCGGTGGAGCAGCCGACCCTTGGAGTCAAGCAATCGGCTCATGACGAAATCCACAGCCGTCTGGGCCCGGCTGACGTACGAGGGTTCCTCCAGGACCACGCCGGACCGAGCCAGAGCCGCGGCCATCAGGCCGTTCCAGTCGGTCAAGACCTTGTCGTCGAGCAGGGGACGAGGGCGCATGGCTCGTGCCTTCAGCAGGACGTTCCTGATGTGGTTGAGACGGTTCCGTAGTTTGCCTTCTGGGATCTTGAGGTCCTTGGCGGTGGCGTCAATGTCGCCCTCGAGGTGCAGAATATTATCGACCGACGCCTTGGCCGAAGCCTCGGGGAGGAAATTCCCCGTCGGGGAGGTGTTCCAAACCGCGCGGGCGAAGGCAGCGTCGTCTTTGCCCAGGACCTCGACCAGCTGTTCCTCGGTCCACACGTAGAAGACGCCCTCTTCACCCTCGCTGTCGGCGTCCTCTGCGGAAAAGAAAGCGCCGTCCGGAGATTTCAGGTCCCGATCGATATACTCGATGATCTCTCGGGCGGTCTCGGCGAAGTCCTCTCGGCCGGTGATTCGATAGGCCTCTGTAAAGGCCAACAGCAGCATCGCCTGATCGTAGAGCATCTTTTCGAAGTGGGGCACCAGCCACTCTGAGTCGGTGGAGTAGCGGTGAAATCCGAAGCCGACATGGTCGAAAATGCCGCCCTGGCGCATCTTTTCAAGCGTGTGGGAGACCATATCTATTGCCTTGGCGTCGCCTTTCGTTTCCCCGTAGGCCAGCAGGAATAGGAGATTGTGGGGTGACGGAAATTTCGGTGCGGTCCCAAATCCACCCTCGACGGGGTCGTAACGGGTACCCAGATCACGACGGGCCGTGCCGATGATGGCGGGGCTGATTTCCCCAGGTTGACCGTGGCCGCCAACGGTCTGGAGGTTGGCGACGATTTGCCCGGCCGACTCCAGCAGTTTCGCTCGATCATCGTTCCATGCGTCCTGGACCTTGGGAATCAGTTCCATCATGCCCATCCGGCCGAAACGGGCGTTCTTGGGGATGTAGGTCGCCGCAAAGAAGGGTCTTTTGTCGGGCGTCATGATGACGGTCATCGGCCAGCCTCCGCTACCGGTCAGCATCTGGGTGACGGTCATATAGACCTGGTCGATGTCCGGGCGTTCTTCACGGTCGACCTTGATGTTGATGAAGGCTGAGTTCATCAGTGCGGCGACCTCCGGGTCCTCAAAGCTCTCATGGGCCATCACATGACACCAGTGGCAGGTGGCGTAGCCGATCGAGAGGAAGATCGGTTTGTCCTGGTCGCGGGCGGCCTTGAATGCCTCATCGCCCCAGGGATACCAGTCAACCGGGTTGTCGGCGTGTTGCAGGAGGTAGGGGCTTCGCGACTGAGCCAGCCGGTTTTGGTGTTTCATGGTCTCTCCTCGGTGGACGTCGGGAGCATTGGCGCATGCGGGCATGGCCGCGGATAGCGCCAATGTGATCGTCAAAGCAGTCATTGTGTTCATGCCGAGGGGAACACACTGAGGGCACTGGGGATTCCAGGGTTGCCGGCAGGAGCGCCGGAAGGGCGTATCGTGGGGCTGTTGAATGTTACGGTTGCGTCAAGGCTGTGCCGGCCCCACGCTCCGCCCTCCTGCCGTTTGGGGCGCTTCGCGCCGCAGAAGGTCAATGGTGAAAAAGTCGGGTTATGCCCCACAGGATTCTGGCTGGACGGCTTACAGCAGCGTCTTGATCTGCTCCTCAATTTCTTTCTCGTCGCCTTCCTCGAAGCCCAGGTGGAAGTACATCACCCGGCCCTTTCGGTCGATCAGGTATGACGTCGGGAATGAGTGGACGTTGAAGACATTGAAGACGACGCCGTCTTCTTCGTGGTCCTCGATCGTGGTGTAGCTCAGGCCCTTCTTCTCGATGAACGCGGTTGCACGTTCGGTGTCATGGGTCGCCTCGACGGCGACGATTTCAAGGCCTTGGGTCTTGTATTTTTCAAAAAGGGTCTGCAGGTGTGGTAACTCCACACGGCAGCCGCCTCACGTGGGGAACCAGAAGGAGAGGAATACCACCTTGCCTCTGGTGTCACTGAGCCTTCGGAGAGTTCCCTCATAGTCCGGCAGTTCGAAATCGTCGACGACCTTGGCCAGATCCTGCCGTGCTGACCATAAGAAATCTTCGAAGCCGACCTCGCCCTCGTGGACGGATATGTAGGCTTCGCGATAGGCATCGAATGCCTCATCATTGTCGCCCAGGACTGCGGTCGGTCCCAAGAGTTCCAATGCCCGCTCGGCCTCGCCCTGAGTCAGGGCCGTCCGGCCCCAGTAGGAGAAGAGTTCGGTAGAGGGAACGCCGAGATAGTTGGATTGGCTCAATGGGGCCGCAGCCTCGAAGACCTCGAGGGCCTCCATCTCCCGGTCCAAATGGGCCAGTGCCCAGCCGCGGTTGGTTGCAGCCATCACTGAACGATTGCCGGCCTTGGCCGCCACCTCGTCGTCCGTGAGATCGGTGTCGGGATACTCCGACCGGAAAGCTTCCACAGTGGCCAGCGTAGATGCAGCCACAGCCTGGGTCTCGGCCAGGGACCACAATTCATGTTCGGCCGCCGTCTCTGAGACCTCGAGGTTTTCAGAGAAGGTCAGTGCGCGGTGGGCCTGCAACTCGGTGACGATGACGTCCAGGTCCATTGCCCGCCCGGTCTTCTGGGCCAGGGGGAACTGGGCCATCTGAACCTGAAACCGTGTTTTGGGGTCATCGACTTCGGCGAGGATCTCGTCCAGCACCGTCACGGCGCCTCCCGGATCTTCCATCGCCTCGCCACGGTAATAGGCAACCGCTCCGGCGAGCGAACCGGTGTGCTCACTCTCCGGGAACCGCGTGAGGAAGTCTTCGCAAAGGGCTGTTTTTTCCTCGGGTGTTTCGATCTCTCGAATGGCTTTCCTGAACTCGCTATAGGCGTCTTCTGCCGATTGCTGGGATTGGGCTCCGCAGCCGATCAGAAGCGCCGTGGCGATGGCGACGAAAAATACTGTAATCCAACGATGCATTATTTCTCCCTTGGGGCTTTTGGCCCCGGCAGGAGAGCATACATGTTCCGGTTGAACGAGTGTGCAAATTAGTCTCAGCAAGATCGCAGAGAGCCTGGCACGACGCCCGATGACGATCTCTTCAAACGCCGCTGTTCCTGGAGCTGTCCATGCCTTCTGTCTTCAGGAAGAAGCGGATCGAGACGTGTGCCTCAGAAAGGTGGCCGACACCAGTCGTGCAATAATGCCACATGCCTGATGACGTTCCCCCGCACCGCCGTCGCCCGCGATATTCGGGCACCCATCCGTCGCGGTTTCAGGACAAATACAAGGAGCTGGATCCTCTTCGCTTCGCGGACGAGAAGTTGAAGGTGGCGGCCCGGGGGCAGACCCCGGCGGGCTCCCATAGATCGATCATGGTGGATGAAATCCTGGATCGGTTGTCGCCCAAGGCCGGAGAATCGGCGCTGGACGCGACGCTGGGCTACGGAGGCCACGCCCGAGAAATCATGGCTCGACTGCTGCCCGGGGGACACCTTGTGGGGTTGGATATGGATCCCATCGAACTGCCCCGTACGGAGGCTCGGCTACGCAAAGAGGGATTCGGCTCCGACATCTTTTCGGTACGCAGAATCAACTTTGCCGGGCTCCCGGCGCTGATTCCCGAGGTCGGCCCCTTCGATTGCATTCTCGCGGATCTGGGGCCCAGCTCCATGCAGATCGACAATCCGGTCCGGGGCTTCACCTACAAGGCCGATGGTCCCCTTGACCTGCGGTTCAATCCCCGGCGGGGGATACCCGCCTCTGAACTGTTGGCGGGCCTTTCCGAAATCGATCTGACCGAGCTTTTGCTGACCAACTCCGATGAGCCCTTCGCCAAGGAGATAGCCCACGTGCTGTGCGCCGAGGGTGAGCCGATCTGCAGCACACGACAGCTCGCCGACCTCATCCGGGGCGTTCTGATGGCGGCCGGCTTCGACCGCACCGCACCGCAGACCCGAACCTCGCTGCAGCGCTGTTTCCAGGCTCTTCGCATTGCCGTGAACGACGAGGGCCCCGTGCTGGATCAGTTCCTGGCTCACTTGCCCGGCGCCTTGAAGGCCGGCGGCCGCGTGGCCATTCTCAGCTTCCACAGCGGCGAGGATCGCCGGGTGAAGAAGGCATTTTTGGAGGGGTT
>JAUXDC010000258.1 GCA_030618605.1 Holophagae bacterium | reverse complement strand
AGTTCTCGCAGCTGATCGTCGGAGATCGGAAGGATCTTGGAGACCTCGTGGGAGGTACGGAACCCGTCGAAGAAGTGGATGAAGGGAATTCTCGAGGCCAGAGAGGCCATCTGGGCGATGCAGGCCATGTCATGGGCTTCCTGAACCGAGTTCGACGACAGCATGCCCCACCCGGTCTGGCGGCAGGCATTGATGTCCGAGTGGTCACCGAAGATAGACAAGGCGTGGGTCGCAATGGTTCGAGCCGACACGTGGAAGACTGTCGATGTCAGCTCGCCGGCGATCTTGTACATATTGGGAATCATCAGGAGCAGGCCCTGTGACGCAGTAAAAGTCGTCGTCAAAGCCCCGGCCTGCAGGGCGCCGTGGACTGCGCCTGAGGCGCCGCCCTCGGACTGTAGCTCGATGACGTCCGGGATACTGCCCCAGATGTTCTTCTGGCCCTTCGCCGACCACTCGTCGGCAAACTCGCCCATGTTGGATGAGGGGGTGATGGGGTAGATGGCACAGACTTCATTGATGCGGTGAGCGACCGAGGCGGTCGCCTCATTGCCGTCGATCATGATCATTTTTGATTTAGCCATGGGAGGTCCTCCAGGGATCACTGCGGCGATCCGCCGCGAGCTGTGCGAGAGTGGAATCCGCTGTCCGGCGCGGTCTCGCAGCGCGGAGCATACTCCCCAATGAGGTGACTGGCAAGGTGGGTCGGGAGTTATCTCAATTGATGCATGATTGGGGTTGCTTGATGAGGGTTTCAGGCATCAGGGGGCAGGGAACAGGGAACAAGACGATCCGGATTGTGGAGGTAAGAGGTTTCAAGGCCGCCTAAATCAGCGAGCTATTGTTTGCCGGCGCGTCGCCTGCCGAGCCAGATGTTGAGCAGGTTGTTTCGGGAGAGGAAAGGGATGACCGGCGGTTTTCGACGACCGATCGACTCCAGGATCAAATGGAGGCGTTTGTTCCGACGATCCAGCCGGAGTCCGGCATTGAGTGCTTCGATTGCCTTGGCACGATCGTCGCGCTCGAGGTAGACCATCGCCAGATTCGCCCGGTGGTCAGGATCAAGGGGATTGGCGCGCAGAGAAATGTCGCAGTACTTGACCCCCTCAGCGTATTTCCGCCGGATTTTGGCGATACAGTAGCCGTAATAGGAGAACGCCCCCGCTGCGATCCTTCGATCGCTGATCGTACCTCCTGACAGCGGTGTCAGGAAACTCTCGAAGATAGTCAGGGCGTCGGATGTCTTTGACTGCCGCGTCAGTTGGACAGCCTCTGCAACGGCCTGCTGTGCCTGGATGTTGTCCGGAGATGAACCGTTCATTCTCCGAGTGTACAACAACCCGGATTCGCCGGGTGCTCTCAGCTCTCAGATGTCAATTCGGACAGTCGCAGGGCTCGAAGAGGAGATCACAATGGCCGAAGACGCTGAATATGAGCCCCAGAACACATTTGTTTTCTTGAAAATATCGATGATCGGATGTAGATTTCCTCAGCCTGCCGATCAGAGAGATGACTGGGCAGGAGGAGGTTGCATGCCGACACTGCTCGAAATCAAGGAAATCGCCCCGGCGTTCAAACAGTATGTTGTTGAAACTCCAGAGATCGCGCGCAAGCATCAGGCGGGGCAGTTTGTCATCATTCTGCTCCACGATCATGGGGAGCGCATCCCGTTGACGATCGCCGACTCCGATGCAGAGGCCGGCACCATCACCCTGGTTGTGCAGGAAGTTGGAAAGTCAACGATGGAAATGGGATTGTTGTCCGAGGGCGATCAGATTGAGGTTGTCGGCCCACTGGGCACGGCGACCCACATCGAAAAGCTTGGAACCTGTGTTTGCGTTGGAGGCGGCGCCGGCATTGCGCCCCTGCTGCCGATTGCCCGGGCGATGAAGAAGGCCGGCAATGAAGTGATCTCGATTCTCGGCGGGCGCACCAAGGAGTTGGTGATCCTCCGTGACGAGATGACCGAGGCCTCCACTGAGATGATCTACACAACCGATGACGGATCGTTCGGGGCCAAGGGCTTTGTCACCAACGCCCTGGAAAGGTTGATCGAAGAGCGGGGGAAACCGGACATTGTCATCGCGATCGGTCCGGCCATCATGATGAAGGCGGTTGCCGACATGACGCGGCCCCTTGAGATCTCGACGGTCGTGTCATTGAACACGATCATGATCGACGGAACCGGCATGTGTGGTGGGTGCAGGGTGTCGGTCGGAGGCGACAGTAAGTTCGTCTGCGTCGACGGACCGGAGTTCGACGCCCACACTGTAGATTTCGACCTGATGATGAAACGTCAGAGAACGTTTTTGTCCGAGGAGAACGCGGCGCGTCTGCAATTCCTCGAAAACCACGAGTGTCAGATGACCAAAGGCACGGAGGTCAAGTGATGGGGCGTGAACTGACCAAGAAAGAGCGAATGGAGCTGCCCCGGCAGTCGATGCCCACGCAGGATCCGATGGACCGGATCAAGAATTTCGACGAGGTGGCGCTGGGGTTGACGGCTGAAATGGCTATTACCGAGGCCGAGAGGTGCCTTGAGTGTAAAAAGCCGCGGTGCGTCGACGGATGTCCGGTCGGTATCGACATCCCTGCCTTCATCCACGAAATGCAGGAGGGTGATTTCGAAAAGGCGCTGGCCATTATCAAGCAGGCCAATACGCTGCCCGCCATCTGCGGTCGCGTCTGTCCGCAGGAAGACCAGTGCGAGCAAGTATGTGTTGTCGGCAACAAGTACAAGCCGGTTGCCATCGGACGTCTGGAGCGGTTCGTGGCCGACTGGGAAGTGGCCCAGGGCGGTGAGATCGTCATGCCCGAGCGCCAGGCTGAAACCGGATTCAAGGTTGCCATCATCGGTTCGGGGCCCGCGGGCCTCGCAACTGCTGCCGAGCTGGCCATGCGCGGCCATTCGGTGACGGTCTTCGAAGCACTCCACAAACCGGGCGGCGTCCTGGTCTACGGGATTCCCGAGTTTCGCCTTCCCAAGAAGATCGTCGAGGACGAGGTGGGAAATCTGGAGAAGCTGGGCGTGGAGATGCGCTACAACTGGGTCATCGGCAAGATTGCCTCGGTGCAGGAACTCTTCACCGAGTACAACTTTGACGCCGTTTTCATCGGAACGGGTGCAGGTCTACCCTACTTCATGGGTATCCCCGGTGAGGACAACATCGGCGTGTATTCGGCTAACGAGTTTTTGACGCGCGTCAATCTGATGAAGGGATTCAACTTTCCGGCCTTCGATACACCGGTCGGGATGGGACGCCGGGTTGCGGTGGTTGGATCGGGCAATGTCGCGATGGACTGTCTGCGAACAGCCAAGCGCCTGGGCGCTGAGGAAGTGATTTGCCTGTACCGGCGCACGCGAGCCGAATCGCCGGCGCGCCTTGAGGAGCTTGAGCACGCCGAAGAGGAAGCGATTGATTTTCGCTGGCTTTCCTCGCCCGTAGAGATCTACGGTAACGAGGATGCGCGAGTGACCGGAGTTCGAATTCAGAAGATGGAACTTGGGGAGCCCGATGCTTCCGGTCGCCGCCGTCCGGTTCCGATCGAAGGCGAGCAGTACGATGTCGAGCTGGACACGATCATCATGGGAATCGGTCAGGGGCCCAACCCCCTGGTCACTCAATCAACCGAAGGCCTTGAGCTCAATCGGTGGGGCAACATCGTCGTCGATGAAGAAACGATGATGACCTCGATACCTGGGGTGTTTGCCGGCGGTGACATCGTCACCGGTGCTGCGACTGTCATTCTGGCGATGGGTGCGGGCAAGGTTGCCGCGAACGGCATCGATACATACCTCAGGGAGACCGTAGGGGTTCCCAAGGCGCGGACAGCGTAGGGGAACTCGCTTCTCCCGAGCCCGTGCCGGTTCCCGAGTTTTCTCGTGTCTCGGGCCAACAGTTTGCACCAGATCTAATGACCTCAGACATCGGGAACGATAACGGGCTCGGGCTCGGGTATGCGGCGCCCCGGTCCGTTTGCTCGCAGCTTTGCCGGGTTGCGATACACTCGATCGGACGGAGGATCTGATCATGTTGAGGGTTCGAGTTTTCACAGTTGCGTTGGTCGCAGGGTTGTTGGGTGTCCCTCTTCTCGCTTTCGCCCAACAGAATATTCAGCCCACCGGGACCCCAACGTGGGTTCCCCGGAAGGTCGTCGCCACCCCGGTTCCCTTGACGCCTCTCGAGGCTGAGGCCAAAGAGCTGGGAGAGAAGCTCTCAAAGATCGATCTGGTGGTTTGGAAGACAGTTCGAGAGCAGTGGGATGATGCCGAAGCCTGCCTCAAATCGGTCGATGCCCACCTCGAGGCCTCAAAGGCAATGGTCCACGACCTGATTCTGGAGAGCAAAGTGATCAACTGCACTTTGGAGGAAGGAAGCAACCGACGGCGAATTCGATTGACCTCTGACGAAGCCCGGAAGACGTTTATTTTGGGGTATCACGATGCGATCGAGGGACTCCGAGCCCTGAAAGTTGAATTCGAGACCAAACCGGAAGCTCAAAAAGTACTGAAAGAAACTCGGACTCGGCAGAGGCAGTGGCAGCGAGGGATCTGCGAGGCACTGGAAACGGTCAAACCTCCGGTGATCGTACCGAAGCCTCAGGCTCAGCCCCGCCCGGACGCGCAGCAGCCGGTCTCAAACTGAGGCTGGTCGGGGCTGAAGAGAGAATCCGGGGAGGGGCGCCCGATGTCGATCAGCGGCAATCTAAAAACCATGCCGTTCCCCGATTTGCTCCAGTGGGTTTCCCAGAGTCGCAAGACCGGCACTCTGGCGCTCGACGGTCCGGTTTTCAAAAAGAAACTCTACTTCCGTGAGGGCAAGGTCGTCGCATCGGCTTCGGATGATCCCAGGGAGTTCTTGGGCTATTACCTTGTCGGATGGAACTTCGTGGCTGAGGATGAACTTCAAGAACTCCTTGACATGCAGGACCGGCACGGCGCGTTGCTGGGCGAACTCCTGGTGATCATCGGTCGTCTGTCGCGGGAGGAGTTGGCAGAGGTGTTGAGGGTCAAGACCGAGGCATCGATCTTCGACATGTTCCTGTGGAACGAAGGTGAATTCCGATTTCTCGAGGCGATTTTGCCAACCAAGAAATTCGATCCTCTTGATATCGCCGTTGACCATCTGATTCTGGAAGGCGTGAGGCGCCTGGACGAATGGGAGCGCAGTCGGGACGTTATCGGTGGTGATGATTGGATTCCCGAGGTCATCGGCGCCCTCGACGTTCATGGCCTGTCTTCCGAGGAACGCGGGATTCTGTGTGAAATCAACGGCACGAACAGCATTGAAGGCATTGGACTTGCTCGCCGTTTGGGGTCTTTCCCCGTCAGGCAGTTTGTCATGCAGGGCATTGGTGCCGGTGTGTTCAAAGTGGGGGCGCCTTCTGGGAAGGAGCGCTCGATCCCGGGCTTTTCCAAGACCGGTTGGCGGACACTACTCAAAATGGCCGAGAAGGCAATGGCTGGGGGAGAGTTGCTCGAGGCCCATCATGTTTTGGAGAGTTTGCGGGTCAAGGCCGACGGCAATCGGGAGGCGTTGGACCACGTCGTTGCCTTCGAGGTTGAGATCGAAAAGGAGCTGGACAAAGCGGGAATCGATGACCAGTCTGTCC
>JAUXDC010000030.1 GCA_030618605.1 Holophagae bacterium | reverse complement strand
CCCTGGCCGATGGTGGCCGACACATGCGTAACCCCTTCCAGGCCCAGGACGTACTGCTCGATCTCGGAGATGTCCTGCTCCGTCTGGTGGATGCCGGTGCCCTGCGGCAGCCAGTAGTCCACCAAGACCTGGGCGCGCGACGAATCGGGGAAGAAGCTGCCCTCGATGGTGCCGAATCCGTAGACCGAGGCCGCGAAGATCGCGACCACGACGAGGACCGTGATCCACCGCCTGCCGATGAGCGTTCTGAGGAATCCCTGGTACCTGCGGTAGAACGGCGTGTCGTAGGGATCTGCCGGCGCGCCTTCCTTGGGCGGACTCACCTTGAGAAAGCGGGTCGCCAGGAAGGGCGTGATGGTGACTGCCGTGAACCAACTCATGCTCAGGGAGACCAGGATCACGGTGTAGAGTGACCGGGTGTATTCGCCGGCCTTGTCCTGGCTGGTGCCGATGGCGGCGAAGGCCAGGATGGCAATGGCCGTCCCGCCGAGCAGCGGTATGGCGGTCTTGCGCACGACCTCGATGGCCGCCTTCCGGGCCTTGATGCCCTTGGCCATGCCTATGAGTATGCCGTCGACGACCACAATGGCGTTGTCCACCAGCATACCCAGGGCGATGATCAGTGCGCCCAGAGAGATGCGCTCCAGGACCACCCCCTGGCCCTTGAGGAAAATGAAACTGCCACAGATTGTCAGCAGCAGAATGAACCCGATCAGCAGGCCGCTACGAAGCCCCATGAAGAACAGGAGCACCACGATCACGATGACGACGGCCTCGAGGAGGCTGATCACGAACCCGTTGATAGAGGTGGTGACGGCGTCAGACTGCATTGAGATCACGCCGAACTCGATGCCAACGGGCACGTCCTCGATCAATTCCGCCATGCGGGTTTTGAGGGCCTCACCCATGGTGACTACGTTGCCGCCGGCCACCGTCGAGATGCCCAGGCCCACGGCCGTCTTGCCGTCGAAGTGGAGGAGCGGCATGGGCGGATCCTGGTAGTCACGACGAACGGTGGCGACATCGCCCAGGTAGATCTGCGAGCTGCCGGACACGCTGCTCAGCACCAGACGTTCAAAATCCGCCACGTCGGTGAAGATGCCCGTCGGCTCGATGGTGATGTGCTCGGCGCCGACCTGCACGCGGCCGGCGTTGGCGACCAGGTTTCGGGCCTGCAGCTCCTGGATGATGGCCTGCGGCGGCACACCCAACTGGGCCATGCGGTCGCGATCGGCTTCGATGAGAATCACTTCAGGCTGCATGGCGTAGAAGTCGACCCGTGCCACGTCCTGGACCAGGGCCAGCTCCTTGCGCAGGTACTCGCCCACGTCCTTGAGCTGGGCGTAGGAGTAGCCCTCACCGGTGATGGCGAAGAAGATGCCGTAGACGGCCCCGAAGTCGTCGTTGACGATCGATGGACCGGCGCCCGGCGGCAGCTGGCTCTGCACGTCTGAGATCTTGCGCCGCAGCTCGTCCCAGACCTGGGGGAGCATCGAGGCGTCGTACTTGTCGTGCATCCGCGGTTGGATTACGGATAGCCCGCGGTACGAGTACGAGGAGAAGATCTCCTTGAGCTGCCCCATCTCCTGCAGGGCCTTCTCGATGCGGTCGCTGACCTCCTGCTCTACCTCCAAGGCGCTGGCGCCCGGGTAGGGCGTGATCACGATGGCGTCCTTGATGGTGAACTCAGGATCCTCGAGACGAGGCATGCTCATGAATGCCTGGATACCGCCGAACAAAAGCAAGAAGATGACCACCCAGGTGACGATGTGGCGATCGAGAGCGATCTTTGCGGGATTCATGTCGGACTCCCGTCAGTCGCCCAGAGGACGGGCTTTCATGCCCTCGGTCAGGTTGCTGGCGCCGAGGATGGCGACGGTGTCGCCGTCCTCCAGCCCGCCCAGGATCTCAACATCGCTACCGGTCATCTGGCCCAGCACGACCTCACGCCCGTGCACGACCCCTGCGGCCGCGTCGTAGACCCAGACTAGCGATCGGTAGTCGGAGTCGGCCACCACCGCCGAGGACGGGATCAGCAGCGCGCCCTCGGTGGCGGCGAGCGTGGTGACCACGCGGGCGGTCATGCCCGAGGTGAGCGACATGCCGGCCGGTGGATCGAAGCCCAGGGTGACGTCGTAGGTGCGGGTCACCGGGTCGGCAGTGCTTCGCAGCTCCTTGACCCAGGCCGGGATGGAGCGGCCGGCGGCGGCCGAGATCTCGACGGTAGGCGACAGGCGCTTCGTCATTTCCTCGACCGAACCCAGGTCACGGATACGCAGGAAGTCGCCCTCGGGGAAGCTCGCCCGAATCTCGAGGCTCGAGTCGTCATGGAAGATGACGATGGGCTGCTTGGCCGTCACATTCTCGCGGTTCTCAACCAGCCGACCGGCGATCTTGCCGTCGAATGGAGCATAGAGGCGGGTATCTGCGAGCGCCTTCTCGGCCTGCGTCAGATTCGCCTCCGCCACCTCGAACTGGCGCTGGACCACTTCGAGGTCGCGCAGGGAGATGGCGTCGCGTTCATACAGCGTGCGGTTGCGCTCGAAGTCGGCCCGCGCCTGGTTGCGCCGCGCCAGCACGCGATCGCGGTCGGCTTCGAAGTCGCGGGTGTCGAGGGCTGCAATGAGCGCGCCCTTCTTTTTCAACCGGCCCTCGCGGGCGTTGAGCTGGGTCAGGCGCCCCGAGACCTCGAAGCTGAGCTCGATTTCCTCCGCGGCGCGGACCTGGCCCGGGTACTCCCGGACCCCGCCGGCGGTTCCGGCGCTGATGGTCATCATCTTCACCGGCCGCACGATCTCAGGCGCTTCTTGCTCTTGCTTGCTGCAACCGCCGGCTAAAAGACAGGTTGCGAGAAATGCCAGTACGGTGGCTGACGCTAAGAAACCAGCGCCCCGGTGGCGCCTGTCGGTACGATGATGCATGATGACCCCTTTCTGGATCGGGTCCACGGTGGGCGGGAGATCCACGAAGGAATCGCAGGCGGCGAATCCCCCGGGTACCTCTCGTGACCGGCTGCGCGTAGTTCTGGCACGCTGCGATCGAATGACAAGCCGACCAACCAGGAAACCACGCGCGTTCGAAGCTGCTTGCCTATTCATAACTGCCAACATAGTCCCACCCGCTTTGCCGCCGCCATACCACCTAGGTGGTACTCGGGGCGGGGGCCGGAAGGGTCGAAATCGGTGTATGTTAAAGCTAGGGTATAACCGGATGTTCGTCGGTCTCGAGACGGGCGGACAGTAAACGAACACCGAGGGAGCAAGTCGATGGACATCCACGCCTGGATCGCCATCGCGACGCTACTCGTCGCGATGATTCTCTTCATCAGCAAACTGATCCCGGTCGAGGCAACCGCCCTCACCATACCGGTGGTCCTCGCCCTCACCGGGACGGTCAAGCCGGCCGAAGCGGCGCTCTCGGGATTCGGAAACACTGCGGTGATCACCCTGGGGTCGATCTTCGTACTCTCCGCGGGACTCACAGAAAGCGGAGTCGCGACGGTGATGGGGCGGATGCTCGAGCGGTTCGGGGGCAAGAACGAGTGGCGCCTGATTCTACTGATCATGGTCACGACCTGCGGTCTGTCGGCGATCATGCCCAACGCCGCAACCGTCGCGGTTTTTCTGCCGGCAGTCCTCGTGCTTTCGAAGAGGGCGAGCATCTCACCGTCACGGCTGATGATGCCAATGGGATATGCGGCGATCTTCGGCGGCACACTCACCCTCATCTCGACCACGCCAAATCTCATCCTCGGCAGTGAACTCGAACGACTCAGCGGAGGAGCCCGGACTCTCGGCATGTTCGAATTCGCGATCGTCGGAGCACCCATCTGTGTCGTCGGCATCGTCTACATGGCCCTGATCGGGTCCAGGGTACTTGGTAAGAGAGATACCGATGACGAGTCGGTAAAAGAGGATTTCCGAGACCGGATCCAGAGGCGGTACCGGCCCAGGAAGAACCTCTTTCGGCTGACCGTACCAGCCGAATCCGAGCTGGTCGGCGCCACAATCGCGAAGGCGAATCTCGGAAGGCGTTATCGGCTCGAGGTTGTGCAGATCCGGCGTTCCAGGGGTCTCCGGATTGACCAGCATCTGGACGTCCGAGCAGATCTCATCATCAAGGCCGGCGACGTGCTCTTGATCGAAGGTAAGGAGGAGGCCGCCACCGCCCTCGCGACGGAATACTCGATATCCATCGAACCCGCCGGTGCGGACGAAACTGAACGGCTTGCGGGGCGGGGGATCACCATAGCCGAGGTCACACCCTCGCCCCACTCGTCCTTTCTCGGTAGGACCATCGTCGATATAGATTTTCGCGGCGTCTACCGCCTTTCGGTGCTTGCCATTTGGAGACAAGGTGAGCTGATCGAGGACGACATCGTGGAGATCCCGCTGAATCTCGGTGACGTCCTACTGGTGTACGGACCAGCCCACGACGTCCGCAAGCTCAAGAAGAGTGATGACCTCATTCTTCTCGACCGGCAAAAATCCGAGGAAGACGTCCGCCGTGCACCGCTCGCGCTGCTCATACTGGCGTTGGCCATCGTACCTCCCGTGCTCGGCTGGTACCCGCTTGTCGTCAGCGCGCTTGCGAGCGCCCTCCTGATGGTGGGGACCGGCTGCGTCTCATTTCGCAGGGCGCAAAAGGCGGTCAATTTGCGCACCCTCTTCCTGATCATTGGCACGATTCCTCTCGGTAACGCCCTCTACCAGACCGGGGTCGCCGGCAAGCTGGCGGCGACCCTATTCCCGGCCGGAATGAGCCTCGGGAATGTCTATGTCTTCGGTGTGCTGTTCGCCGTCTCGGCGCTGCTGAGCACGGCCTCGACCAGCGCCGCCGCAGCAGTCATCCTGGCACCTGTCGCCTTCGCTGCGGCCCAGTCGAGCGGCGTCGATGTCGGCCGGGCGTTTCTCGCAGTTGCCTACGGCGCCAGCTGCGCCTTCGTTCTGCCGGTCGCCCATCAGTACAACCTGATGATCATGGGACCCGGAGGCTACACCACGAAGGACTTCGTCAAGGTCGGGAGCGGGCTGTCGATCGTCATGGCCGTGACGGCAGTCGTGCTTCTCGCGATGTAGCCTAGTCCGGACTAGGGTGCACTCGCCGGCCTTTCTCCTGGAAACGCGCTTCAGTGTCCTGCTGACGATCAAGATCGCCATCTTCCTCGCCATGGCCATCACGGCGCTGGTGGTGGTAGAGGCCCGGCAAAGGGAAAACGTCGCCTACTTGACACGCGCCATCGTCACAGGCCGCCGGCTCGTCACCTGCCACTGACCACTATCCGACTGGCCACGGTCGACAGGGAACGGCACTGGCCACTGGCTCCTGGCCACTGGCCACCGGACAGGCGGTTCTTCTACAAGAGGAGGATGACGCTGCCCGCGACAGTCAGAAACACGTTCGCAAAGGCGTAGGCACCCGTGTATCCCAGCGAAGGGACCGAGCTTCGGGCCTCGGCGGTCACGATGCTGAGCGACGCCCCACTGGTCATCGACCCGGTGATCGCCCCGAGAAGAAGAACAGGGTTGATCCCAAGCACCTTGCGACCAAACACGTACCCGATCAGCACGGGCGTCGAGGTCACGAGGATTCCGGCCGCCACCAAACTGAAACCGGACTGAGCCAGCGTATCGATGATGCCGCTCCCCGCGCGCAATCCCACCCCTGCCATGAACGCCATCAGGCCGAGCTCCATGAAGACCCAACGTGCCGCCCCGGGAACCCCCCCGAACGTTGGATGCAAGGCTCGCAGGTAGCCGATGACGAGCCCCGCGGCCAATAACCCACCCGCGGTTCCCAGTCCCACCGAGATCCCGGCGACCGTCACGGTCCACGTGCCGACGAGCAGACCGACGGCGATGCCGAGAGAGAAGGTCACGAGATCGGTCTGCTCGGTCGCACGCTCGATGTGACCCACAGCCTCGCCGACCGCCTCCACCCGCGAGGTCGGACCAGTGACATGGACGACGTCACCTGCCTGGAATTCGATGTCTCCTTCAAGCGGGATGTCGACCCCGAGGCGCTGAATTCTCGAGATGAAACACCCTTCTTCGGCCACAACCTCGTTGAGACTCTGGGTGAACTTCTTGACCTTCGTCCGCAGAACCACGACCCGGGCCGATTCGATATGCACGTCCAGGAGGTCGGGATCCGACAGCTCGGGGCCGATGCGTCCGGCGGACGCGATGAACTCGTCCAAGAACCCCACGATGCAGACCTCGTCGCCGAGCTCGACCGTCGTCTCTTCGGTGACGGGAATCAGCTCACCGTCGCGACGCAGCCTCTCAACGCTGATCCGGCCTGGAAGATTCTCATTGGCGGCACCTAGGGGAACTCCGACCAGCCTCTCGTTTTCAACGCGGTACGCCCGGACCACGATGTCGTTCAGGACCTGCACGCGATCTTCAACGCCTCCGCGACGGGACGCTTCCAGCTTCGCCGCTTCAGACGGGAGGTCCACCCCCAGCACACGCGGCAGAAAGCGGATAATGAGGATCAGCCCGACGAGGCCGAAGATATAGGTAATAGCGTAAGCCGTGGTGACGTTCGTCATGATCTGGTCGGCCGTGAAGCCTGCCGCCACGGGAACGTCGCCCGCCCGAACGGCCTCCTGGGCCGCCGCGAGAGTTGGTGAGCTCGTCAATCCGCCCGCCAGCAGGCCCGCCGCCGCTCCAGGCTCTAGCCCTAAGAGCCTCGCCAACGTCAGAGCTAACGCGAACCCAGTACCGCTAATAACCACCGCCAAGCTGAAGTATTTCAGACCATCTTGCTTGATGACGCTGAAGAAGCTCGGTCCGGCTTGAAGACCAACCGAAAAGATGAACAGGACGAAGCCGACCGACTGGGTGGTGGCGTTGGGAACGTAGCCGAGGTGGCCGAAAAAGAGCCCGACGAAGAGCACACCCGAGACCGAACCCAGCTCGAATCCAAGGACACTGACTCGTCCGACGAGATAGCCGAGACCCAGCACCAGGAACAGCAGGCCGACGGGGTTGGACCTCAGGAATAGATCAACCGCGGCAATCATGTCGTCACCTCAACGCTTTTGGCGAAATATAGGTCTTCAACCAATTCGGCCAACTCCCTGCCGATGTAATAGACCAAACCGTCGATGAGCAACCAGATTTTATTCATCATTTCCTCCAAACACTCGCCAATTTTGGATTCTCCACACGCACGAATCATCAAACACCTCTCATCAGCGGAAGATCATGAACATACTGAATACAATCAACGTCGGAATCAAAGCCGCCTTGACCAGGCCGACTGGTGAGACGCCACCGTCGAAGTAACCTTTGAGGATCGCCTGGCCGGCGGGATTGGGGGCGTTGGCGATGACCGTCAAACCACCATGCAGTAAGCGCGCGGAGTGGCAAACCGAGTTCAGCGGAGCTGTTCCCTCTTCGACCCTCCGCTCGTGAGCATATTCGAGCCGGTGGGAGATCTCGCTGAGTCTGCTGCTGAAGAAGGTGTGGAGGATGGCAAGCAGGAAGATCACCGTGCCGACGAGATTGAAGGGATTCGCTTCGATCCTGCCGGCCAGACGCGTCAGTATGCTCTGGCCGGAATCGTCGTAACTCTGAAGTTCAGGGGGGAAGACGGGGGCTTCCGAGCTCGAGAGCGCAGGTTCTGAGGCGAAGCAGGGCGGCGACGCGATCGGCGCGAGCAGGGCGACGAGCACCAGGAAACCACAAAACCGTGCGAGATTCTTAGCCATCTATGCAACCTCCATGTGATGAACGGCTTAGAGGAACGAAGGAGCTTGTTCGCATCGCTCATGGAGCCCAAGCAGAACAAGATCAAACGCGCAACAGGCGTGCCGGCCCGCGCCTCACCGAAAGATCGTCATCCACCACGAATACCCAATCCGCGAGTGTAATGCAGGACAGGATATAGCCCCGGCAAAGGGCGTGGTATTACACCTTTGTGGTATGCCACGAGGCCATGATCAGGCCCACCCTGTGACGGCCGTTCAGCGGACCGGCCACACCGGGTGTATCGGCTGCAGAAAGATGATGGCAGCTCGCGCCCTCCGCCGAAGTTGGGCTCAGATGATCAAGCGCGTGTACGAGGTCGATCCCCTTCCCGGGGCTCTCAAACGAAGCCTCGGCCGGGCCGAGCAGGGCCCGGGTTCACGTCTTCTTGGACCCGCAAGGCCCTCCCAGAACGATCTTCGCGAATGGTACTGTCAAGGACGAGAAAAGCAAGTGCCTATCCCTCACGCAGCATGGGCATCAAGCCAGTGAGCTGAGCCCCCGAAAACTGGGTTTAACCCGAATCACCTATCCCAAGCCTGCCTGCGAGACGAACCAGTTCTGCGAGAGAACCGGCTTCCATTTTCTCCATAACCCGGCCGCGGTGGACCTTGACGGTTTTCTCCGCGATGCCGAGTTGACCGGCAATCTGCTTGTTGAGGAGGCCCTGAACCACCAAGTTCATGACTTCCCGCTCGCGGCTTGTCAAGGCCTTCGCCCGACTCTCGATGTCGGCCAAACCCTCACGGTCAATGCGTTCAGTCCGATCTCGCTCAACCGCCTCTCGGACTGCCTTGAGCAGGATTTTGTCGTCGAAGGGTTTTTCGAGGAATTCGACTGCGCCCGCCTTCATCGCCTGAACACTTGTCGGCACATCAGCATGGCCGGTGATGAAGACCGCCGGCGTCGAAACACCACGCTGACGGAGCTCCTCCACCAGTTCGAGACCGTTGAGACCCGGCATTCGCAGATCGAGCACCAGGCAGGCGGCAGAATCCGCAGTGCCGGCCTCGAGAATTGCCTGGGGTGACGGGTACGACTCCACCCGATAGCCATCCAATTTCAGCAACCGGGTCACGGCCCGCCGTACCAGCTCGTCGTCGTCGACCACAAAGACAGCTGTTTCGTCCGTCATGGACCGACCTCCTCGACCGGCAGCGCGAACTTCACGGTCAGCCCACCCTTCGGGTTGTGTTCGGCCCACAATTGACCGCGATGGGCTTCGATGATGGTCTGGCAAATGGACAGTCCCATCCCCAATCCGTCGCTTTTGGTAGAGAAAAACGGATCGAACATCTTCCGAACGGTCTCATCGTCCACTGGCGGACCGTGATCACGGACCGCGACGACCACTCTCGACCCTGCCTCGACTGCTGATGAAACTGTCATCAGGCGCGGTTTCAGCTCTCGATCGTTCATGGCGGCTACTCCATTTTGGACCAGATTGATCAGCACCTGCTGGAGCTGGATCCGGTCACCGATCACCGGTGGGAGGTCTTCTCCCAAATCAAATTCAAGGGTGACGCCGGCGAGTCGGGACTCGGCGTAAGCGATGGATTCAATGCCTCGAATCGTTTCGTTGAGATCCAACTCTTCCCGAGTAATCTCGCCTCGCCGGATCAGGTCTCGAAGCCGCGTCAGGAGTTCTCGAGAACGTTCCGTCCCTGTCACCACGTCGTCCAATGCATCGACAACCTCGGCGAGATCAGGGGGGTCGATCGCCAGGAGCCGCTGACCGACCCGCGCGTTGGTCAGGATGGCCGTTAAGGGTTGTTTGAGTTCGTGGGCGATGGCCGCCGTCAACTCACCCATGGTGGCGACTCTTCCAACGTGGGAGAGTTCGACCCTGTGGGCACGATCCTGCTCGATTCGAGCCTTTTCCAAAGCTGAATTTCGCTCCTGGATCACTCGATTTGCCCGGATCTTGAGCCGGTAGCGGTTGTAAAGCAGAACAATGATCAAAAAAAGCGCCACCGATCCGGCAAACATTACATTTCGAACGAGACGTTGCCTCTCCTGCTGCTGTTGCAGCCTCTCGATTTCGCTGTCTTTTTCCACCAACTTGTATCGGGCCTCCAGTTCGGCGATGCGGCTGGCGCTCTCGTTGTTAAAGATCTCGTCGTTGATCTCCTTGAACAATCGATGGTGGTCAAGTGCTTGCCGGTAGTCCCCGTTTTCGGCGAAAGACTGCGATAACGCCAGGTGGTTATCCCTGACGGTCATCTTGAGGTTGATCTCTTCGGCGATGGAGAGGGAGGTCATCAGATGTTCGAGTGAAACCTCGAAATCACCGAGCTGATACAGGGCCGCCCCGATGTTGTGCTCGCACACAGCCACTCCTCGTCGGTCATCGGTCGCCACTCGCAAAGCCAAGGCACGTCGATAGTGGTCAAGCGCCGATTCGGGGAGGCCGGTTTTGTCAGCAACTCTACCAAGATGCGTGAGGGAATAGGCCTGATTTGAAAGATCGTTTATGGATTCCGAAATGCTCAAACCTCGGGAGAAATAATTCTCAGCATCTTTGTAATCCTCGAGTTCGAAGTGGACCAAGCCGATGTTGTTGAGCGAACTTGCAATCAGGCTTTGGTCCCCGAGCCGACGGTAAATCGCAAGTGACTCGACGTAATACTCGAGAGCCTTGTCATGGTCCTTCGACGCGTATGAGACACTTCCCAGGTTGTTGAAGGCTTTGGCGATTCCCTGTTCGTCCCCCAGAGCCCGCCGGATTTCGAGGGCCCGAAGGTAATAATCAATCGTCGTGTCGTACTCGCCCCAAATCCAGTGAATAATGCCCAGATTATTGAGCGAGTTGGCAATACCGATCTTGTAATCAAGTCTTTCGGATATCAACAAGCTGGATTCGTAGCTTTCCCGAGCCTCGTTGTACTCCGCAAGATAGTAACGTGCAATTCCGCGGTTATTGAGTGCGTCGGCCTCGCCCCGTCTTTCCCCCAGTTGCTGAGCAAGCGACATCGCTTCATCAGAGATCGCCAATGCCTCTGTCGGTGTTTGCGCGGCAATTGCATGGGAAAGCCGGTTGAGGATTTCGAGCCGGTCTGTACCCTCGGCATCGGTCAATTCCGCGCGCAGGGCCTCAGGATCCGCTTGCGCCCAGACGCCGGTAGCAACTCCCAACAGGCACAGGAACGCCCAACTCAACAGAAAGGCGCCGGTCTTTTTTGGACCGGCCGCTTTCGGCACGAGGTTCTCGTGGCGGTATGACACCCAAAAAACAAACATCTGACTTCATTACAGCATGACGTCCGGCCGACGGGCAGTCAAGACGAATGGGACCAAGGTCCAATTGTGATATTTCAACCAAAACACTATCAATTGAGTGGGACGAATGAATACCTTGTTTTCACTCCGCTGCTTTCGAGAATCAACAGAACTACAGAGGTTCTCTCGAGGGTCGGTAATTTCGTTCGTTCTCATATTGACCACCGCGGTGTTGGGTTTTGCAGCCGAGGATCAACGAGCCGACATTGACGGATGCGCAGAGCTCACTGACTGGGTGTTCCGCGCCGGCCTACAGACGATGGTGCGATCTCCAGATCGAATCTGCAGCCTCGAAGTTGCCGCCATCACGTCGACGCCGGTTGTCCGCACCGCCGGTCACACCGAGATGCCGGGGAGGGGCGATTTTCGCGCCGCCGGCGTTACGGCCGTCGAGGTCGACGCGAGAACATCGCGGTCAGAACCGGCAGGCTGCGGACTGCCCTTCACTATCGTTCTCCGGTCGAACGCAGGCACACCGAACGATCCGGCAGACGACAATTTCGCCTACCTTTGGGACGACTACTCGGGCTTGCTGATCGCCCCGTGCGCGGCGGAGGGTTGGCTGCAGTTCAGGTTCGATATTCCCAGTCAGGATACCTCCCCGCTTCCTGGTGGGTGGACCGGCGGGCACTTGGGCGATCCACTGTCCTTTCGGCCCGGCGTCGACTGGAACGATGTGATTACCAACGTTGACCGGATTGAGCTGTGGTGGGGCGCACCCCCTATTGAAGACCCGCCGCGAGCATGGATTGTCGCCGTGGACAGCATCGTGATTGAAACCGATAGCCAGCCCTGCGACCCCACCAGTCAACCCACAGCCGGAGACTCGGTTGACCGCCGGAAGCCGCCCGCAGAAAGCGCATTGGACCAAGGTCCCATTGTGCAACCTCTCCACATCAGGCAAATTGAGTATGGACCAGGACGAGGAGGACCACAATGAATCGATCCATATCACTCGCGACACCCATCTTCGCTGCTCTCTCAGTAGCACTGATGATCTCAGGCGTTGCCTTCGCAGAAGCACCCCAGAATTACCGGATTGTCGAACTTCCCACTCTTGAATCTCCGCCCGAATGCTCCCCCAATTCCAACGCGATCGCCATCAACGAAAAAGGCCAGGCCGTTGGAGTTGCCGAGTCGGCCTCCGCCGCCTGTTCCTACAAGGGCCACGCCGTGATCTGGAAAGATGGTGAGACAGTCGACCTCGGAGGTATTCCGCCTCATACCGATTGGGGCGGCAGCGCCAAAGGCATCAACGACACTGGTGATGCGGTGGTGGGTTGGGCGCCCATCGAACTTGCGGGCGGAGGCGGCACCGGCGGGGCGTTCATCTGGACCGAGGCCGACGGTATGTCGCTCATTGACGATGGGAACTCTTTCCCATATGGCCAAGCCTGGGGGGTCAACAACTCATACGAAGTCGCGGTCACATACCGGGACAAGGCCTACTACTGGACCTCGACCGAGGGTCTTCGTCCGATCGAATTCACGGACACTCCGGACTCGAACTCCGCCTCGTGGGAGATCAACAACAGCGGGGTCGTCGTCGGCTACTCCCGCCGGATAAGTGCTGGGAACTTGTTACATGCATTCAAATACGACTCGGCGACCTCGACCATCACGGATCTCCACGATGCCGACTGGGATACGTATGACCAGTCCGGGGCCTATGGAATCAACGACGACGGAGATGTGGTCGGGTTCATCGAAGCCCCTGATGGAGAGTACGCCTCCGTCTGGCTCAACGGCCAGAGCAGGATTGATCTTCCGATCCAGGTCTTCGGACCCGGATACGTCTTAAACCATGCCGAACACATCAACGCCCATCACGATGTCGTCGGCATCGACAAATCCGGAGCGGGCGGCGAGCCCGCTATCGCCTGGGTCGCGTTCGAGGTGAGCGCCGGGAATACCGATCGGGTGGCGCTGACCGATCTGTTGAGCGTCGAGGATGCGGCTGCCTGGGAGCTGTCCTCGGCTTTCGAAATCAACGACAGCCGTCAGATTGTCGGCATCGGTCTGCACAACGGCAGCACCAGGGGGTTCTTGATGACGCCGTTCCTCTTTGAGGACGGATTCGAGTCTGGAACGACAGACGCTTGGTCTGTGGTTCAACCGTGAAACCCCAATCTGACCGACCTTCGAAGCATATTGGACCAAGGTCTAATTGTGCCGCCTCCACATTTGCGCCAAGTTGAGCATGGAGCCTGAAGAGGAGGGTCCAAATGAACCGTATCCTTTCACATGCGATCCACATCTTGGCTGCTCTCTCAGTAGCGCTGATGATTTCAGGGGTTGGCCTTGCTGCCACGCCACAGATTTACCGCATCGTCGAACTCCCCGCACTGGAAGCCCACCCAAACTGCCCGACCAACTCGAACGCAATCGCAATCAACGAGCGCGGAGATGTGGTCGGTGTGGCCGAATCTTCTTGGTACGACTTCACCTGCCATTTCGTTTCCCACGCGGTGATCTGGCGAGACGGTGAAATCATCGATCTCGGCGGCATCCCGCCAGAAGATGCTTTCAGCAGCGGAAAGGGAATCAACGACATCGGTGACGCTGCCGTAGGTTGGGCTATGACACCCGATCCGGGAGGCGGATATGTAGGCGGTGCCTTTTTCTGGAATGAGACGGAAGGCATGACCCTGATCAGCGATGGCAACGGTTCCCCCCACGGTCAGGCCTGGGGCGTCAACAATTCATACCAGGTAGCAGTCACCTACAAGGGCAACTCACACTATTGGGACGCGACTACAGGCCTGCGGTTGATCGAATTCGACGACTCGCCGGAGAATTACAGCTCGGACGCGTGGGAAATCAACAACAACGGCATAGTTGTTGGAACGGCAAGGCGTGCCGATCTCATGTTGCACGCATTTCGCTACGATCCTTCGACCGACACTATCGTGGATCTCCATGACGTCGCCTTTCGGCATTCTTCAGCCTACGGTCTCAATGACAATGGTGATGTCGCCGGGTGGATCGAAGCCTACGACAACTTTAACTACCCATCGATCTGGCCCACCGCAGGAGGCCGCATCGACCTCCCTGCCCAAGTCTTCGGTCCTGGATATGCCTATTGTCGCGCCGAACACATCAATGATTTTGGTGACGTAGTCGGAACTGATGTCTCCGGGCTTACCGAACCGGCCATCGCCTGGGCAGCCTTCGATGTACTCGGCGGCAACACTGACCGGGTCAAGCTGGTTGATCTGTTGAGCCCGACAGACAGCGCTCAGTGGGACCTCAGATCGGGTTTTGAGATCAACAACTCACGGCAAATCACAGGAATCGGCCTCTTCAACGGCCTGACCAGGGGCTATTTGATGACCCCGGTTCTCTTCGAAGATGGATTTGAATCTGGAACCACCGATGGATGGTCAGTAGTCCAACCGTGATTTGCCGGTGTCTGATTGCCGGCAAACATATAGGACCAAGGTCCAATTGTGCTCCTTCTCCCAATAAGCGAAATTAAGTACGGACCTTGATAAGGAGGCCCCAATGAACCGGCTGAATTTTTCCATAATTTTCATTCTCACAGTTCTCGCCGCAATCCTGTTGGTTTCGACAGACGTCGCCGCCGAAGCGCCAATGAGATACGAAATCGTAGAACTTCCCGCTCTTGAGGCTCATCCCAACTGTCCGGCCAATTCCAACGCAACCGCGATCAACGAGCGCGGAGATGTGGTCGGCGTAGCCGAATCCACCTGGTACGACGTCACCTGCCACCATGTCTCCCATGCAGTGATCTGGCGGGACGGCGAAATCATTGATCTCGGCGGCATCCCGCCCCGTGATGAATGGTCCCACGGCAAGGGCATCAACGACAACGGAGATGGGGTCGTAGGGTATGCAGATATCGACATTCCGGGCGGGATCATGGCTTCGCCGGCCTACTGGAACTCCACCGACGGAATGATCAACATCACCGACGGCCATGAGTACCCGACCGGTTGGGCGTGGGGAATAAACAATGCACACCAGGTTGCCGTCACCTACAGAAACCAGGCTCATTATTGGGATGCGGTCGAGGGCCTGCGTCTGATCGAGCTCGACGGTGCGCCGGATGGCTCCTCCTCCGAAGCGTGGGAGATCAACAACAACGGTGTCATCGTGGGCTATGCTCGAGGCGCCGATTCTTTTCTTCACGCCTTCAGGTATGACTCGACCACCGACACCATCGACGATCTGCACGACCTGGATTTTCGTCAATCGGGCGCCTATGGCCTCAACGACAACGAGGACGTGGCAGGATGGATCGAGGCCTTCAGCTGGCATATTTACCCGGCGGTCTGGCCGGCCTCGGGTGGTCGAATCGACCTTCCGACACAGGTCTTTGGACCGGGCTACGCCTACTGCCAGGCCGAGCACATCAACGACCTCGGCGACGTGGTCGGGACCGACATTTCGGGCATTTACCTAGAGGTGGCCATCGGATGGGCAGCCTTCGATGTCCTCGACGGCAACACTGACCGCGTGAAGCTGGTCGATCTATTGAGCCCGACTGACAGCGCTCAATGGGACCTCAGGAACGGGTTCGAGATCAACAACGCCCGTCAAATCACTGGGACCGGCCTCTTCAATGGCAAGACTCGGGGCTTTTTAATGACACCAGTTCTCTTTGAGGATGGATTCGAGTCGGGGACTACCGACGGATGGTCCGTGGTCGAACCGTGAGTTCGTTCATGAGTGAATTTTTTGTCGGCGGAATCGTCCGCCAAAAATAACAGGAGGTAGGAAATGAGAAATAGAAAATCGGTGCTGGTCTTTGCGGTCATTTTGACCACAGCGGCCATGGCGGGCAGCGTGCTCGCCGATAATGAACGACCTAATCTCGAGCGCTTGGCGAAACGCTTTGGCGTTGACTCGGCTTCGATTCGCCCTGGGGAAATGCCACCGGTATCGGCGGGCCCGATGAAGGTCGAAAAGGACGCCGAACGCGGGCTGAGCCAATTGTCCTGGGACAACGGAGATGCCGAATCCGGGTTTATTGGTCCTGGCTACCCCTGGTACAGCGTATTTCAAAAATTCGACGTTCCCGGGCAGTGCATTCAATCCGGCCTGTCCATCCGCAATGTCACCGCGATGGTCTGGAAGCAGGGCACTGATGTCCCGGTAACCCAATTTCTGCTTCGCCAAAATGATCCTGACCCATGGGGAACCGGTACGACGGTCGCTATCACTGGAATCACTGGATCCCAATCATTCATTGGCGGGCAAACTTGGCAGACAGCATCGATTCCTTCCGGTGCGGCGGTGATCGACAACACCGTAGGCTTTTTTGCGGGCCTCAAACCAGGGGCAGGAACAACGACTATGATCATGGGGATGGACACCGATGGGGCCTCGAACCTGATGCATTGGGCCAACGGCCTCTGGTACGGACAACAGAGTCCGGCCGCGATCGGCAGCTACTTTGGCATCAAGAACTTCATGCTGCGGGTGACGGTCGAAGACGTCAACTGTGTGCCCGTCGAATTGATGAGTTTCAGCATCGAATAACAGGTCTTCAAATCTCATAACAACAACCGGGGAGCGGCTGCCGCCGTTCCCCGGTCTTTCTTCACCTCCCTTTCCTCAACACATCCCGTTACAATATTCTTTGCGGAGATCCTATGAAAAACAAGAACTCATTGTTTTCGAAGTTGTCATTCGGAATTGTCCTCCTCGGCACCGTTGCTGCACTCTCTGTCGGCTGTACCAGCCCCTCCGACAACCCTGAAGTCCTCGCCTGGTCCGATCTCGGAACGATCACCCAGGCCGACCTCGATGCCTATATCCTCAGCCGGCCGGAGGAGCAACAGCGTCCGAAAGAGAATCAGGAGCCTACCGAATGGCGACGCGCCCACCTGGCGCTCTTGCTTGTTCGGGATGCTGTGGCGGCTGAAAAGGGTAATTCCTCGGACGGCGGAGGCCCAGAGGTTGCTTCCATCCTGACCGACGCCATGGACGGGATACTCGCTGAGGCCTTTGTGGACGAGGTGACAGGCTCTGTACCGGAACCCTCCGAGGAGGAGGTGCATTCCTTCTTCGAGACACATCAAAATGAATTCGGTCATGAAGAGCAGATCAGACTCCGGAATATCTTCAAAAGAGTCGACAGAGGCGCGACCCAAAAGGAACGAAATCAAAAGCGTGCCGAAATCGAAACCATCCTCGATCAAATTCGGGCCGGAACACGCTTCGAAGACTTGGCACGAACTCAATCTGATTCCGAGACCGCGAGAAACGGTGGCCTGATTGGCCGACTCGACCGAGGGCAGCTTGAACCGGCCATCGAAGACCTGGTGTGGAGCCTCGACGAGGGCGAAGTCAGCGAAATTGTTTCCACGCCAGTGGGATTTCACATTTTCATGGTCGTGACCAGGGTAGCTCCCAGAGCATCGAGTTACGACGACGCACGTGAGGCTTTGAGCCAACGGATGCACGACGAAAATATACAGAAAATGTTGGCTGAGACATTTCAAGAGCTGCTCTCATCGAGCGGCGCCGTTTATCAGCCCGGACTTTTGGGTTCCAATCATGAACTTGGCGCCGACGACGTACTCTTTGAAATCGATGATCGGAGAATCACAGGAGCGGACGCCGCGAGGTATGCAAGAAATGCTTCGTTTGGCGCGATTCGCAGTCAATCCCTCCACGGGTGGCTCGAGGATCGTTCCAAGGATCTGCTCTTTGCCTGGAAAGCCGAACAGTTGAAGTTCGACGAACAGCCGGCGATTCACGACCAAATGGAGGAGACCCGGATCCAGATCCTGGTGAAAAATGAACTCGCCAACCGGGTGTCGAAGGAACTCGACCGCCGGAATGCGTTGGGTGAGCTCGAGAGTTTCTATCGTGATGACGCGGCGAGGTTTCAGACTCGGGTCATGCACAAAATTCAGATTGTCACCCTCAAACTCGCTGATTTCGACCCTCCCTTCGAAGCCTTCGAAAAGCTCAAATCCCTGGCATCCGACGTCCGGGAAGGCCGCCAGGATCTTGCAGATGCCGCCCGGCAATTTTCCACAGACCCGAGTGCCTCGAGCGGCGGTCGGCTTGGGTGGATTCCGCTGTCATCCTTCGGGCTGTGGGCAGGACCTCGAGCACAAAAAACCGTCGCAAAACTGAGCATCGGTGAGGTTTCAGATCCATTCCTGATCGAGCGCTACGACCGACAGCAATTGAAGTATGTGCGAGAGGCCTACGCCGTGGTCAAAATAGAGGAAATCCGATCCTCAACGTTGCCCAGCTTCGAGGAAGCGCTTCCCCAGGTCAGCTCCACATTCCTCTCGGCCCACAGGGTTGAGATTGAGGAACGAGTTCAGATGCAAATCCTGAAATCCATCAATGCGACCATCTTGGAGGACCGGCTGTGAGAATGCGACTTGTCTTGATGTGCGGGTGCCTCGCGTTTGGGTTGATAGCCTGCGGCACCGACTCGGCACCAGAGTCTCCGCTGAATGTGTTGATTCTTTCCCTCGACACCACTCGAGCCGACCACATCGGCTGTTACGGCCACGACACCGCAATGACACCTCACCTCGACGCGTTCGCCCGGGATCGGGCGGTCCGTTTCGATAAGGCAATCGTCACCGTTCCCCTGACCCTTCCGTCCCACACTTCCATCATGACCGGCACCTATCCGATCTTCCACGGAATACACGACAACGACGGTTTCACCCTGGACGAGGGTGTTACGACGCTCGCTGAGATTCTTTCGGGCCAAGGGTATTCGACAGGAGCTGTTGTCGCCTCATTTCCGCTCAAGTCCCAGTTCAATCTCTCACAAGGGTTTGAGGAGTACAACGACTATTTCCAGGAGGATTGGACCCCCTCCGAGATCGACGCCAGGACAGCATCGTCATTCGGATTTGTCGAGCGGACAGCTGATCGTGTCAACGCAGCGGCTTTCCGATGGCTTGACCAACAGGGTTCAAAGCCATTCTTTCTTTGGATGCATTATTTCGACCCGCATCAACCTTATGATCCTCCCCCTCCTTATGATTCACTCTTCCCTGGTGAACCCTATGACGGGGAAATCGCTTTCGCTGATGAGAATTTCGGAAAATTAATGGCCTACCTCGACGAAAGCGGGCTCATCGAAAAGACCATCATCGTTGTTGTCGGAGACCACGGCGAAGCGCTCGGTGATCACGGCGAACCGACTCACGCCTCCTATATATACGATCCGACCGTTCGAGTGCCCCTTTTGATTTCGATTCCTGATGCAGGCCAAGCTGCCGGTCAAGTTGTCAATCGCCCGGTCAGCTCGGTCGATATAGCGCCTACTCTCCTCGAATATCTCGGGCAACCGGTGCACCCGGACATGCAAGGCCATAGTCTGGTGCCCGACCTCAGATCCCCAAATTCCGGAAATCCCCAACCTGTTTTGGCGGAGAGCCACTTCACTCAGTACCATTTTGGTTGGGCGCCACTGCGGGCGCTTCGTACCGACCGCTACAAGTACATCCTCGCACCTTCGCCCGAGCTTTACGATATGGAAGCGGATCCTGAGGAGATTCACAATATCGCCCTGTCGAATCCACGAGTGGCATCGGAAATGGACGCGGCACTTGAGGAGTTCGTCAAGCTCCGGTCAAGCCCAGACCTTGGCCGATCAGTAGCGACATCAGTAGATGCTTCGACCAGGGCCAATCTGGAAGCACTGGGATATCTTGCGAGTGGCGGAAGCTCGGAGAGGGCGGAGGCTTTCCCCGAACGATCACGATTGGTCACCATGGCAAATCCCCGTGACCGCGCACTGACCCTCGATTTCGCCAACGCCGCCTCTGAGGCCCTGCGCCTCCAGGACCCTTCTTCTGCGCTCGAATTGGCTCGACATGGCCTTGAAACAGATCCCAGAAACTTCCGCCTCCGAGTTGCTGAGGCGCAAGCATTGATGCTCCTCTCAAAAAATCAAGAGGCCATCGAGATTCTTGATGTTGCGGCCGCTGAAAAACCCTCTGACGCCATCCCTCATGTTTTCTTGGGGCGAGCCCACCTCGACCTGGGCAACTTTGAAATCGCCCGGGATGAATTCGAAATTGCAGCGGGACTCGAGGAAGACCGAATCGAGGTCTTGAACCTCCTGGGATTCGCTCGCGCTGCTTTGGGCGACGTTGATGGCGCGATTGAGGCTCTCGAAAACGCTGTCGAGGTTGATCCTAACAGCTGGTCGGCCAACCTCAAGTTGGGAACGCTACTGACCGAAGCCGGACGTTGGCCAGAGGCCCGCACCGCCTTCCAGACCGCCCTCGCCAGAAACCCATACTCCCCAGTGGTACTTACAGAGATAGGGCGTTTCTACCTGATCGCCGGCGAACCCCAGTTCGCTGCCCGGGCTCTCAGTCAGGCGATCTCAGGCAAGCCTGACGACCCCGTCATCCGATTGCTCCTCGTCGAGGCGTTGACTCAGGCCGGCGCCGATCCTGCCGAAATTCGCCTCCACGTCGAAGAGTTGAACCGCCTCGCCCCCGACACCCCGGCAGCGGAATCCGCCGCCAAGTGGATGAAAGAGAATCCAGTTTCGGCGCGATAGACCCGGGTCCAACCGATTTCCTGATCGACAGGGTTATCACATCAATTTCTTCGAGGTCACGATTCCACACGCTACGGTCAGCCGTCTGATGCGTCCGGTTGCCCGGTCTTGTCGTCGACTCACGAGGTCTCGCGGATTCAGCGTAAGCCCTGGCAGAGAACGCCGACATCCCGCAACTCGCCGCTCTTTCTGTAGGCCTGTGCCCGGCAAACGGGTTGCCGTCGCCGCCAGGCAAACAAAGCACGGTGACCTCGTGAAAGAAGGTATAGCTCCTGGGAGGTGGGCCCAATACCACCTTGGTGGTATTGGGAAGGGAGAGAGCTGCAACCAGTCACTGGGGGCGACATCACCGACGTCAGCAAATCTGAAGTTGGTGAACGTGGCGTCACTCCAACTCTTTCAATTCACCTGAAAGATGCTGTACCGTTCGAACCTGAACGAAGCACGTCAACGCGTCTGCGACGAGGACGGTCAGACAGTTCTTCTGAGCAGTGTGCAGGAAAGGACGCCCATGAGAAGAGATCGATTCGGTCGATGCAAGCGAGCCCGTTACATCCTGATCACCATGTCGGCATGCATGGTCGCCCTCGCGACTGCGCCCCCGTCAGAAGCGCAGGGTTTACAACTGACACCTTTCGTGGGCTGGCGTTACGGCGGATCGTTCACGGAGTTGGAGACGGGCAACGAAGCCACCGTGGATGCTCAAGCCAACTTCGGCCTGATCGTGGGCATCCCGTGGAGGAAACAAGATCGTTCCTTTCTTGAGCTCATCTGGAGCCACCAAGACGCCGACGTCGCCGTGACGGGCGCCGAGCCCAGGTCGCTCAGCCTCGATATCGACTACCTCCACCTTGGAGGAACCGTACCTTTCGCCACACCGAACGAGAAGCTCGAAACCCTGCTCTCCGGGGGCATCGGCGCCACCTACATGCAGGCGGATATCGAGGGTTCCAGTTCGGAGCTGTTTTTTTCCGTCAGCCTTGCCGGCGGGCTGAGGTACCACCTCTCGCAGAGAGCAGCCCTTCGTTTCGACCTGCGCGGGTGGTACACCATCACCTCATCTCAGGGGGCCGTCTTCTGCTCTGGCGG
>JAUXDC010000146.1 GCA_030618605.1 Holophagae bacterium | reverse complement strand
CTGCGATGCTCTACGCCAACGACAGCGGCATGACCCCTGACGGTGTTTATGCCGCCCTGACCAACACCACGCTGGACATCGAAGACGCCGGTTTCGACTCGGCCTCCGCCTACGGTCTGGTACAGGCTTATGACGCCCTGCTCTACGGAGGCAGCACGCCCTGCACCGACGCCGACGACGACGGCTGGTGCGTCAGCGACGGCGACTGCGATGACAACAACGACACAGTTAATCCCGGCGCGGACGAAATCTGCGGCAACGGCATCGACGACAACTGCGACGGCAACGTAGACGAAGGCTGCAGCAGTCTGACCGACTTCGACGGCGACGGCTATTTCGCTGAGATCGACGACTGCGATGACACCAACTTCGACATCAACCCCGGCGCAACCGAAATCTGCGGCAACGGCACCGACGAGAACTGTGACCCGTCCGACGACGAGTGCGCCCAATGCCTGCCGAAGGGCGAGCCCTGCTCCGATACCATCCCCTGCTGCTCAGGTCTGTGCCATCCAAGGAAGCTGACTTGTAAATAATCAACCCGATCGGGATTTTCAAAGGGGGCTTTCGAGCCCCCTTTTTTGATGAGGTGGTTTCGGCTCTTACCGCGCCGTCAAAACAACAGTCATATCCATTTCCTCGTCACCCCTCAGAATCGTGACCGAAACCTCGTCACCCGGCTGCCGGGCCTTGAGGATGCCCGAAAGGGAGCGGAGGCCTTCAACAGACTTGCCGTCCAGTTCGAGGACGATGTCGCCCGCGAGGATCCCGGCCTTGTCCGCAGCCGACTCCGGTGTCACAGCCTGGACCTTGACGCCGGGGCCCTGGTGACCGAAGTCCGGCATGGTTCCCAGGCTGGCCTTGCGCTCACGCTGGCCACCGGCCGGGGCACCTCCCGGATGCCCTCCCGCCGCCACTGAAGGTGCTACTGCATTGATGGTTACGGTCAAAGGCTCTATCCGGTCGGCCAGATAGGTGATGGTCTCCTTGGCGGCCTCGGTCACTGTCGCCATCCCAGAGAGGTCCAGTTTCTCGATAGTATCCGACGGACGATGATAGTCGGCCGTCGGTCCCGTGAAGAGCTGAACCGCCGGGATGCCGGCCTCGATGAAGGCGCCCTGGTCCGAGGCATCCAGCGGCTCGGTGACGATCTTGACCGGCGCACCGGTGGTGTAACCGACGCCCATGAAGATGAAGCGCCACTCCCGGGCGGTATCGGAATTGAGCACGAAGAGCGCGCCCTCCTTCAAGCGACCGACGGTATCCAGGTTGACCGCGGCAAAGGGCTTGACTCCCTCCGGCAGGCTCTTGACCCAGTGACGAGCGCCAACAAGACCCACCTCTTCCGCAGTGGTGACAAGAAAAATGACGGTTCGGGGCCGCGGGCCTTCAGCCTTGAGAGCCCGGGCCAGTTCCAGCAGCACTGCGACGCCGGACGCATTGTCGTCCGCCCCCGGATGAATCTGTCCCTCGTTGCCTTCGCGGACATCAGGCCATCCCAGTCCCAGATGGTCCAAATGTGCGACGACGACGACCGGCTCATTGACCAGGGTCAGGTCAGTCCCGGAGATCTCGGCCACAAGATTCGTCAGGTCCAACTCCTGCTCGGGCTCACCGCCACGGAAGGACCAGACTTGACGCATACCCTCTGCACCGGTCGACAAACCGATCTCCATGAAACGTTTTTCGACCCAATCGGTCGCTTTGGCCAGCCCCACTGAACCCAAGCCACGGCCTTGGAGGGCGGGATCGGCCAAAAACCGTACGGTCTTGCCGAAGCTCTCCGCCTCGTACACCGGCGGTAAATCGGCCAGCGGCACTCTCTTGGGCAATACCAGTTCGGGCAAGGGCCCGTCTGTGAGATTGCGCACCAGCGGCGAACCGACCGGCGTCCACATGCCCTTGGTCGTATTGGCCGGCTCCGGGCCCTTGAATGCCAGATAGGAGTACTTCTGGTAGTGAGGCAGCTTGCGGGCCAGACCGGCAATGGCCTCGACCGGTGAGGCGCCGACCCAGCCGACGGCGACAGTCGGATCGGTCTTGCCACGAGCCACCAGGACAGTACTGTGGTCCGTCCGCGCCACCAGTTCCTCCGGAAGCTTGAGACCCTCCCCACCCAGGGTGACGCCCTGACCCTTGAGCCGGACTGCAACCTCGGCGGCGAAGAGATTGTTCCAACCCAGAACCCAGGTCGGCAACTCCGGCAGCGCTTCGAGTTCAGAATCCAAAACCACTCGACTTTCGGCCGGGGCGGCCCAACCCGAGGCCAAGTCGCGCCACGCGGCCTGCTCTTCCTCTGAGGCGCCGGAGGGCACAACGAAGAGCACGTCATCGGCCCCCATCAGAGTCGAGATCCCCGGAGGCACCTCGAGGGGATCCAGGCGACGCATGACATCGAAGGCGGGGTCAACATCGACCCTCAGAGGCTTCGATGCACAGGGAATCCGTACCTTGCAATCCCCACCGCACGTGCCCGTCTCAACCCAGATGGCTCCTTCATGACCCTCCAGAGTGAGGGCAATCGGCAAAGCCAACGGGAAGGCATCTCCCCCGTCGACGATCTGGGTGATCTCCATCTCCAACATCCACGGATGCTCGGCATCATCATTGGGCTTGACCTGCACATCGGCGATCTCGAGCTTCGGAGCGCCGGTCCGTGTCGTCCATGCTTGAACAAAATCCTCCCAGTGACCGGCACCGACTGCCCCAAAGGCCGTCGCGATCTCCCCGAACGAGACCCGCTTGAACTGCTGACGCTCGTAGAACTCGGTCACCCCCTCCAGGAATTTCTCATTGCCGACGCTGTGCCGCATCATGTGGAAGAGCATCATGCTCTTGCCGTACCCGACCGCCTCGGAGGCCCCGGAGTCCCGGGAGAGGAACTCCGTCAGGGGAAAATCCACATCGGCCGATACCAGGTCGGTGAATTTCTTCAGGGTTGATCGGCGATAGACTTCGCCCTCCCCGCGTTGCTCGGCCAGGAGATGATCGGCCATGTAGACCGTCAGACCCTCACACCAATTGCCGCGGTCGTAGTCGACGTAGACCGAATTGCCCCACCAGTTGTGAAGCAGTTCGTGGGGATAGGACGAGGTCAGAATCCATGGAAAGCGAATGACCTGCGGCCCCAAGAGGGTAAAGCCCGGCATGCCGTATCCAGTCTCCCAGAAGTTCTCCACCAGGGCGAACGAAGCGAAAGGGAATTCCGGCAACATCGAGTTGTAAAGCCTCAGATAGCGCTTGGTCGCATCGAGGTAGCGCGTTGCCAGGGCGGCATCCGGACTGCGAAGATAGGCAAATACCTCAACCTCGCCCTGGGCGTCCTCGAAGAGCTCGAGAGGCCCCCCGACAAGGTAGATCTCTTCGGTCGGGTGGTCGAATGACCAGCGGGTCGCGTGTCGTCCCATGTCGTCGGAGCCCAGTTGGGTCCTTCGACCCTGCGAGACCACCTGCCACCCCTTGTCCAAATCGTGGACCTCAAGGTTGAAGGTCATCAAACCGTCACCGAAGGCCGGCACCCAGAAGGACGTCCCTGCCAGGAAGATCCCTTCCGGGCCGATGAAGCCCGGCGTTTCGGAGAAGGATCGCTGGTACTCCTCGCCCTGTTGCTCAAGGCTGTGGTCAATTTGACCACCATAGCGAAGTTCCACCGGCGTCAGGGCGCCGTCCTCGGGCGCCAGGCGCCAGCCCTCGAGAGGCACAGCATCCTCGACCGTCGCCGTGGTTGCGTTGATTCCAAAAAAGTCGGCTGTCACTTCGCCCTCGACGGGCTCGAGGCGCCACCCCGGGGTCACAACCTCTGGCGCCAACCCGGCATGGAGGACAAACCGGTAGGCGCCTTCGGCATCTTTCGCCACTCGGCCCACCGGGTCGATCAGGTCAACAACATGGATACTGTGGCTGTTTGGGTCCACTGTGATCTTCAGATCGTGATGGAGAACATCCTCACCGGCAACAATACCGACGAGGCAGAAAGTAACACCCAAGAAGACGGCAATGGACCTGAACAACGTGCGCATACGCACCTCCGGTGCGCATTGTACTCCGGCAGGGGGTGAGGGGGAGATGTCAGCGGAGCCTCTTCCAGAAAGCCGCAAAGGGAAACTCAGCGTTCCGGGATATAATCGCCTCATGAACCGGCAGGAGATCGAAGAACGCATCATGGAAGTACTCGCGACAGCGGGGCCTGACCTCGTTGCCGCCTACCTCTTCGGCAGCGTCTCGCGGGATACCGCAACCGCCGAAAGCGATGTTGATATAGGAATTCTGCTGCACACTACGCTTCCAGGCCGGCTCCAGGATCTGCGATCCTCTCTCGAGGGGCAGCTGGAAAAGACCTTGAGCCGAAGAGTCCAGGTGGTGATTCTCAACCAAGCTCCTGCCGATCTTGTACATCGTGTATTCCGTGACGGAAGATTGCTGGTGGACCGCGACCGGGGGGCACGAATTCGTTTTGAGGTTCGTGTGCGCAACGAATATTTTGATCTCATGCCGACACTCAATCGATACCGTCGCCGAGAAACGGCGGCACGGCCATGACCGATCCGGAACTTCTGGCCAAGAAAATGGCCTTCATCGAAACCTGTGTGGCCGAGCTTGAACGACTTGCCGACCCGGAGGTCATCGCCACGGACATTCGCGAAGAGCGTTTCGTCGAGCACACGCTCCAGCTCGCCATCCAGGCGGCACAAGACGTCGCCTCCCACATCGTGTCAGACGAACGACTGGGCGAACCGAAAACAAATCGCGAGCTCTTCGACCTGCTCGGTCGAAATGGGTGGCTCGAAGAGTCCCAAGCCGCTCTCCTCAGCGATATGGTTGGCTTCCGTAACATCCTGGTCCACGGGTACGGCGATGTGGATCTTTCTATTGTTCGGGACGTGTTGGAAAATAACCTCGATGATCTCCTTCAGTTTGTCGCTGTTGTGCGCGCCCGGATGCCCCAGCCGCACCATTAGCCCCAATACTGTTTGGTTTGGAGATGAAGCAGACTGGAAGCGTGCGCCACAATTGATCAGTCCTTTGTGGTGCAGCCATCTTGGCTGCGTGGAGTTGCACGGGGTTGTGTGGGCCGGTGAGGTTATGGAAAGTGTACCCAGGAATGACACCCAGGTTTACAGTGTTCTTCAAACCGATGGAGGCACACCCATGATCGTCGTCATTTCAGGTTCGAACCGCCCTGGAAACAATTCATCCGTCGTCGCCAAGACACTCGGACCCATGCTGGTTGATGCCGGCGAAGAAGTATTCCCCATCGATCTCGAAGCCCTGCCGACGGAGCTTTTCACCCCTGAGGCCTACGCCGAGAAACCCGCCGCCTTCGAGCCGATTCAAGAGGCCATCCTGGCAACCGACGGCATCCTGACCGTGGTCCCGGAATACAACGGCTCCTACCCGGGGGCCCTGAAGTATTTCATCGATTGCCTGCGTTTCCCCGAGAGCCTGGTAGCCAAACCGTCGGCCTTCGTCGGTGTCGCCGCAGGCAAGTGGGGCGGCCTGAGAGCCGTCGAACAACTGGAAATGGTCTTCCAATACCGCCACGCCCACCTCTACGGCCGCCGGGTCTTTCTCGGCAACATCTTCGGCGCCATCTCGGATGGTCAATTGGCCGACGATGAAGCCCTCCGCCGAATGCAGGAATTGGTCGACGGCTTCGTGCCCTTTTGTCGAGCACTCAAATAAGCGAGGAAGCTGGAAGGCTAGGACGCCAGGACGCAAGACATTCGCGCGTTATTGCCCTTCATCCAAGCGTCCCAGCGTCCCAGCATCCGAGCGTCCCAGCCTACCTACGTCCTCCTAGCAACCACCAACGTCACATCGTCATAGGGCGTCGTACCTTCGGTGAAGCGTTTAAGAGCCGAAACTATCTCGTGAAGAACGTCATCTGCACACGAACCGTTGGTCTCGGAGAGAATCGCCTTGAGACGATGCTCCCCGAAGACCTCACCGGCTGGATCCTGGGCCTCTGTGACACCGTCAGAATAGGCAACGATCAGGGCGCCATGCTCCAACTCGGCCGTCAAGACATCGTGTCCCCCAAAACTCAGGGCCCCCAGCGGTACCCTATGTTGAGGTAACTGAAGCTCTTCGACCTGTCCAGAGGGTCTGACGATCATTGGCGGCGGCTGGCCGGCAAGGGCATACCGGAGCGTCCCGGAGTTCGGCGGAAATCCCAAATAGCCCAATGCCACAAAACGCCCACCTGTCAGTTCTCCGCTGCGGTCCTTCAACCCATACAGTCGTTTGTTGGCCAGTCGCAACAGATCCTCGGGGTCAGGGTTGCCCAGCGCGATCGCATTGAGGATCTCATGTGAAGCCATCATCATCAACGCCCCGGAGATCGACTTGCCCGAAACATCTCCATAGGCCAGGGCCCCGCCACCGGCGTGCGGGCACGGCAACTCCGTGAAGAAATCGCCACCGACCTCCTGAGCAGGCAGGCAAACGGCCGCCCGTTCCCAACCCTCAACTGCACTGAGATCCTTCGGCAGCAAAGCCGTCTGAATCGTCGAGGCAATCTTCAGTTCGCGTTCCAGCTCCGCCTGCCGCGTCCGGTCCTCGAGAAGCAGACTAGTCTCGAGGACCAGGGAGGCCTGGTGGAACAGGCTGCGAAGAAGGTCCTCCTCGTCCTGTTCCAGGATCGTCTGGCCGGAGGTCCCGGACAACAAGATCAAACCGACGGTCCGGCGTGTTGTCGCCAACAACCCGACCATCTCAACGCCCGCTGACGCCAACCCCTCGGCCATCCTGTCAACCGGTTCGGAGAGCAGACGCAAGGGCGCGAGGCCCTCCAGCCGGAGCAGCGAACCGTGCCTTTTGAGGTGACGGTGAAGGACGGGGAGGCTCGGGAGCCTCTCCGAAAGAGCCCCTGGGCCCGCCACTCGATCGAGCGAGGTGTCTTGCACCAGGTACAGGGCTGCGAAGTGGAGCCCCAGGAGTTCCGGCAGGCGCTCGACCAACTGGCCCACCACCGGACCCAACTCCACCTCGTCCGTCATCGCCTCGCCCATCTCGACCATTGCTTCTTGCAGACGATGGCGTTCGGCAAAGAAAAAGCGGTCGACCGGACCTTGAAGGCGCTGCCTGATGGGCTCGAACAACAATACGATCGCCAGGGCGAAGAACACCGGAAAAAGAACCGACTCCGCCACCGTGGTTCCACGGAATAATTGGTTCGCGAAGGCGATGGCCAAGGCATAGACCGCAGTGACCAACGCCGTCGTCACAGTATAAAAAACACTCTTCCGCAGGATGACTCGGATGTTGAGCAGTTGGAAACGGATGATGGCGTAGGCAAACGTCAAAGGCACCAGGATCAACGGCACCACACCATAAAACAGAAAGCGTTCCGTATGGAAAAAGGAGGGAAATCCAACGGCGAGAACGATGAATGGAACGACTCCGAAAAGCGCGCCGATAAAAACGATACCGGCCCCACGGCGCTCCCGGCTGTCCGGCAGTTTTGAAGCACTGACGCCCAGGGCGCCCAGGCCCAGAGCCATGAATCCGACCATCACCCACCAGTTGGTCATCGGCGCGCCTGAAATCAGCGGCAGCTCACCCCCTTGCCTCTTGGCCCAGAAGACCGTCACTCCGTACACCAGAGGCGGAACGGCATAGAGGGGCAGCAATTGCCGGCTGTAGTGGGCGATCCATCCGACGGTATCCGCCAGAAAGTCCCTACGCCACTCCCAGATCGGCCGGGGAAAGATCATGAAAAAATGGAGAAAGACCGTCGGAAGCAACAGCAAGGCAATGGTCCCGGTGGTCAGGACCAGGGAGTCCACCCAGGAGTAGGACGCCGGACGGAGACGGCACACCAAGAACAACAGGAACAAAGCACACAGATTGAAAAAGACCCGCGACGCCGGCAATCTCGGCTGGCGAACCAGAACGAAGACCCCGACGGCAAAGAAGACAAACCCCAGGAGGACCGCGTAGAGGTAACTGGTGTCGCCGATCCGCCTCCGCCCGAGTTCAACGGTCACCTCAGCCATGTGTCCTGCGGGGCCAAAGCGCCCACCGGATCGGATCAGGTAGGAAACACGCTCGCCGATCTCATGCCCGTTGAGGATTTCTTGTGCGTGGGTCGTCCCTTCAAGGACCGTGCGGTCAATACCGACGATGACGTCCCCGGGCCTGATCCCGGCTTGGGCCGCACCGGATTTGGGGACAACGTGACGTACCACGGGACTCCCCGGAGTATCGCTCTCCAGGATGACACCGTCATAGGGCCTGGGGAGAAACATGTCGGCAACCGACAACCCGGCCAGCAGGAACGCAATGACCCCGGGAGCCACGAGGCCCGCATATCTCCGCCACTTCGATTTCATCCACCCCATCATACGCAGGCAGTGCCGGATTTGTTCGGCAGTCCATCGCAATCCATCGAATGGATTGCATGAGCCCCTTCGGGGCATCAGGAGCCCGCCGGCTTCGCCGACGGCATGGGGTACGGGCCAATGCTACGCTTGAGCGCAGAAGGAGGCTTCCATGGATCCGGAGATGACATTGCTGATCGAGCAACGGCTGAAAACTCTTCAGATCATCATCATGGCAGGCATCATGAGTCTGATGGCCTACGTCGGCATCTCGATCATGCTGATCCGCCAGGAAGCCATCGAACCGATGGCAATGCCTTCGAATCTGCTGCCGATTCTTGCCGGCTTCGCAGTCTCGACCCTGTTAACGGCGTCCCTCATCGTCAAAGGCATGATTGCCAAAGCCCGCCGGATCACACCCCCCGCCGATCGCCTCGGGCCCTACCAGGCGGCGATGATCGTCGGTGTCGCCCTGCGCGAGAGTACCGGCGTGATCGGCCTGGTCCTGACCCTGCTGACCGGGAACCTGCTCTGGGTCTGCCTCCTGTCCGGCTTGGCGGCCTTCGCCATCCTCTCCAACTCCCCTACCCGAGCAGCCCTGGAGACTCTCGTCCAAGACGCTCCCCCGATTGTGTAGCACTCCCTGCCCCCAACAGGGCGGACACGGGGGTCCGCCCCTACAGGTCTCAGGTCCTGGGCCATGGCTGTGTTTCATTCGAAGTTCGCCGTTGGGCGTTCGACGTTTGAATTCTCCCTCCGACCTCTTTGACCTTTTTGACCTTTTTGACCCCTTCGACCCCGCCTTCACCCTTCAAACTTCACCCTTCAAACTTCACCCTTCAC
>JAUXDC010000238.1 GCA_030618605.1 Holophagae bacterium | reverse complement strand
ACGATCTGATCGACCGTGATGCCGATTTCGTACTGGTTGCACAGCTCCTGAAGTTCCACCCTTACCTGGCTCTCGATTTCCTGCCGGCCGATGGTGATCACCTCGTCGACGCTGCGGTCACCGACGACCGCCCGCATGACGGCCTCGTTCATATCCCGAAAGGTCTTGTCCCGATTGCGGACCTTGAACAGGTAGAGGTAGGGATCGGTCACCCGGTACTGGGCGATCCATTCGACGACGGCGACGTTGAGATCGCCGGTCAGCATCAGGCTCTCTCGTTTGAAACTGCCTCTCTCGTACTGGGTCTTGATTCCTGCCTCCCGGGTCCGAAATCCGTACTCCTGTTTGAGCTGTCTCTGGATGGGGACCTTGGCCAGTTGTTCAATTGGGAAGGGCATTTTGACGTGGAGGCCCGGGTCGGTCGTCCGGTCAAACTTGCCGAAGCGGAGTATCACTCCAATCTCTTCGGGCTCGATCGTGTAGACAAAATCGCTGATCAGCAACAAGGCCAGGATCACCAGAGGGATCAGGATCAGGATTTTTGTCGGCGGTCGACCTTTGAATGGCATTTCGATAGTGCGGAATTCTTCAGGCATGGTACCTCCAGGTAGGAGCTGCCAGCTTTAAGCTGTCAGCTGTCATCAGCTATCAGTTACAAGTTGGCAGTGTACTGCAATTTTGATTCAACCGCCCGAAATAACCAGCATGACGTCACTGACGTTGGTTCCCGTCGGGCCGGTCATGACGGCATCCCCGGATGCCGACAGCGCCGTTGCTGAGTCGTTGCTCTTCAACAAAGCCGCCGGGTCCATGCCTGCCGAACGAATACGATTGGTGGTTTGGGGATCAACGATGCCTCCCGCGGCGGAACTCACGCCGTCGATGCCGTCGGTTCCGGCTGAGAGAATGACGCATGGGCCAGCGCCCTCCATTTCCAAAGCGGCGGCCAGGCAGAGCTCGGAGTTGCGTCCTCCGACGCCCGATCCCCGGACCGTGACGGTCGTTTCACCTCCGAAGACGACGGCCGCAGGCCCTGTCGGGGCAAGGGAGCATGCCAGACGTGCTAATCGGCTCCCTCGCTCCGAGGCTTCGCCGACCAGCGGTTTGCCTTCGACCCTGGGCCCGTATCCGTGGTGTTTCAGATCCGCTGCGGCAGCATCGACCGCTACTCGGTTGTTACCCATCAGCAGGGTCCGGCTGTGCTTGAACCAATGGGCATCATCAGTATTGAGAGTCCGGCGGCATTTGAGAACCTGTGTGACCGAAGAGGGTATCTGCTCGAGCAGTTCAAAGCGATCCAGGACAGCCAACGCCTCGTCGGCCCCTGTTGGGGACGCCACCGTCGGACCCGATGCGATGTCATGCAGGGGGTCGCCGGGAACGTCGGACAGCACAAGGGCTGTCACCGTCGCCGGCCATGCCGCGCGGATGAGACCGCCGCCGCCAAGCGCCGATATTTCCCGCCTGACGGTGTTGAGCTCGGAGATCGATGCCCCGGCGCGGAGCATGGCGTTGGTGGTCGTGGCGAGGTCGTCGAGGCTGAGGCCCGGGGCCGGAAGGGCGAGAAGTGCCGATGCGCCCCCGGACAGCAGGACCAGGAGCCGGTCGTTCTTTCCGAGTTTGGAGGCCAGCCGGTTCAGGTGAAGAGCGGCGTTCTCGCCGGCCCGGTCGGGAAGGGGATGGGCGCCGAATAGAACTTCAGCGTTATCCGAAAGTGCTGATGAAATCGCTGTTCCGTGGGGTGCGAGGACGAGCAGGTGGTCTTCGACGTGGGCCCGATGTTCGCACCACGATGAAGCCAACCCGGGAGCGGCCTTGCCGAGGGAGGCGACGACCAGCCGGCCGCCCTTGGGAATCTCGAGGGAGATCCGGGATAGGGCCTGCGGCAGTAATTTGTCCGGTTGGACAGCATCGACTGCTGCCTCGAATGCCCAGAGGGCGTGGTGACGGAGTTCAGAGATCTCAGTCGACATCGAACCAACTGTAGCTTTTACTGAGTCGCGATACAATGTTGCCGACTTCAGGAGGCCTTATGGGTGAGCAGGATGTCCGCGAAAAGACCCGGCAGGAAGAACTTCGGGTGTTCTTGAAGCACGTCCTTCGTGATGTGCAGGCGCTGGAACACATGCTCGACGAGGGACTCTTCGAAACCGACGTTCGCAGGATCGGTGCCGAGCAGGAGCTTTTTTTGGTCGATTCGAACTGGCGCCCGGCGCCGGTCGCACTCCAGGTTCTGGAGAAAATTGGTGACGACCATTTCACGCCGGAGCTGGCGCAGTTCAACCTGGAGGCCAACCTTGACCCCCAGGTCTTCGGAGGCGATTGTCTGAGGCGTCTCGAAGAGCAGATTGACCACTTTCTCGGTATGGCGCGGACGGCGGCCCGAGAGTTGGGGAACGACATCGTCCTGGCGGGCATTCTTCCGACCCTCAACAAGAGTGATCTGGAGCTTGATTCCATGACCCCCCTCCCGCGCTACCACGCCTTGAACGAGGCGATGACCCGATTGCGCGGGGGCGAATACGAATTTACTCTCAAGGGGATCGACGAGTTACACCTGCATCACGACTCGATCATGGTCGAGGCATGCAATACCAGTTTCCAGGTCCACTTTCAGGTTGCGCCCGAGGAATTTGCGCGGCTTTACAATGCGTCCCAGGCAGCCGCGGGTCCGGTTTTGGCGGCGGCGGCTAATTCGCCGCTTCTGTTCGGCAAGCGGTTGTGGAGAGAAACCCGGGTCGGGCTCTTCCAACAGTCGGTCGACACACGCCGGACGACACCGCACCTCCGGGAACAGGTCCCGCGGGTCAGTTTTGGGCGCCAATGGGTCCGGGCTTCGGCACTGGAGATTTTCCGCGAGGACATTGGGCGATTCAGAAGCATCCTGTCGACGGAGATTGAGGAAGATCCTTTCGAGGCCATTGAGTCGGGACGGGCGCCGACGCTCAAGGCCCTCCAGTTGCACAACAGCACGGTCTATCGCTGGAACCGGGTCTGCTACGGAATTTCGGATGGAAAACCACACCTGAGGATCGAGAATCGAATGCTGCCTTCGGGGCCGACGCCGGTCGACGAAGTTGCCAATGCGGCATTCTGGTACGGACTGATCAGCGGAATCGTGTCCGAGTACGGTGACATCAGCTCATCCTTGACCTTCGAGGATGCCCACACCAATTTCTTCTCTGCGGCCCAGAACGGTTTGAACTGCCAGTTGTTCTGGGTCAACGGGCGAATGGAACCGGCTCGAAAGATGATCCTGAAGCAGCTCCTGCCGTTGGCCGACCGAGGGCTGGAGGTCTCGGGTCTGGACAGGAAGGACATTGATCATTATCTGGGTGTCGTCAAGGCCCGTGTGGAGTCCGGCCACACCGGCGCCCAATGGCAGCTGTCGTCGCTCTCGGGCATGGGGGGCAAGGGTCCGAAGGCCGAACAGTTGGCTGCCATCACCGCGGGACTGGTGTCCCGGCAGGAGAGTGGGGCGCCGGTCCATTCCTGGGCGCCTGCCACGCTGGACGAGGGTGGAGGCTGGGAGCAGAACTACCTCAAGGTCGAGCAGTGGATGGACACCGATATCCTCACCGTCAACGAGCACGAACCGGTCGAACTGGTCGCGCAGTTGATGGACTGGAACAATGTTCGCTACGTGCTGGTGGAAGATGACGAAAACCGGTTGGTGGGACAGGTTTCGCAGCGTGGTCTTCTCCGTCTGATCGGGAACTACCACCCGGCCCAGCGGGACAGTCCGATGCCGGTTTCGGAGATCATGCAGACAGCGCCGGTGACCGTGGCGCCGGAGACCTCGACGCTCGAGACCATAACCCTGATGCGACGCCATCGGATGTCCTGCCTTCCGGTCGTCAAAAACGGACAGCTGGTCGGAAGGGTCACCGAACGACAGTTCATGGCCATGGCCAGGCAACTGTTGGTGGAGAAACTGGAAAAAGGCTAGTCTTCAATTCACCCGGCTCTCTCTGGTGAATAAATAGACGAACCTTCCATCTGTTCCGGTTTGCCAATACCGAAGAACTCGAGAATCGTTACCGGCAGGTCGAGGATCGACGGATTGGCCTTGGCGACCTTCCGGCTCGAGAACAAAGAGCCGGGCACGGAGTCGCGTGCCATCGAGTGGTCTCCGCTCCATGCCCACGGATTGAGGTCGATCGTTGTCTGTCCGGTGGTGCCCAAGACTGACGGCGAGGAATTCCTATAGCCCGGGTGGAATCCGACGAGAAGTTCAGGCATGTCCTTGACGAACTCGCCCTTGTATATCTCGTCCTTGGGATAGACCTTGATGATTGGGGGTTTTCCGGTATCGGGGTCGGTCAGGCTCGTCAGTTCGCGGGAGATGCGGGCCGTGATCTCGCCTGCCTTCTCAGCCTCGACGATGCCCTGGCCTTCCCGGTTCTTGAGGTTGAGGTAGAGACCGTTGAAACCAATATTGTAGGCCAGGGTCTGGGACCAGTCGACATCGAAGATCGTCGTCTCTTCCTTTTTCTTGGCCGAGTCCTTGATGGCCAGATAGCCGTTGTCGCGCAGCCAGGTATTGAGGTGGAATTGGCGTCCGAACTGAGCGAAACCGTGATCCGAGCAGATCAGCACCAGTGTGTTCGGGTCTTCTGCCGCGGGCAGGACCTTTCCGACCAATTTGTCCATCTCCTCGTACAGGTGATGGAGGTAGCCCGCGTAGCGGATGTCGGACTCTGCGTGCTTGGGGTGCGTCTTGTCCATGTTGCGCCAGAGCATGTGCGTGTCCTGGTCGGTCGAGGAGACGTAGAAATAGAACAGACCCTCGTCGAATCGCGAATACAGATGGTCGAACAGTTCCATCCGTTCCTTGAGAAGGATTTCCGCCTGCCCGACGTACTGTCCGTCATTGAGAATTCCGTAATCGAAGGCCTTGGTATCGCAAGGGAGCCCCTTGGTCCAGAAGGCCCCGATATCGCGGGCGATTTCGGCGCCCAGTTCCTTGGGATAGGTCACCGGTGCCGCCTGGTCGGTGGGGTCGATGTTGATCGGCGTGACGTAGAGCTTGAAATGGGGCTTCAGTTCCTTGACCAGGAACCTGGCGTTGCCCCGGGCGCTGGCGATCATGGGCATCAGTTCGAAATCGACCGGGATCCAGTCGGAATACTCGCCAACGTTGAGCACGACCGTGCGGCCCTGGATCTCCAGGCGGACGACGTTGCGTTCCGAGTCGATGTAGACCGAAAAAGGCGCCTTGGCCTTGCCGGCGTGGGGGTCGTTGCTGCCCTCCTCGTGGGAGGCAAAGGCGTTTTCCGGACCGAGGAGCTCGGCATCCACCCGATTGTCCCGGACCTCGACATAGTGCACTGTCCCGCCTGAAATGTCGGGATAGTTTTCCCATGTGTCCGAGGTGAAATAGCTGAAGGACCCGTATGAATCGGTCAAATCAGGCGTGCCCATGCCGGCGATCGCCATAGTGGCGGTCTCGTCGACCGGGAAATTGGTCGGGATCTTGGAGATTACGGCAGGGATGCCTCTCTCGGTCAGGTAGGACCAGAACGGTGTGCCCTTGCGGAGGCAGACCGGGCCGCCGCCCTTGATCGGAAGCTCGACGTCGCCGAGATTGATGGCAATGTCGGGGGGTGTGTTTTCGAAGATCGAGAATTGGGGCGTGTAGGTTTTGGGGTCCCGGACGGTGAAATCGACGATGCCGTGACCGCCGGGGCTCAAGCCGGTAATAAAAGAGGACCAGGCCACCGGACTCAGGGCGGGCATCGTCGTCTCCAGGGGTTTGAACGAGCCCATCGCCGCCAGTTTCTTGAAGTTGGGTGCCCTTCCCATGTCGATCATCGCCTGGACCATCGTCGGATCGAGGCCGTCGAGGCCAAGTACGATGACCCGTTTGCCTGCTGCAGTTGATCTCGGGCCGCAGGAGGTCAAGGGAATCGAAAAACCGGTCGCGGCAGCACTGCCTGCCAGCAGCTTGACGAAATCTCGGCGATGAAGACTGGGTTTTTTCTTGTCCATGCATTCCTCCGAGGATCGGATCCTCGCCTTTACCGACAATTTCGAGCCCCATTCTATTCCCTTGGGAGCGGCCGTCGGCGAAAACGAGAGGGGAGGGTAGCAGGGAGTGGGGAGGAGGAGGCGGTTAATGCGTCAGGGGCAGATGGGGCAGCATTGGGGTGGACATCGTGGACGGAGTGGACTC
>JAUXDC010000020.1 GCA_030618605.1 Holophagae bacterium | reverse complement strand
TCCTGGTAAAAAGTTCCCCCTGACCCCTTTCTTCCTCACACCTCAACCTGTTGAACTCTCCATCTCTTCAGCCATCGCGACGGCCTTCGCCAGCGCCGATGCCTTGTTCCGGCATTCCTCCAACTCGGTTTCGGCCACCGAGTCGTAGACGATTCCGGCACCGGCCTGAATATGGACGACCCCGCCCCGCTCAACGGCGGTTCGAATGGCGATACAAAAGTCCAAGGTACCGTCGATATTGACGTAGCCGACAGCCCCACCGTAGACCCCACGCCGTACCTCTTCGAGCTCGTCAATGATCTCCATCGCCCGGACCTTGGGTGCTCCCGAAAGCGTGCCTGCAGGGAAACAGGCGAACAAGGCCTGCCAACCGTCGAGGTCATCCCGCAGCCGGCCCTCGACCTCGCTGACCAGATGCATCACGTGGGAGTAGCGCTCGATGTCCATCTCACGGGTAATTTTCACCGTGCCCGGGGCGGCGACTCGACCGATATCGTTACGGCCCAGATCGACCAGCATGACGTGTTCGGCCCTCTCCTTGGGATCGGCCGACAACTCCGCGGCCAAATGGGCATCTTCGGCCGAATCAGCACCTCGAGGCCTTGTGCCGGCGATCGGACAGGTCGCGACGACACCGTCCCGGACACTGACCAGCATCTCAGGGCTGGATCCGAAGACACGAGCCTGACCGGTATCGAGGAAGAACATGTAGGGCGAAGGGTTGGTCAGGCGCAGCATCCTGTAAATGGCCTCGGCCCTGCAGCGGGGCACCTTGCACCAGCGCCTGGAGAGGACCACCTGAAAAATGTCGCCGGCCAGAATGTGATCCCGGGCCGTGCCAACTGCATCGAGGAAGCAGTCTTCGGTCGGAGTGACCTGCCAGCCGGACCAGGGGTTACCCTCAGAATCCGGAATTGCGTGAGGGCCACCGCCGTCATCCCTTTCGACGACCGCACGACGCAGGGCTTTCAAGCGGCCGCACGCCTGTTCCCATGCCATTTCGGGGTCTCCGTCAACTCTGGCGAGCGCCACCAGCAGCAGACGCTGCCGGGCTCGATCGAGGGCGATCACACCGTCATAAAGACCGAACCAGGCCTCCGGAAGCCCTGTCTCATCTCGGCATGAATCTGGAATATCCTCGACAAGGCGAACGGCGTCATAACCGACATACCCCAGCGCGCCCCCGGCGAAAGGCGGCACATCCTCGATCGGCGCAACTGACCCCACCTGGGTTTGAGCGCGCAAAACATCGATCGGATCGCCCTCCTGGGGCACACCGTCAACAAACGCCACGCCGCCACGGATCTCAAGGATCCTCCAGGGGTCAGCACCGATGAATGAGTAACGAGCAACCCTTTCGCCGCCCTCAACACTCTCCAAAAGGAAAGGATTTCTCCCGGTCTTCGAGAGCTGTGAGAACACCGTGAACGGCGTCACGGTATCCGAGGTCAACTGATGGATGACCGGCACGACGTCGTGGCGCCGTGCTAGTTCCAGGAACTCAGACTTGGTAGGCCGTAGATTCAAAACATTCTCCACCCGGCGTTGATCGCATTCTGCCGGATGATCAGTCTATCAAGCTCAGACAGTGAATCCCCGACCTCCAGTGGTACTCTCCTATGCCATAATCTCACCGTTCCAGGGGAGTGACGATGAATACCAACGCAATCGTTTCGCAGAGAATTGAAGTTGCCCCAGGCCTGATGGTCATTCGGATCGTGCCTGATGGGTGGAAATTGCCGGAGTTCACGCCGGGACAGTTCGCCGTACTGGGCCTTCCTGGGTCGGCCCCCCGGTGTGAGTTCTGCGATCCCGAAGAAGAAGCGCTGGATTCCGACAAACTGGTACGGCGTGCCTACTCGATAGCCTCGTCTTCGATTGATTTGCAGCATCTCGAGTTCTACATCACATTGGTACGCTCCGGCGCCCTGACCCCTCGCCTCTTCGCCCTTCAAACGGGCGACCGTGTGTGGCTGGGACCCAAGATCACCGGCACCTTCACCATTGACAAGGCCCCTTCAGAAAAACACCTGGCCCTGGTGGCCACCGGGACCGGCCTCGCACCCTACATGAGCATGCTGCGCACGGTCTTGGCGGAGAACCCGGCACGCCGCTTCGTCGTCGTTCTTGGCGCCCGTCATTCCTGGGACCTCGGCTACCACGCCGAATTGGTCACCATGGCACGCCTCAGCCCCAACTTCACCTACCTGCCCATCATCAGCAGGCCCCAGGAGGAGCCGGTGCCATGGCAAGGGCCGACCGGCTACGTTCTCGATCTGTTCGAGAATGGAGCGGTCGAGGAGGCCCTGGGCTTTGCGCCGTCACCCGATACGACCGGGGTCTTTTTGTGTGGGAACCCGGCAATGGTCGAGGGCATGATCGAACTGCTCGCAGCCGACGGCTTCCGCGAGCACACACGCGCAGAGCCGGGTCAGATCTACGTCGAGCGCTACTGGTGAGTCAAAAACGGCACGTCAGGACACAAATTTTCTCAGATTATTCCTTTGCGTAACCCTGATCCAATTGACATCGGATGCAATCGGCCATAGATTTCCCCCGGTGAAAGAGGCGGCGTGCCCCAAGGCAGCCGAGAACAGGGAGAAACGATGGGACTGGAATTTGATTTTTCGAAACTCAATGCGATGGACATCCTGGATATCGCCGGCTACGTCGAGCGGGAAGCCGAAGCCAACTATGAGGAGTTGGGCGTCTGGTGCCGGACCACAGCCCCGGGGGTCGAGGCCTTTTTCAAGAGAATGGCCGGGTGGGAAGCCCGCCACGGAGATCAATTGAACGAACGCCGCAAAAAACTTTTCGGCGACACGCCGGTCCGCTTCACCGACAGCGGGGAATGGCAGATCGAGACTCCCGATTACGACAAGGTCGGCGACAAGATGTCAGTGATGGATGCGCTCAATCTCGCCCTTGAGGCCGAGAAAACAGCGGAGAGGTACTACGCAGCCGCTGTCGATTACCTCAGCGATCCCGAAACTATCGCCATGCTTGACGAGCTTCGCGAGGCCGAGGTGCACCACCAGGAAATGCTCAAGGTGGAGATGGCGAAGCACTGACCGCCACTCGGAGTCTGTAGGGCAACGGCCGGTAGCACGGTTGAGCCCAAGGTCATCGTTACGGCAGCCGACACTATTGAGCGAGATAAAGCCCGGCGCCGGGCCCGAGTGGAAGTCCCAGCAGCAACCAGATCACCAGGAGCACCATCCAGGACAGCATAAATGACACCGAGTACGGCAGCATCGTGGCAATAACGGTTCCCATGCCCGCCTTCGGATCGTAGCGCTGCATGAATGCCACAATCAGGGCGAAGAAGGACATCATCGGCGAGATAATGTTGGTCGAGCTGTCGCCGATTCGGTAGACGCCCTGGACCAGCTCGGGGCTGTAGCCGAGCAGCATGAACATCGGAATGAACACCGGCGCCATAAAGGCCCACTTCGCTGAGGCACTGCCCATGGCGAGGTTGAGACCGGCGGCGAGCAGCAGGAAAGACAGCATCAAGGGAATCGGCCCGAGGCCTGAGGACTTGAGGACTTCTGCCCCCTTGATGGCAAAGATCATTCCGAGGTTTGTATATTTGAAGTAGGCCACGAATTGAGCTGCGAAGAAGACGAGCACCATGAACAGTGCCAGGGTTTCCATCGACTCCTTCATACCCGTGACGACGTCGGAGTCGTTTCTTATCGTGCCTGCGCCCAGGCCGTAGGCAATACCGGTGAGCAGGCCGCCAACGAAGATGATGGTGACAATCCCGTGCATAAATGGCGAGTGAAGCACACTGCCGGTTTCGATGTTGCGCAGGAATCCGTCCTCTGGTACCAGGCCGATCAGACAGATGACCGTCATACCGAGACTGACGATCAAGGCCCAGAGCAAGCCACGTTTTTCCTCTTTTGAAAGCCTGCGAAACTCCTCGTCCTCGGTCACCACCGCGCCTTCGAAGCTCCCGAGTCTGGGAACAACGATCTTCTCTGTGACCCAGGTGCCGACCAATGCGATCACGAAGGTCGAGACCACCATGAAATAGTAGTTGCAGGCCGGTGTCACCGTGTATTGGGGATCGATGATGCGGGCGGCTTCCTGGCTGATGCCCGCCAGGAGAGGGTCGATGGTCCCGAGCAGGAGGTTGGCGCTGAACCCTCCCGAGACACCGGCGAAAGCCGCCGCGAGCCCGGCGATCGGGTGGCGGCCGACCGACATAAAGATGATCGCACCCAGTGGCACGAGCAGGACGTAACCGACGTCGCTGGCCATGTTTGAAAGCACGCCGGCAAGCACGATCACAAAGGTCAAGAAGCGGCGGGGTGCGGCATGCACGAGCAACCTCAGACATGAGCCGATCAGGCCACTTTTTTCGGCGACACCGATTCCCAGCATCGCGACCAGGACAGTGCCGAGCGGCGCGAAACCGGTGAAGTTCTCGATCGTCGATTCTAAAATCCAGTGCAGACCCTCGCGCGAAATCAGGTTGATCGGCAGAACTTCGACGCCCGTCTTGGGGTTGAAGGCCGAGAGCCCCAGTTTGGCTGAGAGCCATGAAACCAGTATGAGCGCGAAGGCGAACAACGCGAACAACGTGGCCGGGTGTGGCAGGGTGTTGCCGATCTTCTCAATCGCGGAAAGGAACCGGGAGATGATCGAACGGCGAGGCTCACGGACGGGGGCTTTTTTCATTCGGCGCGTGACCTCCAGCAGTCGAACCCGTAGATCTTAACAGCATCCTGCTGCGGTCGACCAAAGGCCGGGCTTCGGGGGGGCGCATGCGCCCTCCCGGCTCGGCAAAGGGAAGAACACTCAGACCCTGCGTTCTGACCCGCCCCGAAGGGGCTCATGCAATTCGTCTGACGAATTGCTACTTCACCGCAGCCATCACCGCCGCGTAGTCCGGCTCCTCGGTGATCTCCGGCACCATCTGCGAGTAGATGACGGTGTCATCTTCGTCCACGATGACCACCGCGCGAGCGCAGATGCCGGCCAAGGGTCCGTCGACAAGCAGCACTCCGTAATCCTTGGCGAAGTTGCGGCTGCGCATCAACGACAGCGGCACGACGTCCTCGAGGCCCTCTGTGGAACAGAATCGGCCCTGTGCAAACGGCAGATCGAACGAAATGACCAATACGACGGTGTTGTCCATCGAGGCAACATCTTGGTTGAAGTGACGGGCCGATGCGGCACAGACCGGCGTGTCCAGGCTGGGCACGATGTTGAGCACCTTTTTCTTGCCGGCGAAGGTCTCCAAAGTTGCGGCACTGAGATCACCTGCGGTCAGGGAGAAGGCCGGCGCCTTCGATCCGACGGCCGGAAGGTCTGAGTTGGTGTTGACGGTTGTTCCCTTGAATGCGGTAGTTGCCATGATTTTCTCCTCAAATCTTTTGTTATCATTATTTGCTTCGGGCGCCCAGCCACTGCGGCAGGGCCACCCTTACCCTCACACGCCTACTCCAACAACCTCAAGTCCCAACTCATTTCGTCGGCGTTCTTTTTCCTGCCGCCGAGTCGCACAAGGGGCCGGAATTCTGCTCCCTGCTCCCTGCTCCCTGCCCCCTGCTCCCTGTTTTGCGCTACAATCCCCCGCTCTACAGGAGGCCCCTATGTCCCGCCCCGTCATCACCATTTCCGATCTTGCCGACCACGTCGACCAACCCGTCACCCTTCGCGGCTGGGTCTACAACTGGCGGAAGAAGGGCAAGCTGCGCTTCGTCATCCTTCGCGACGGCTTTGGCTACCTGCAGTGCATCGTCTTCCGGCCGGAGGTCGACGAGGAGGTCTGGGAGAAGGCCGTTGAGTTGACTCAGGAGAGCTCGATCGAGATCTCCGGGACGTTGGTCGCCGACGAACGGGCCCCGGGCGGCTACGAACTCAAGGTCGACAGCCTCGAAATTATCCAGGTCGCCCCAGAGTTTCCCATCGGCAAAAAGGACCACGGCGTCGACTTCCTACTCAACCAACGCCACCTCTGGCTTCGCTCCAAACGCCAACACGCGATCATGCGCGTCCGCTCCGAGGCACAGTTTGCAATCCGCGATTTCTTCCAGCAGCGTAACTACACCCTGATCGACTCGCCGATCCTGACGCCGGCCGCATGTGAAGGAACCTCAACTCTTTTCGAGACCGATTACTTCGGCGAACCGGCCTACCTTTCTCAATCCGGCCAGCTCTATCTCGAGCCGGCGGTGGCAGCCCTGGGAAAGGTCTACTGCTTCGGACCGACCTTCCGGGCCGAGAAATCCAAGACCCGGCGGCACCTGACCGAGTTCTGGATGGTCGAGCCCGAGGTCGCCTGGATGCAGTTCGACGGCCTTCTCGATCTGTGCGAGGACTTCCTCTCCAGCGTCATCTCTCGAATCCTGGAGGAGTGCGCCGTTGATCTTGAACGGCTGGAGCGTGACATCTCAAAGTTGGAGCCGGCGACCAAAGGGTCATTCCCCCGCATCGACTACGGCGACGCCGTCAAGACACTCCAGGACGCCGGACAGGAGATCGAATTCGGCGACGATTTCGGCGCCGAGCACGAAACCATTCTCGCCGGACTCCACGACCGGCCTGTGCTGGTCACCCGTTACCCTGCCGATATCAAGGCCTTTTACATGCAGCCCGATCCGACCGATCCCACACGTGCGCTGGCGGTCGACGTGCTGGCGCCCGAGGGCTATGGCGAGATCATCGGCGGTTCGGAACGCTCTGCCAGCCTCGAACATCTGGAGCGCCAGATCGAGACCCACGGCCTGCCTCGGGACGCCTTCAAGTGGTATCTCGACGTCCGGACCTACGGTTCGTTCCCCCACTCGGGTTTCGGAATGGGCCTCGAGCGTTTCGTCTCATGGATGTGCGGCATCTCCCACCTGAGGGAATCGATTCCATATCCGAGAATGATCAATAGGTTGTACCCGTAGGGGGCCGGAGGCCCGATACTGGATACTGGAAACTTGAAACTGGAAAACACAGGCCTTCAGCCAGAGTTTGGGCAGTTCTTCGACGACAACGTTCGATTCTGCAAACCCGCACTGGATTGATCGATATATTTGAAGGGCGAACACGGGGGGCAAAAACCTCAGGTGACCCCGACTCGCTCACGCTCTTGGCTCTGAACACAGCCAGGGGCCTTTAGGGTTTCAGGCGACGCCGAAAAGGCCGCATCAAGTTTCCAGTTTCGAGTATCAAGTTTCGGATTTCCGCGAAGAGCGCACTCAGAATTCCAGAAACGTTGAGGAATTCCAGAAACGTTGAGCGGAAATCGCCTACCGGTGCCTGGACGCATTCAAAAACAATTTGACCAAAGAAAGCAGGGCGGCCTCTTTGATCGGCTTTGCCAGGAATGAATCCCCTCCGGCCTCTCTCCCCTGGACACGGTGTCCCAGATCTGCATGTGCTGTGACAAAAATAATCGGCACCGATGGGTCGACCTCACGGATTGTCCTGCACACCTCGAACCCGTCGATGTCGGGCATTTCGATATCCAGGAGAATCAAGTCGAAGTGCCCGACGTCCTGCGCAGCCTTCAGAGCTTCACCGCCATCTGCCGCTTCGACTATCTCGAAGTGAGCGACCCTCGAAAACTCGAGAAATTTCTTGATCGTCAAGCGAATTCCGGCGTCGTCGTCAACAACCAGAATGATTTTTTTCTCCATCAACTCATCCCTCCAGAAATCGGTCTCATTGAGAACATCCACACGGTATCACTGTTTCGGTACAATCGCACCGTGCCCTCGCCAAACTTCCTCTCATTCGGTGACATCGGCCCTGAAGTCTCCGACTTGGCCCAACTGCTGATCCAACGAGGTTTTCTGATCGGCCCCGACGTGGGATTCGAATTCAACCGAACCCTCCGCCAGGCGGTCAAGGACTTTCAGGCACGACACCTCGACCCGCGAGGTCGGCCTCTGGCCGTCGACGGTATCGTCGGTCCTCTGACCCATTGGGCTTTGACCCACCCGAACAACGCGGCCCCGTATCAACCGTTGCACAAGGCGCCTGATCCACCTCCGGGCCCCGCCACATGGGGCCGAGCCGCCCTCGAAATTGCTCTTCTCGAGATCAAGAGCGGCGCCGGTGAGGTCGGCGCCAACAACTCGGGCCCCTCGGTGGAGAAATACCTCTCCGGGCGGGCATCCACGCCTACCAATTGGTGCGCAGCTTTCGTCTGCTGGTGCTTTGCCCAGCACCCCGAGCCGGCGCCCTTTCGTTTCACACTCGGCGCACGCGGACTCCGCAACACCTTCAGGCGAAGAGGGTGGCTGATCGAGCCGTCTGCCGAACATCCCCTGCTGCCGGGCGATCTCGTTTTCTGGTGGCGGGACCAACCCTCCAGTTGGAAGGGCCACATCGGCTTGGTCCACCACGTTGCCGACGGCATCCTCTACACGGTCGAAGGCAACAAGGGCGGATTTCCGGCTCCGGTCAGGGTCTTCGACTACGTCTTGGCCAGAATGGAACGACTGCTGGGGTTCGGGCGAGTCCCGGACTGAACCCATTTGGCCCCGGATCCGTTAATGTTCAACAAGGGACGGAGGAGCTACCCATGAATCGATCAATCCGAGGAATCATGATTTTTGCCACAGCATTGATTTTCACAGTGCTTCCGGCGAGAGCCCAGGTCCAACTGCCCGATCCTGTCTACCAGGCAGGAATCGATGCCGCCTTTGACCCGGAGACAGCACAGATCGAGGGTGTCGAGCGTCTCAGGTGGCGCAACACTTCATCGGTTCCCGTGGACGAACTCCAGTTCCACCTTTACCTCAACGCCTTTGCAAGCAATCACTCGACATTCATGACGGAGAGCGGCGGCCAACTTCGCGGCATAGAGATGTCGGACGAAAAGTGGGGCTGGATCGAGATCGAGTCGATGCACCTGGCCTACCCTGAAGACCTCGCCGCAGCCGGCCTCCTGCCTGACGGCATCGCATCCACCCCCACCGACGCGTTCAACGCACCATTCGGCCCGACCGTACGTGGGGAACCCAGCGCCGCCCAGTTGCAGGGCGCCCCTGACCTCAAGGTTCTCGAGGAGATCATCCAGCCCGACGACGGCAATCCTTACGACCGAACGGTGGCGCGCTATCCACTGCCCAGGCCGATTCAGCCCGGAGAGTGGGTCGAAGTCGAAATCGCCTTCACCTCCCAGATGCCGGAGATTTTCGCCCGCACCGGCGTCAGCGGCAACTTTGTGCTCGGGGGCCAGTGGTTTCCCAAGATCGGTGTCTTCGAGGACTCGGGCGACCGCGGGCGCGTCGAACCCGGTTGGAACACCCACCAATTCCACGCGAGCTCGGAGTTCTTCGCGGACTTCGGCGACTGGGATGTTCGCCTGACTCTGCCTTTGGAATACGAAGGCAAGATCGGAGCGACAGGACAGATCATCGAGGAGACGACCGACTCGACGAATGTGACAATTCGTTTCCAACAGCCCGGCGTGCATGACTTCGCCTGGACGGCCGACCCCGATTTCATCGTGCTCGAGGAACTCTTCGACCCGGACACCGATGTTCCGGCCGAGCAGACCCGCCAGATTGCCGAGATCCTTGGCGTGCCCGACGAGGAACTGAGGCTCCAGCCGGTGATGATCCGGCTGATGTTGCAACCGGCCAACCGTTCCCAGGCTCGCCGCTACTTCGACGCGGCCAAGGCGGCAATTCGGGGTTACGGCCTGCGGCTCGGAGCTTACCCCTATCCGACTCTGACGATGGTCGATCCACCACGGGGCGGACAGGGCGCCGGCGGCATGGAGTACCCGACCTTTATCACCCTGGGCACCCACCCGATTCTCAACCTTCCCCCCTTCAAGAAGGTCCGCATGCCCGAGATCGTGACCGTGCACGAATTCGGCCACAACTTCTTCCAGGGCATGATCGCCTCAAACGAGTTCGAAGAAGCCTGGATCGACGAGGGCATGAACTCCTACTACGAGATGATCGTCATGGAAGAGTTCTACGGCACAATGATCGAGTTCCTGGGGCTCCGGATGACCTCAATCGAGAACAACCGCCTCCAACAGGGTTCCGGACGATACACCGACCCGATCGTACAGCCCGCTTGGAAGTACATATCTAACGGCAGCTACGGCCTCAATTCCTACTCCCGGCCGACAGTGACCCTGCGTCACCTGGAAAATCTATTGGGCCCGGAGACCTTCCATCGAGCAATGCGGCGCTTCTTCCAGACCTGGCGATTCCGCCACCCGACAACGGCGGATTTCGAGCAGATCATGCAGGAGGCAACCGAGGAAGATATTTCTTGGTTCCTCGACCAGGCCTTCCACAGCGAGAAGGGTCTGGACTACCGGGTTCGTACCGCAAAATCCAAAAAAGCCAAAGACCGCAAGGGCTGGTTCTGGGAGGACGGCGTACAGGTGCTGTACGGCAAGGATCACGACCACCGGCGTGAAGACCACGAAGACGGCCACGAGGAAGATGCCGCCGGCGAGAATGAGGATACCGGCGACAGCGACAACGAAGATGACGACGAAGACGAAGAGGAGACGATGTACCGGACCGAGGTCGTCATCGAAAGACGCGGAGAGTTCAAACATCCGGTCACGATCGAGTTGGTCTTCGACGATGACGAACGCATCCGGCACCAGTGGGACGGACAGGACAAGTGGATCAAGATCCTGGAGACACGCCCGGCCAAGCTCTTGTGGGCCGAGGTCGACCCTGACCATTTGATGGTTCTCGACGTCCACCCCCTCAACAACAGCTTTCATCTCGAGTCCGACTCCACACCGGCCAAAAAAATCCTGGTGAACCTCTCCTTCTGGTTTCAAAACTTCTTCGACCTGATGTCGATTCTGGGGTGATGCGATGAACACATTCTCCTTTGTAAACAACGGTTTTCGCACGGCACGCCATCATCCTCGTCTTGTGATGATCGCTTGGTTGGCGCCACTGATCCCTGCCCTGATATTGGTAACGATGATCGCTGCCAACATCGGCCCGACCCTCGGACGATCGCTCTTTTCCCAGGGCATTCTGGAAGGCAGCGCCTTTCCAATCTTCATGGAGTTCCGCACCTCTCCCGCGGACGCACTGGGACCTCTCCTCGGGCGCGGAGCCCTGATGATGGGCGTCCTCAGTCTGCTGGTCCAGATCCTTCTCTCAGCCGGTATCGTCGGGGTCCTGGCCGGGTCAGGCCCACCCAGCCCATTCTTGACCGGCATCAGACGCAACACCTGCCGATTTTTGCGTTCGGCGCTTGTTTTCCTTGTGCCGGCCGCGATTGCGGCCGTAGCTGCCGGATTGATCTTCAAGGGCTGCGGTCTGCTCGCCGAGCACTTCGGCGACGGTCGATGGGATTTGGCGGGGGTCGCTGCGGCCATCGTGGTCTTCCTGGTTCTCTGGGCCCCGGCCGACCTGGCCTACGATCTCAGCCGAGTGGCCGCCGTCAGCCACGATCACCGCAGCATGTTCCGCGGCTTCTTCCGCGCCCTTGTCGTCGTGTTCAAAAACCCCGGGACCTTCGTGCCTCTCTATCTCGTCTTTCTGGCCCTGCCCCTGCTCCTCCTCGGGATCTACTCGGCCTTCCGACAGCCATGGACTCCGGGCTCAGCCTTCGCCATCGTGCTCCTGGCCCTGATCCACCAGATCGTCATGGCCATCCGCGCCTTTTTCAAGATCGGCTTCTGGGCAGCGGAAGTCGAGGTCTTCCGAGACCTCGAAGAGCCGGAGTTCTGCCTGGGTAAGCAAACAACTGATTCCTCTCCAGGATCCAGAGGTACAACCGGACTGATCCTGTCGGAACCGGATAGCATTTGATGCTTCTTCCCTCTGCGCCATTGCGTTCCTCTTCTGTTTTCCTTCCCCGGTCTTCTTTGGTGACATTTTGCATTGGGGCATCAGGGTTCTCTTGGATGATATGGCGCTTGACCTCTGATGTATTCGATTCTATTCTCTCCGTAGACAAAAGCCACGAGGTGTAAGATGTCAAAGACCGTTACCCTGAGACTGCCCGACCAGACGTACGAGCGTTTCCGTATTCTTGCCCAACGCGAGAACCGCTCCCTCTCGAACTTCATCGAGACTGCGGCTTCCCGCTACGTTGAAGCCGATCAGTTTGTGGATGAATTTGAGATGTCGGAGATCGAAACGAATACCGAACTGAACCGAAGCCTGAAACGCGGGATCAAGAACGCCAAAGCGGGCCATGGACGCTTTGTCTGAGTTCCGTATTTTCGAGACCGATGAATTTCATCAGAAACTCAGCAAGCTTCCTCTGGTGGATTCTCGTTTCGTTCAGCGGAAGCTGGCCAACTATATATATCCTCAACTTCGCGGCAACCCCTGCCTTGGCCTGAACATTAAGAAGCTGAGGGGATACGATCCTCCCACCTGGCGGTATCGCATCGGCAGGTACCGTGTGTTCTTCGTGGTCGACCAGGCTGAACGCGTCGTTTTCATGCTGTCAGTCGACGACCGCCGGGATGCATACAAATAGGGATTGACCACACCGCTTCCATCGCTCTGGCAAATCTAAATGGGCAGTGTTCTTCTCCCCATGATGCAGGTTCGAAGACGTGCGCTCCACCGAGCATTCTCAGCCTTGAAGGGCTCCCCTCTTTGTGCCTTTTGTGGCTCTCTTCTGCTGAGTTTTCCGTCTCTGCCTCTCTGCGTCTCTGCGTTTCTCTTGTGTTTTCTTTCCCCCAATCTTGACAATTTCGATCTTAGGACATATTTTACTTTATGAAATGAAGTTCATCGATTGGAATTCTGGCCGGCTCGAGGTTCTCCGTGGACTTTGACCGGCATCTGACGTCCTCCGCCCGCCTCTCGATCGTGGCGGCCCTGGTCAACAGTGACCGTCTTTCGTTCACAGAACTCAAGACGCGAACCGGGCTGGCGGACGGCAATCTCCACATTCAGACCAAAAAACTCAATGAGGATGGTTATCTCTTTAAAACCAAAGCACCTCGGGGCGGACGCTCGGTGACGTTCTTCAGTCTTTCGCCCGCAGGTCTTGCGGCATTTGAACTTCATATTCGAAAGTTACAACGGATTCTCGATACCAGGGTCACGCTCCCAATGCCGGTTTTGAGAGAGGAATACCAGGATGCATCTCGTGTGTGGTAAGGCGCTCCGGCGGCAGGCGAGCGAGCGGAGAGGGGTTGAACAGTGAAGATCGCGATCGGTGCCGATCACGGCGGTTTTGAACTCAAGGCCGCGTTGATCCAGTCTCTCGAGGGCCAAGGCCATGAGATGACGGATGTCGGCACTTCATCTCGTGAAGCTGTCGACTACCCCATCTTTGCCCATGCGGTCGCGGCAGAGGTCGCAGCCGGCCGCTCGGAGCGCGGCATCATGATCGACGGAGCCGGCATCGGTTCATGCATGGCCGCCAACAAGGTTCCCGGCATTCGGGCCGGCATGGCCTACGACCTTTCTTCCGCAACCAACGGTGTCGTGCACAATAACGCCAATGTCCTGACTCTGGGAGCGGGCCTGATCGGTGCCGGCCTGGCAGGGCAGATCGTCGAGGCCTGGCTCGGCGCCACCTGTACCGAGGACCGCCACCTTCAACGGGTCAAGTTGATCATGGACATCGAGAGCGGCAAGGCGGTCATCGCCCCACCTCCGGTCATTGTCCCTTCTCCTCCGCCACAGGCCACGCCCCAAACGGAGATGATCGACCTCGGTTCCATCAGTGAAGAAGACCTTGTTCGCATCGTCGCCCGGCTGGAGGCCCTTGGCAGCGGCGCCGGCGCACCGATATCAAGGGTGGCAGCCGATCATCCCGGACCATCGGTGGGGTCGAACCCCGAAACCGCCCGGTCCTTCCTGGGACTTGGCGTCGGTCGACTCAGTGCAGGACCATCGCCCGGCGCAATTCCCGCAGATGTCGGACGCTACATCGATCACACCCTTTTGAAGCCCAACGCCACCTCAGAAGACGTCAAGAAACTCTGCAAAGAAGCCATTGACTTCAATTTCGCAGCGGTCTGCGTCAACCCCGTGTGGATTCCCTTGGTCGCCGGTGAACTGCACGGCTCCGGCGTCAAGACCTGTTCGGTCGTTGGTTTCCCTCTGGGCGCCACCCATCCCGAAACCAAGGCCTTCGAAGCAAGACGGGCCATTCGGGAGGGCGCAAAAGAGATCGACATGGTGATCAATATCGGCGCGCTCAAAGGCGGCGATGAACAGCTCGTTCTCAAGGATATTCGGGCGGTGGTCGAGGCCTGCCGGGACGGCAACGCCCACAGCAAGGTGATCATCGAGACGGCCTTGCTGACCGACGAGGAGAAGCGCACAGCATGCCGCTTGGCGCGCAAGGCCCGCGCCCACTTCGTCAAGACGTCGACCGGCTTTGCTTCAGGTGGAGCGACCGCGCACGACGTCGCTCTGATGGCCGAAGAAGTCGCCGCCGCCGGTCTCGAGGTCAAGGCCTCCGGCGGCATCAGGTCTTACACCGACGCCAAGGCAATGATCGAAGCCGGCGCAACGCGGGTCGGCGCCAGTGCGGGCATTGCCATCGTTGAAGAAGCCCTAGAGGCCCGGCCGGAAACCCCAGAGTTGGAGAAATAATCATGGTTGATTTACGAGCGTATGTTTTTCTGGACAGCCTTCAGCCACAATTCGCCTCCTATCAGGCAACAGTCGCCAAGGGCTTTCTCCCGACACAGGGACAGGCCAGCCTGATGGTCGAGATCTCCCCGGGCATTGAGATCAACCGGATCACCGACATCGCGCTCAAAAGCAACGACGTGACTCCGGGCATGCAGATCGTCGAAAGGCTCTACGGCATGCTGGAGATCCACTCCGACAGCCAGGCTGAGGTTCGAGCCGCCGGCGAGGCCATTCTTGCCGAGCTTGGCGTGACCGAGGCAGACCGTCTCAAGCCGAAGATCCTGTCCCATCAGATCATCCGTTGCCTCGACGACCATCAGACCCAGCTGATCAACCGAATGCGATTCGGCAACATGATCCTGGCGGGACAGACGCTGTTCATTCTGGAATGCGAGCCGGCAGCCTATGCCGCCCTGGCGGCCAACGAGGCAGAGAAAGCAGCCGATATCAATATCCTCGACGTGCGCGCCTTCGGCAGCTTTGGGCGCGTCTATCTCGGGGGAGAAGACAAGGACATCGACGTCGCAGGCCCGGCCGCTGTGCAAGCCGTCGAACAACTGACCGGCCGGGTTAAGAAATCCTAAGATGCGCGTTTCTCGACGGCGATCTGCACCATCTCCTTGCGCTCTGGGCACTTTCAGAAAGCCTCAACAGACCTTCGGGTATGCCTGCGTTTTCTTCAAGCACCAGAGCATCAAGGATTTGGCACATCTCATCCGCCAGAACCACTCATCTTAGGATTGGAAACGAAGTAATAGGTCCTGAGGGACCACAAGGAGGCAGAAATGGCAGATGCACTGGGCATGATCGAAACCAGGAGTTTCCCCGCCGCGGTGGAAGCCGCCGATGCGATGGTCAAGGCGGCCAAGGTCGAATTGGTCAGCTACGAGAAGACAGGCGGCGGGCACGTCACCGTCATCATCCGAGGCGATGTCGCCGCGGTCAAGGCTGCGTGTGACGCCGGCCAAACCGGTGCGGCCAGGGTCGGTGAGATGATCTCGACCCACATCATCGCTCGCCCCCACTCAAACGTCGATGCCGTCATCCCGCTGGGTCGGCAGACCACCGCCAAGAAGTAGCCGGGGGACGCCATGAATTTGGCAAAGGTGATGGGGACTGTCGTCTCCACCCAGAAGGAAGAGAGCCTGGTCGGTCTGCGCTTCCTCGTCCTCGGTGTCGTCGATGGTGACGGCCGGCCGACCGGAGCAACCCTCGTTGCAGCTGATGCCGTCGGCGCCGGCGTTGGTGAAATGGTGCTCTTCGCTTCGGGGTCATCGGCCCGCCAGACCAAAGCCACCGACAAGCGTCCCTGCGATGCCGTTGTGATGGCCATCGTCGACAGCTGGGAGATTGAGGGCGACGAGAAGTACCGGAAGGGCGACGATGACGAATGATGAAGGCGGAAGGATGAAGGATGAATGGGCTGCAGAACGCTGGTCACAGGCTTCAGGTCTCATGTCGCAAGTTGCAGCCCTCAGGCTCCAGAACGCTGACCGTAAGCATCGGAACCTCTCCGGTAGAAAATGCGTTTCCCCCTCTCCCCCTCTCCCCCTCCCCCCCTCACATATCCAGGCTGCGGGGATCAGACCCTACCGGAGTCAAAGGGTATCTTCAGAGCCGTTGGAGGATCAGTGGCTGAGCGACTGACCGATTCCCAGGTCGATTTGATCGCCCGTAGGCTCTCCGAAACGATTGGGCGGAGCGGCAGCGGTCCGACGATTTTGGCTGGACCCGTTCCAACGGATGTTGATCTTCGCGACGGCGTCTTTGCCACGATCGACGATGCCGTCGAGGCCTCTGGCATCGCCTTCAAGAGGCTCCGCGGCCAGTCGCTGGAACAACGACGGACGATCGTCGCGGCGATGCGGGCCGAGATGATCCTGCAGGCGGAAAACCTGGCCCGATTGGCGTACGAGGAGACCGGCTACGGGCGTTTCGAGGACAAGGTCCGGAAGAACCTTCTGGTGACCCACAAGACCCCGGGGACCGAAGACCTCGAGCCCCATGCCGTTTCCGGTGACCACGGCCTGATGTTGTGCGAACCGGCGCCTTTCGGCGTCATCGGTGCGATCACTCCAGTGACCAACGCCTCAAGCACGATCATCTGCAACGCCATCGGCATGGTGGCCGCCGGCAACAGCGCCGTCTTCAACGCCCATCCCGGTGCACGGCGCGTCGGCGCCGCCACCATCCAGGCCCTCAATAGGGCGATCACGGCCGCAGGCGGTCCGGCTAATCTGGTGACGTGTGTCGCTGATCCAACGATCGAGTCAGCCCAGACCCTGATGCGCCACCCGGGCATTCGCCTGCTGGTGGTCACTGGAGGCCCCGCGGTCGTCAAGGCGGCGATGAACAGCGGCAAGCGGGCCATCTGCGCCGGTCCGGGCAATCCCCCGGTGGTCGTCGACGAAACCGCGGATATCGAGCAGGCAGGACGCGACATCGTTCTCGGCGCCTCCTTCGACAACAATATTATCTGCGTTGACGAGAAGGAGACCATCGTCGTTGACGCCGTGGCCGACGCCCTGCTGGACTCGATGGGCCGCCAAGGCGGGGTCATCCTCAATCGGGCTGAGGTGCGTCGCCTCGAGACTGTGGTCTTTGACGGGGTGACGACCCCCGGCAAACCGGGCACGGTCAATCGGGAGTTTATCGGCAAGAATGCCTCAGTCATTCTCGGACGCATCGGCATCAGCGCAGGATCGGAAGTACGCCTGATCGTTGCCGAAGTCGAGGCCGAACACCCACTGGTCTGGACCGAACAGATGATGCCGGTGATGCCGGTCGTAAGGGTCCGGGATGCGAACGCGGCGATCGACCTTGCCGTGCGGGCCGAACGCGGCAACCGCCACACTGCCGGCATGTACTCCAAACACCTCGACAATCTCAGCCGGATGGCGCGTGACGCCGATTGCTCGATCTTCGTCAAGAACGCACCGCACTACGCCGGATTGGCCGAGGGAGGCGAGGGTCACACCAGTTTCACGATCGCCAGTCCCACCGGCGAAGGACTGACCTCGCCGCGAAGCTTCAGCCGCCTGCGCCGGTGCTCGCTGGTCGACCATTTTCGGATCGTCTAGTGGCGTCTGGAATCACACTCCCGGCCATCGCAATGCTCGAACTGGACAGCGTCGCCGCAGGTATCGCAACGGCCGACGCGATGGTCAAAAGGGCCCCGATTGCCACGCTCAAGGCCGGAACCGTCCACCCGGGCCACTACCTGGTCCTGATTGCGGGCTCGGTCGCTGCAGTCGAGGAGGCCCACGAAGCGGGATTGCAGCGAGCCGAGTCGTGGCTCACGGATCAGGTTCTGCTCCCCGACGTCCACTCCCAGGTGATCGGCGCCGCACTGGGGGATTGTCGGAGCCTCTCGGCCGAAGCGCTGGCCGTCATTGAATGCAGGAGCGTACCCAGTCTCTTGCGGGCGGCCGATGCCGCAATCAAGGCGACAGAGATTTCCATCTCCCGCATCCGGTTGGCTGACGACCTCGGAGGGCGTGCTTTTCTCCTTCTCGACGGTCTTCTCGCCGATGTCGAGGCCGCTTGTGAGATCAGTCGTGACCTGATCCCGCAGCAATTCTTCCTTGAAACCACCGTCATCCCCCGGCTGGACGCCACGCTTCAATCCCTACTCAACGAGGGCACACACTTCGCTGCGTGTCCCCACTTCCAGCTGGAAGGGGCCGAAATCCATGCTTCTGGGTAGAGTCATCGGAACCGTCGTGCCGTGCGTCGTCACACCCGGGCTCGAAGGCGTGCCGATGCTCATGGTCCAACCCTTGACCAAGGATGAAAAACCCGAGGGGAGACCACTGGTCTGCGCAGACTCGACCCGCATGGCAGGTCCCGGCGAACTGATCGTTTTCGAAGGCGGCCGGGAAGCGGCTCTCGCACTCGACCCCTGGTTCGTCCCGGTTGACCATACGATTGTCGGCATCGTCGACGGCATCAACTTGGAGGAAGGACAGTGATCATCGGACGGGTCGCCGGACAGATCTTCATGACCATCAATCATCAGGCCTACGATGCCCGCACCCTGCTGATCGTCGACCGTCTGAGTCCTGAGGGTGAGCCCTCCGGAGGGTACTTGATCGCCGTCGACACCGCCGGCGCCGGCCCCGGACAGACCGTCCTGGTCAATGATGAGGGCGGTGGCGCCCAGCAGGTCCTCGACTGCCCCGGCGCACCCATCCGCTCCGTCGTCGTCGGGATTATCGATGAGGTTGCATAGCTCTCAGCTGGTCCAGGGTATTTTTTGCCCGGAACTCCGCCGTTGAAGATATTGCAGCTATTCTGAATTCAGGATGTTTTGAACCCGCTCGAGGTTGTAGAGGGTCTGGGGATCGTCCGGCTTGAAGGTCAGGGCCTCCCGAAATGCTTCGGCCGCTGCCTGAAAATCCTTTTCCATACTCGCTTCGAAACCTTCGGCAAAGGCCTCGGTGAAAAGGGGGTCAATTTCCACATCGGACGCAGGGGAGGTGTCGATCTCACCAGCATCATCGCCGCCAACCGGATGTCGGTCACGTTCGTCTTCGGCCGTGGCCAAATTCAGCAGGAGTCGTTCGCAGCTGATGTCAATCTGGCGGTCGGGCCGGGGCCCATCGACAGCATGGCGGCACTCATCGCCGCAGCCGTGGCATCCTCCACACTCAGCGGCAGGGCGCCGGCCATCATCAACCCGTCTTCGGAGACGACCGCACACGCCTCAACGTCACTGGAACTCCCGGAGAGTTCCGACAACACCTTGTTGAGACCCTCGATTCTCGGAAGATGTCATCAATCACCGGACCTTAACGTGACCCGGCGCAGGCATAAATCTCAATTTCGGCACTGACTCACGAAACTGTTCTCGTTACAATCAATAAAGTCGTGCCCAGGGCCTTCAAACACCCCTTGACAGACCATCGTCTGGAACCCATATTTCCCCTAAGAGACACCAATGAACTGATATGGGTGGGGCATCGGCCCCGAAAGGAGTATTCCCATGCGTCGGACAATCGCCTTGGTCTCACTGACCGTTCTTCTGGTGGCCTCACCCGCGGTCGCCCAGGAGGCTCTCGACACTCAGCTCTTCCCGGTGGTAGCCCGAGGCGCTGGACTGGCCGGCACCATGTGGGTCACCGACCTGGTGGTCACCAACCCCATGGACGCACCGATTGCCGTGGGCGTCCAGTTCTTCCCGGCAAACCAGGACAATATGTTCAACCCGATGTTTCCCAATCGGATCGAGCTCGAACCCGGCGCAACGACCATCGTCGAGGACGTACTGCAGACGATGTTCGACTACGAGGAGGACATCAAGGGCAGTCTCGTGCTGTTGGCAGACCCCAACTTTCTCTTGGGTAACCCTGAGGGCACCGTCATTTGCGCCGTTACCCGCACCTACAACGTGGGCAGCCCCGAGGGTACGTTCGGCCAAACCGTACCATCCCTGTTGGTCAACACCAACGTGGGCTGGGCCTCCTCGATCATCACCGGCGTCCGTAACGACGACAACTTTCGCTCCAACCTCGGCATCTCCAACACCTCACCAAGTTCTCCGGTCACGGTCCACTTCAAGATCAAGGACCAGGAGGGAACCGCACTGGCCGAAGGGTCGAAGAGAATCCGGATCGCCAGCATGAACCAGTGGTCCTTCGAACAGCTCGGCGTAGGAACGGTGACCGGTCCCCTGAGCGTGGAGCTGTGGCTCGATCCCTCGTCCATGTCCGAGGAACCCTGCGAGGAGACCTTTCCCAACGCGTTCCTCGCCTACGTCTCCAAGGTGGACAACGGCACCGGGGATGCCGAGTTTCTCAGTGCAGCGGCGCTCGAGCCGTACTATTGCGGCGTCAACCCACCAGACTAGAGATCGGAGGGCCGACCCAGCCAGTCAGCGTAGAGTTCGGGGCGCCGATCCGGCAGGAAGAGCTTGCGGGCATGGGAATCGGTGGCTTTTTCAAGATCAAGATCCACCAGCAGGGTGTGCTCTTCAAGTTCTGGCGCCTGGCCCACGATGCTGCCGTCGGGTGCACAGACGAAGGACTCTCCGGCAAAGACCAGGCGTTCCTCTTCGCCGACGCGGTTGCACAGGGCGACGAAGTAGCCGTTTTGAAAGGCAGCAACTTGCATTTCGGCCTGGTAGAGGCCATCCGGCCACTCGCCGACCCCGCCTGCCTGCGGAACGACTACGACATCGGCCCCGCCCAGCGCCAGGGCCCTCATGTATTCCGGGTAGTGGCGGTCATAGCAGATCGCAACACCCACTCGCCCGAATTTGGTTTGGTAGACCGGCGCACCGCGGTCGCCCGGGGCGTAGTATCCCTTTTCGTGAAAACAGGGATAGTCGGTGATGTGCACCATCCGAGTCACGCCGAGAAGTGTTCCGTCGGCATCAATCACCGGCGATGAGTCGAAACACTGATCGCCGTCCCCTTCGAAGAGGTTGAGCACGACCACCACACCGAGTTCACGAGCCCGTTCGGAAAACAGGTCTGTGATGGGACCCGGTATCGGCTGCGCCAGGTCGGCGACACTCCCCTCAGCCGGCCGCTGAGGATAAAACCGCTCGAACGCCAACTCCGCAAAGACCACCACCTCGGCACCCTCGGCCGCAGCCTGGCTCATGGCCTCGAGGCCCTTCCTGATGTTCTCGTTTTTATTGTGATGGGCGAACTGCTGAATCAAGGCGATGCGCAAGGATTTTCCTTTCTCATCACTCCTGCCAGACGCGCACAGGGTACTCCGGCCGTTCGAGAACAACCGGCGGGTCTGCCTCGAGCTCGCCCAGGATGATTTCAATCGCTTTTTCCAACTGGGGATCGTGACCGGCAATGACCTCTGCCGGCGTCTGTTCGACCTCGATATCCGGTGGCACACCGACATTTTCGACGACCCAGCCGTCCTCGTCCCAGATCGCAATATTGGGAGCGGTGACGTACCCGCCGTCAAGCAGCACCGGAAAGCCGAGCATGCCGACAAGACCGCCCCAGGTCGCCTTGCCGACCAGCGGACCGAGACCGAATTTGCGAAACATGTAGGGCAGTAAATCGCCCCCGGAGCCGGCGGTCTCGTCGATCAGCATCACCTTGGGTCCCTGGATGGCGCCCTGGGGCGTCTTGAGATCCTGGCCGTAGCGCATGTGCCAATGGCTGATGTAGGGCCTTTGCAAGATATTGATGTAGTAGTCGGCGATCTGACCGCCGCCGTTGAAACGTTCGTCAACAATGATGGCGTCTTTGTGCACCTGGGGAAAGAAGTACCGCTTGAAGTAGGTGTGACCGAGCCTGGTCGTGTTCGGCAGGTAGACATAGGCGACACGCCCACCTGTGGCTTCATCCACCTTCTTGATGTTGCCCTCGACCCAGTCCCGATTGCGGAGGGCATACTCGGTGGAGATCGGTACGACACTGACGGTACGGGCGCTCTCCATGGTGGGATGAGGACCGACCGTGAGCTCGACGATCCTTTCGGCGGTGTTCTCAAAATGCCTGAAGACATTGTCCGGCGGCACGAGATCAACGCCGTTGACAGCCAGCAGGTATTCACCTGGCCGCACGTCGACACCCGGTTCGGTCAGGGGTGAACTCAGGTCCGGGTTCCAATTCAAGCCGCCAAACACTTTGGTGATCCGATACCTGCCGTTTTCGAGGGTGTAGTCCGCGCCCAGGAGTCCACCTGGAATCGTCTCGGTCTCGAAGAGGCGATCCCCACCCCGGACGTTGTTGTGCCCCACCGAAAGCTCACTGGCCATCCAGCGAATCAGGCGGTTGAGGTCGGTGCGGCAGGCGAGGTGCTGCACGAAGGGACGATAGCGTTCCCGCATCGCGGGCCAGTCGGCACCGTGATAGTTGGTGGCGTAGAAATAGTCGCGGTAGATGCGCCAGGTCTCCTCAAAGATCTGCCGCCATTCGGCACTGGGATCGATGCGAACCTGGATGGCATCGAGATCCAATGTGCCTTTGCCGTTTTCGGGCTTTGTGCCGGCATCGGTGATGGCCCATGCCGGACCCTTTCGGTAAAGGATCTTCTCACCGTTGGCCGAGACCACGAAAGCGTCAGCCTCGAAAAGCTCCTCTTCCTCCCGCTCAGCAATGTCATACATCATCAGCGTAGCGCCCGATCCATGGGCCTCTGCTTTGAGGTAGAAAATCGTGTTTTCGTCTCCTGCCTGCAGACTGAAGTAGTTGCCGCTATCAACCGGAATGGTGACGATCCTTTGGGCGATGCCCTCAAAGTCGATGGCCACCGGGTCCACTGTCTTTGTGTCGTTCTTGGTGTCCTCATCCCCGGTCTCGTCTTCGTCACCTTCCTTCTCAATCTCCTCCTCGTCACTCTCCTTCGCAAACGGAGAAACCACACCCTTTTGGAGCGTGACCAGGTAGAGGTTCCGTGTCATCTCCATGTCGGCGTTAGACATGGCAAACCACTGCCTCACCGGTCCAGCGTCGGTCGAGGCGAAAAAGTAAAGGTATTCCCCACTGGTGTCGAAGGCTGGGTCACCGACATCACTGAGGCCGTCGGCGATGGTGAACACCTTCTTCTGGTCGAGCGAATAGAGGTAGACCTGCTCCATGTTGGAGATGTTGTTCGTTGTATAGGCAATCCAGCTCGAGTCCGGCGACCAGGTCGGGCCGATCGCTCCGAAGGCGCCCGGGTTGTAGATGGGCTCTGAGTCGACCAAGGTCATTTCACCCGAGGTGAGATTGAGAAAATAGAGGTTGCGGCCATTGTCCTCAAATACAATTTTTTCGGAATCCGGCGACCATGTGAGATCGTTGTAAAAGCCCGTCCCATCCAATGTGTAGGTCTTGACATCGCCCTTTCCGCCTTGCGGCGCCACGTGCAGCTCGTACTCGCCGGACGCGTCCGAGAAATACGCAATGCTTTTGCCGTCAGGCGACCACGCGGGGTTGCGTTCGTGGCTCCCGGCCGTGAGGGTCAGATTTCTCGGGTCACCCTTTTCGGCGGGCACCGTGATGATCTCACCGCGGACCTCGAACACCGCACGTGAGCCCGAAGGTGAGATGTTGACGCTCCGGATGAAATCGGCGCCTTTGACGTAGCGGGGGCGAAGCTCCTGAAGGTCCGCAGCGACACCGATCGTCAGGTCGCTGGTCCTGCCGGTCGCCAGGTCATAGGTGTGGAGGGTGCCCGCCTGCTCGAAGATGATCGTGTCGTCACCGAAGGACGCATCGACGATCGGAAAATCCGTGTACCGGGTAAGCTGCTCGACCGCCTTGCTCGACGTATCGAACGAGAAGAGATTGAACTCCCCGTTCCTGTCGGAGAGAAAGTAGACCGTATCACCGATCCACATGGGATCGGTGTCGTTGCTGCGCCCCTCGGGCTGCTGAATTTTCTCGGTGCCGTGATCTTCAAAATTGTAGAGCCAGATGGTCGTCACGGTTCCGCCGCGGTAGTTCTTCCAGACCCGGAACCTTTCACCAAGTGGGGTGTAGGCCAATCGCGTACCGTCGGGAGAATAGGATGCCTTGACCGCATTGGGCAGGGCGAGTTGTGAGGGGAAACCACCGCTCACAGGAACCGTGAAAAGCTGCGTGTAACGGTTGGTGAAGGTCTCTCGTCCTGAACGAAAGAGCACCGCGGCGCCATCAGGCGTGAAGGAGCACACCGAGTCCGGATACGGGTGCCAGGTCAATCGCTCAGGAATTCCCCCAGCGACCGACACGATGTAGACATCCGTATTGCCGTCGTACTCGGCATTAAATGCAATCCACCGACCGTCGGGGGAAAAGACAGGATCGGATTCAACACCCTCATCGGAAGTGATGCGGCGGACATGGCTCCCGTCCACATCGGCCACCCAGAGATCGTTGGCGTAGACGAAGGCGATGTGGTTCCCACTGATGGCCGGCTGGCTGAGAAACTTCGTGGCGTTGATATCGATGGCGCCGGCAGTTTGGGGCGGAAACAGGCCCAACACGAGTACGAGAACCAGGGTGAATCCATTCTTGGTCATCTTTTCCTCCGAAAATTTCCAAATGAGAGGGGGGAGTGTGGAGACATGCACCAGGCATTCTACGACGACCACTTCGTGATGTTGCGGTGGA
>JAUXDC010000076.1 GCA_030618605.1 Holophagae bacterium | reverse complement strand
GATCGATTGCGAGATGTAGTCTGTGGAGTTGAAGGGTACGGCCCACTCAAGGCCATCGGGGAAGCTCCCGCTGAGGTCTTCCATCACTGCCATGACCCCTGCAGCGACATCGAGGGCATTGGATCCCGGGATTTGGTAGACGCTCAACAGTGCCGTCGGTTTGCCGTCGAGTTGCGCATACCATGCGTAGGTCTGTGAGCCCAGCTCAACCCGGGCTACGTCCTCAAGGCGAACGATTCGTCCTGCAGCACCGCGTTTGACGATGATCTGGCGGTACTGCTCGGGGTCTTCGAGGCGCCCGAGGGTGGTGACTGTGTACTCGAAGCTCTGTCCATCCTTGGTGGGCGGCTCTCCGATCTTGCCGGCCGCGACCTGCACGTTTTGCTCTTGCAGGGAGGCCATGACATCGGTGGTCGTCAGTCCTCTGGCCCTGAGCAGACCTGGGTCCATCCAGATCCTCATGCCAAAGTCTTTGGCCCCCATGATTGTGACTTCTCCGACGCCGTTGACTCTGGCCAGAACGTCCAGGACCTGGGTTGAGGCGTAGTTCGAAAGGAACATGTCGTCGTAGCGACCGTCTGGAGAGGAGAGGGTCACTGCGAGAATCATCGAGGTGCTCTTCTTTTTGACCTCGACGCCCTGCCGCTTGACCTCGTCGGGCAGTAGCGGTTCGGCGATCGCCACCCTGTTCTGTGTCAAGACTGTCGCCATGTCGATGTCGGTGCCGACCTTGAAGGTCACGGTCAGGTTGTAGGTGCCGGAGGCCGAACTCTTGGAAGACATGTAGAGCATGTCCTCGACGCCGTTAATCTGCTGCTCGATCGGCTGGGCGACGGTTTGCTCCAGTACCGTGGCGCTGGCGCCTGGGTAGGTCGTTGTGACCGAAACAGTCGGGGGGGTGATCTCCGGCATACTTTCGACCGGCAGGATCGGAATCGAGATCGCGCCGAGGATGACGATGACGATCGCGATGACCAGTGCGAAGATCGGCCGGTAGATAAAAAACCGGCTAAAACCGCCCATGCTAACTCCCCGAGCCCGCGGTCTGTGGAGTGACCGGCAGACCGGGCCGGGCCCTCATGAGGCCGTCGACGATGTAGTTCTCTCCCAATTCAAGGCCTGAAGAAACGACGATCGTTCCGTCCTCCTGACGGGCGCCTAACTCTACCGGTCGCTGTTCCACGATATTGTCGTCACCGACGATATAGAGGTACTTGCCGGACAAATCGGTTCCGATGGCCTTTTCCTCAACCACGATGGCGTCCTCCAAGGTGCCTCCTCCAACGACGATCCGGACATACACACCGGGCAGTACCAGGGCCCTGGGGTTTGGGAAGACCGCTCTGACCATGATGGTGCCGGTCTCCGGGTCGACGGTGTTATCGAGGAAGTCCATGGCGCCCTGAACCCTGAGTCCGGTCTCCTCGAGGATGAACTCGATAGACCGGTCGCTCTCATTGCCGGGTTTGGGGCGTTTGCCGTCGACTTCGGCCAGGAGCCTGGACATCATTCGTTCGTCGACCTCGAAGAAGACAAAGATCGGATCGATATTTCGAACGGTCGCCAGCAGGGTTGCTTCCCCGGCGCCGACCAGATTGCCGACATCGACCAGATTGCGGCTGATGACGCCGTTGATCGGTGACTCGATCGTCGTGTAGCTCAACTGGATCTCGGCCGTGACCAGGGCCGCCTTGCTCTCCGCCAGCGCTGCTGCGGCCTGATCTCTCTCGGCCTGGGCCCGAGTCACCTCCTGGGCACTGACCGCATTGGTCTTGACCGCCTCTTCCAGGCGGTCAAGATCGGATTCGGCCCGGCGCAAACCTGCCTCGGCCGATTGCAGACTTGCCACGGCGCGGTCCCGCGTGGCGACGTAGGGTTCAGGCTCGACGACGAAGAGCAGCTTGCCCTTTTTGACCAGGGCACTGGGCTTGAATGTGATCTGTTCCAGTTCACCCTGAACCCTGGCTCTGATCTCGACGTTTTCAAACGCCTGGGTCGTACCGACATAGTTCAGCTTGATGGGAACGTCCTGTTGGAGAGGAATAGCGACCGTCACTGCCGGAGGGGCCGGTGGCGGAGGCGTCGGCGCCTTGCCGCAGGCGAGAGCGCCCAGGGTCAATGCCAGAGCGGCGACGAGAAGGGGGGATCTGCGGATGCCAACGGTGCGATTCTGAAAGACTGTTCTCATGGTGTTGAATTGTCCGTCATCGTGCACGATCAAGCAAGTGATTCGCTTTCCGATACTCCTCCGGGCTTCCTGGAGTTGTGCTGTATCCGGTGTGTGTGGTGGGTCACTGGTGTGAAGTGCGAGGTATGATGTCGCTCGGAATGGAGGCGTTATGCGGTCAGTACTTTCGGTGTCTTTGGTGGTGGTAATCGGTCTGGCAGCGGTTGCTGTCGGCGGTGCCGGCGAGCCGCAGCGGGATTTGGTGGTCTACGTCGATAAGGCTGAGTACCCGGTGATCGACGAATTGGAGGCGGCCAATGAGGCGTTGGTCGAGGCCGCCAAGGCCAAGACGGAAGAGATTCTTGCGGTTTACCGTGAAGCCGAGGAAGCCAGGACCGAGCCGGCCCAAAAACTCCGCTTCGATCTTTCGGAGATCGTCAAACCTGAGGGACCCGAGGCGTTTACGACGAGAATGTGGCACTTCCCGCCGACTCCCCAATACCTGACTGGGGCGTGCTGGAGTTTTTCTGCGACCTCGTACGTGGAGTCGGAAATCCACCGGTTGCACGGTGAGGACATCAAGCTCTCGGAGATGTGGACGGCCTACTGGGAATTTGTCGCCAAAGCCAGGGGATTCGTTGCCTCGCGGGGTGAAAGCTATGTCGGCCACGGTTCGCAATCCGGGGCGATGTTGCGGGTGTTCGCCGAACACGGAGTCGTGCCGCGTTCGGCCTACGAAGGGGTGATCGGTGATGACCTGCGCTTCAACCAATCTTTGATGCTCGAAAAGGTCAACTCATTCCTCGAGTGGTGCAAGGCCTCGAACTTCTGGGACGAAGACACGATCGTCGTCATGGTTCGCCGCATGCTGGATGTGACGATGGGCCGTCCACCGGAAACTGTCATGTGGAACGGGGCCGAGATGTTGCCGCAAGCTTTCCTCGCTGATGTATGCCGCGTCGACCCGGCAGAATACGTTTCTGTCATGTCGACCTTGTCGCAGCCGATGTGGGCGAGAGGGGAGTACGCCGTCCCGGACAACTGGTGGCACGGCGCCGATACGGTCAATGTGCCGCTGGACACGTGGTACGGCATCATTTTGGACTCGGTCAAGGACGGTCGAAGCCTGGTGATCGGGGGTGACGTTTCGGAACCCGGCCTCAATGGTTTCGAGGACGTTGCGGTGATTCCTTCGTTCGACATCCCGGGCGATCTGATCGATCAGAGCGCGAGGGAGTTTCGCTTCGACAACGGCACGACCACCGACGATCACGGGATCCACTTGGTAGGTCACACTCGGTTGGATGGGCACGACTGGTTCTTGATCAAGGATTCCAACCGATCGTCCCGCCAGGGCCAGTTCAAGGGCTACTATTTCTACCGTGATGATTTTGTCAGGCTGAAGATGTTGACCATCACAGTTCACCGGGATCAGATCGAGGATATCCTGACAAAGGTGGATGGGTGAAATTGGATGAGAATCTGCATGAGCCGTGCGTATGAATCTCCTTGATCTCAAGTGAGTTCTTTGATGATTTCCCTGGAGACTTCCTGAGGTATGGTAGTTTCAGCCTGGATGTGGAAGGGAATTTCTAAATTTTTCGGTGAAAATACTCACAGGAGGAGTAAAGATGTCAAAAGTAAAGAATTGGTCGGTAATTGCAATCTTCATCATCAGCTTGGCCGTGGCCGGCGTCAGCTCGGCTGATCACTTTCTAATTGTCAATGACAGCTCTTCGACAAGTTGCGACGCTATCGAGGCCTCATTGACGGCTCTGGGACACACATTCACTCGCGAAGCCGCCACAAGTGCCGTGTTACTGACGCCGACCGAGGTGAGGACCGACTACAATGCGACCTTCTGGATGGGCAATCCAACGGTCAGTGGCCCCGAGCCCCCTTGGTGCATCGCCCTGATGAGCGATGGTGGCAACCTTATGGTTGCAGACAATGACTTCGGCTACTACAACCAGGGCCAAGTCATCTACACCACCTACTTCGAAAGCACCTACGTCTCAGATAGCGGGTCTGACGGCACGCTCACCGGGCAGGACTTTATGGCCGGCATCGACCCGGACATCTCTGCCGATCCCTATCCGGATGATTTCACCATCACCGGGGCCAACGGGGTCATCATCTTCGATGCACCGTCGGGTAACGTTGCCGGTACGGCCATCGAGAGAACGCCGGTCACTGAGCAGTACCGGGCCATCTACCTCGCCTGGGACTACGTCAACACTCCCTCGGCCACGCGCGACACCGACGCGATCACAACCGAGATCGTGACCTACCTCTCCGAGCCAGTGATTCCAGTCGAGCTGATGTCCTTTATCGTCGAGTAACGCGCTGACCTCAGTGCTGCTGAGGTTTGCACTCACCTCTGAAAACGGGCCACCCCCATTCGGGGTGGCCCGTTGTCATCACAGGAACTCACGAGGAGGGGGCATGGTCAATACTCCGCCCTCGCCATGCCCCCTTGATCAGCCCTGCGGATATCTCTCCCAGATCTTCGAAGAAGGTGTAGAAGACCGGGACGACGAGAAGGGTCAAGAGGGTGGCGGTGGTCAGGCCGCCGATCAGGGTCAGGCCGAACGAGGTGTAGGAGAGGCCGATCGAAGTGGCGCCGGACAGGGTGACCGGGACCATGCCGCAGATGGTGGTCATGGCAGTCATCATGATCGGTCGGAAGCGGCGTTCGGCGGCCAGGAGCAGGGCTTCGCGACGGGGTATTCCGCTTTCGCGCAGGCGGTTGGTGTAGTCGACCAATACGATTCCGTTGTTGACGACGACGCCGACCAGCAGGACGATGCCGACGACCCCAAGACCGTCGAGATCATAGCCCGTCACCAGGTGGGCCCAGACGACGCCGATGCCGGCCAGAGGAATGGTCGTGATGATCGACAGAGGCAGGATGGCGCTTTCGAAGAGGAAGCCCATCAAGAGGTAGATGAAGACGATCGATAGGGCAATGGCGAATTTCATGCCCTCCATGTCTTCGCCACCGCCACCGAGTCGAACGCGGCCCATCTGTTCCCCGAAGCGTACACCCTCGGGCAGATCCAGTTGGTCTTGCACGGCCATAATGCGGCGGCGTGCCTCTTCCTCCCGGCCCTCTTCCAGTTCGAGGGTCAAGGTCCGCTGGGTGCGCTTGTCACGGCGGAAGATGTGACGCACGCCCTGGAGGTGTTCAACCTTGGTGACGCTGGACAGCGGTGCAAATTCACCCTGGCCCGTCGGAACGTAGAATCCTTTGAGTTGGTTGAGGTTTTCCCGGTCCTCTTCGCGAAACCGTACTCGGACCGGGATGTCTTCACCACCGGTTCGGTAGCGGGCCAGTTGTTGACCGCGCAGGGCGTAGCCGACGACTCCGGCAACGACCTGGGGATTGATCTGCTGCTGTTGGGCTCGTTCCCGGTCGACGACCAGGGCGATCTCGTTGGGTGGCGGATCGGCCGCGGATTTCAGACCCAGCACCCCGGGGACAGCGGCGAAGATCGGTTCGAGATTTTCTGCTGTTTCTTCCAGGATTCCGGCATCTTCGCCCCACAGGGTGACTACTGCGACTTCCTGGCCCTCGTCACCCTGCTGGCTTTCGGATCCGGTGAAATAGCGGACGCCCGGTTTCTTCGGTAGGGCTTCCAGCATATTTTCGGTCGCCACGCGTGGCGAGATCTTGACCGTGCGCGGATTGTTGAAAAATCCCTGGAGTTCGCCATGGCTCGCGGTGTGCCAGAGAAACCAACCCGAAAGGCCCAAATCTTCCTGCAGATCCTCGATCGTGCTCTCGCACTGTAGAAAGAAATCTTCGGTCTCTTCGAGAGTCATTCCCTGGGGCATGCGCACGTCGATCTCGAAGCCCGAGCGCTCCTCCTCCTGCATGTCGACGACCTTGATCTGCTTTTGTGCCACACCCATGGTGGCGGCAAAGACTACGAGGCATCCGACCAGAAGATCGAGCCGGCGATCGAGGAAGAAGCCCAACAAACGGGTGTAGCTGTGGTTGAGACGTCCCAGGGTCGCGTCGTAGGCGGTGGCCAGGGTGGCAGTGAACCTGTCGTACCCCGTGCGAATCCTGCCGCCGCCGGTCCGTCCATTCTTCAGAGTCAAATAGACGGAGAGGGGCACGAAGACGCCGGCAATGGCCAGGGAGGCCAGAAGGGCGACGCAAATCGGCAGGGCCAGTCGCATCAGAAAAAACTGTGCCTGGCCTTCGACCAGAGAAGCCGGAACGAAAACGATGACTGTCGTCAAAGTAGCCGTCGTCACTGCCAGAGCAATCTCGCCCGCGCCGTGGATCGCCGCTTGCCGGCGCGGCAGGCCCTCTCGATGGAGCCGGTGGATGTTCTCGCCGACGACGACCGCGTTGTCGACCAGAAGGCCGACGGAGATCATCAGGCCCAAGAGGGAGAGGATATTGAGGCTTTCGCCGGCAAAGAACATGACGGCCAGGGCCGCCAGCAGTGAAAGCGGAATGCACAGGGCGATGATCAGGGTCATGCGTAAACGGCGAAGGAAGAAGAAGAGGACGATCGCGGCGAAAAGACCGCCGATCTTGCCGGCGTTCAACAGGGTGTTCAGGCTCTCGAGAATGACGGCGCCCTGGTCGAACAGGGGCACCATGCCGATGCTCTGAAGTCGGGGCCGGTCCTGCATCGCATCCACTTCGTTCTGGATGCGGCGGGCGACCTCGATGGTATTGGATTGGCCCTCCTTGAGGATCATCAAGGCCACCGCCGGTTGTGAGTTGGCCCGAATCCGGAATTTTCGTTCGGGCGGCTTGAATTCGACGGTGGCAATGTCGGAGAGCTTGACGTGCGGCGAGAGCTGTCGGTTGCGAATCGATTCGAGATCGGTGAAACGTGCGACCGAGCGCAAGAGCAGCTTGCGGCCGCCCCAGCGGATATCGCCCGAGGCCATGGTGAAATTGTCGGCCCCGAGGTCCTGTGCGACCTGGTAGATGTTGAGGCCGGATGCCTCCGTGCGTCCGCGGTCCAGCTCGATGAAGATCTCCGGTTCTTGCAGGCCGTTGATCTCGACCGAGGCGACGCCGTCGAGGCGTTCGATTCGCATGACAACTTCCCGCTGAATCAATCGGTAGGGATCACCCATCTCTGGGTCGTAGGTCAGGCCCAGTACAAAAACCGGGATGGACGACGCGTCCTCTTTCCGTATGGAGATGCGGTCGGCGTCGCTTGGGAGCCGGACCCGAGCCCGTTCGACCCGGTCGCGGACCTCTCGGTAGGCGACGTCCATGTCGGTGCCGTTCTTGAAGTTGAGGAAGACCCGGCCGAAGCCCGTGCGGGACATGGAAAACTGCGAGTCCAGCCCCCGTACGGTGCTGAGTTCCTCCTCGAGAGGACGAACGATTTTCTCAAGGACTTCTTGTGGTGGGGCGTCCCGCCAGGGTACTTGGACGGCGAGAAATGGGGGAGAGAAGCCTGCCGGAATCAGTTCCAGGGGAATGCCCACGGTCGAAACGACGCCGACCACCACGAGCGAGGCCAGCAGAACCAATACGGAGACCCGGCGGCCCAGCGAAAATCGCGGCAGGGTCTCTTCAAAGCGGCTGAGTTTGGGAGTCATGCTCCCCACTCCTCGCGGGCGGCCAGGGGTTGGTGTCCCAGGATTCGTTCACTGAGCCTGTCGAAGATGACGTAGACCGACGGTACGATCAACAAGGTCAGGACCGTCGAGGCGATCAGGCCGGAGATCACCGTGACGGCCATCGGACTGCGAAGCTCGGCGCCGTCACCGAATCCCAGAGCCATCGGCAGCAGGCCGAGCACAGTCGTCGCCGTGGTCATCAGAATCGGCCGCAGGCGTACCGATCCTGCCGTCACGACAGCCTCGTCACGCTCGACGCCACGGCGTCTCAGCGTATTGATGTAGTCGATGAAGACGATGGCATTATTGACGACGATGCCGGCCAACAGAATCATGCCGAGAAAGACGACGATCGACAAGGAGATGTTCAGCATATTGAGGGCGACGGCGGCGCCGAACAGGGCCAGCGGGATGGTCACCATGATGACCAGCGGCTGCACCAGGCTCTCGAACTGCATCGCCATGATGACGTAGACCAGGAAAATCGACAGTGCCAGGGCCAAGAGGAGGGACGCCCGGCTCTTCTCCCACTCCCGGTTTTGGCCGGCGATGAAGAAGGTCATCTCCTCGGGCCAGGCGACGGACCTCTGCAAGGCGGCGTTGACCGCTTCGACCGCGCCGCCCAGGGAACCCTGGGCCAGGTTGGCGGTGACAAGCGCTACCCTTCGCCCGTCGACTCTCCGGACCTCCGACGGCCCTTCGGCCAGTTCGACGGCGGCAATAGCCGACAGGGGAATCGGACGTTCGCCGCCGGGGTTGACGACAAAATCGCGGACCTGGGCCACTTGGGACCGATCTGCCTCGCGATAGCGCACGACGATCGGTACCCGCCGGTCACCGAGGTTGTAGAGCGTGGCCTCGGTTCCCCGGACGGCGTCACGCACTCCCTCGGCGACCCGCGCGACGTCCAGGCCGTAGCGAGCCAGCTGTTCGCGGTCGTACTGGATCTGGACCTCGGGGGCGCCGGTGCGCTGGGTGGTCTCGACATCGGCCAACTGGGGCAGGCCGGCCATCACTGTGCGGACCTCATCGGCCATTCGCCGTAGCTCGATCAGGTCGTCGCCGTGGATTTCTACCTCGATCGGTGTCTTGAAGGAGAAGAGCACAGGCCTGACGACCCGGGCGTTGACGTCGGGCAGTTCGAGCAGACGCGTGCGCAGGCGCTCGATGACCGCTGCCTCGATTTTGGGGTCAGCCTGGTCGAGGATGACCTTGAAGCGGGCCGTGTTCTCACCCTCATCCGAACGCTGGGAGGTTTCGGGGTCGAAGCCCAGGGTCAGGATCAGGGCCTGGATGTGTTCGTGTTCGGCCATCAGAGCCTCTTCCACTGGGCCGAGCACTTCGTCGGTCACCTCAAGAGGCGTGCCGACCGGCAGCTGGACCTCGAAGGTGAATTCGCCCTGGTGAACCTCCGGCAAGAGCTCCGAGTCCAACTGCATGACCAGGGCAACGGTGGCCGCCAGGGTGACGGCGGCCAGGGCCAGGACCGGGCCGGGTCTGCCGAGCGCCCACCGGATCATCTTCGGGTAGGCTCTGCCGAGACCGCCGAGCAGGCTGTCGACAATTGTCACCGGTACCTTGAGGACCCAACCAAAAACGGTGGCCAAGACAGGCTGTAGGAAGCGGCTCCAGAGCAGGACGAACAGACTGCCCATGCCCAGCACGAGGCCGGTGATCAGTTCGAGGGCCAGGCCGAAGAGGGTGCGCAGGAGCAGGTATGGCGACAAGAGGACTGTGGCCCACCAAGGGAGGTGGCGGATATCACTTCGAACCATTCGCACAGTTCGGGTTGGAAGAAGGGTGCGCGGGTCCGCGACAAGATGTGTCGCGGACAAGCCGGTGCGGCTTGCCAGCATGGGGATCAGGAAGAGGGCGACCACCAGGGAGGCCAGCAGGGAGATCACCACGGCCAGTCCGAGATCACCGAATGCTTGCCCCGCCACGCCCTGGACGAAGACCATCGGGATGAAGACGGCGATCGAGGTCAGGGTCGAGGCGGCCACCGCCATTCGGACCTCGGTCGTGCCGCGTAGCGCTGCGGAGCGCAGGTCATCCCCTTCCTCCAGGCAGCGGGAAATCGACTCAAGAACGACGATCGACGAGTCGACCAGCATGCCGATGCCCAGGGCCAGGCCGCCGAGGGACATGATGTTGAGCGAGATGCCCAGAATATTGAGGGGCGCGAATGTGACCAGCAGTGAAATGGGAATGCTGAGGGCGATGATCATCGTTGGGCGGATTCGCTTGAGAAAGAGGAAGAGCACCAGCACGGCCAGCAGGCCGCCGTAGATGGCGGTGTTGCGGACCTCTGCGACCGACGAGGCAATGAAGATCGAGCGATCGGCGACCACGCCGAGGACGATCCCCTCGCTGTGCAGGAGTTCCTCCGCCAGCCCGAGGGGTTGTTGAGCCCTGCTTCCCCCAGGGCCGCCGGTTTGAATGGCAAATCCCTTGGACTTTGGCGGGGGTGGCTCGATTCGCTGTCGTACCCGTTTGGCCAGGGCGACAATGTTGGCGTCGGCCTCTTTGAAGATCTCGATCTGCACGCTCTCGAGGCCTTCGGTCCGGGTCGAGATGCGGCGCTCCTTGTGACTCCACTTGACCTCGCCCAGGTCACGGATTCGGATTGCGCGATCGCCCCGCATCTCGACGATGGTGTCGGCGATCTGTTCGAGGCTGGTGTATTCGTTGAGGGTGCGGACCATGTATTCGGTGCGCCCCTCGGTCAAGGTGCCGCCAGCGACATTGACGTTTTCCTGGCGGAGTCGCTGTACGACCGTGGCGATCGAGGTATCCGTCCTTCGCAGGCTGTCTTTGTGGATGCGGATCTCGATCTCCTCTTCGAGACCGCCGCGGACCCGAACCGCTGCAACGCCCTTGATCGGTTCCAGCGTGCGCTTGATCTGCAATTCAGCAATACGGCGCAGGCGGCGCAGGCCCTCTTCTCCTTCGAACCGGTCGTCGGTTCCGGACAGGCTGAGTTCCATCACCGGATCGAGAGACGGGTCGAAGCGAAGGATCAGGGGGCGCTCGGCCTCGTCGGGCAGAAAGACCAGGTCCAGCTTCTCAAGCGTATCCTGGATGGCGGCGGACATCGTCGTGTCCCATGAGAATTCCAGAACGACGTCGGACAGGCCGGCGCGGGAGACCGAGGAGATGCGCCTCAGGCCCCCGATGACGCCCAGCGCCTCTTCCAGCGGGCGGGTGACATCGTTTTCGACCTCCTCGGGGGCAGCGCCCGGATACTCGGTACGCACCGTCAGGGTGGGGTAGGACATCTCCGGCATCAGGGTGACCGGCAAGCGGCCGTATGAGAAATATCCGAAGACGATCGCCGCCAGAAAGACCATCGAAACCGCCACAGGACGGTCGGTGATGAACGATGCGGCGGTCGTCAGGGGGGCGTTGGTGCGGTTCATTGAAGAAATACCCGGGATGGCGCAGGCCATCGCAGCAACACATTTGAACCGCCAAGAACGCAAAGAACGCCAAGGGATCTTTTTACAATTTGTCCTTTGCGCCCTTCTTCGCGATCTTTGCGTCTTTGCGGTTCATTTGTTCTGTCTTCCCTTTTTGTGCCTTTTTGTGCCTCTTTGTGGCTATTCATTGTCTTCTTCTTCGTCGTCTTCGTCCTCGGGCTCCGGATCGCCCGGCAGGCGCACCTTGGCGCCGTCCTTGAGGCCCGACTGGCCGGCGACGATGATCTGATCGCCCAGCGCCAGACCGTCAGCGGGTTCCATGTACTCGGTGTTTTCCAGGGCCGGCACAACCGCAAGCCGCTCGACCGTTCGTTCGTCCCCCAGCCGGAAGACGAAGATCTGGTCGTTGTCATAGACCAGGGCCTTCTTGGGGATGCGGATCGCATGCTCGTGGACGGCCGTGACCAACTCGACCTGCACGTACATGCCTGGCCGCAAACCCTGCTGCCGCGGCGTGGCCACAGTGACCTTGATGGTGCCGGTGCCGGGATCAACCACTGGGGAGATTCTGTCAATGGCGCCGGAAAAGATCAGGCCTCCAAGGGCGTCGGCCGTCAGGCGGGCTGGTTGGCGGCGCTCGAGCCTGGGCAGTTCCTTCTCGGGAACGTAGATTCGAGCAACAATCGAGTTGAAATCAACGATTCGAAACAGGGGTTGATTGACCGAGACGAAGTCCCCGAGATTAACGCTGCGCTCGGTCACGATGCCGGAGATTGCAGCGCGGACCTCGGTATAGGACAGCTGACGTTGGGCCTCTTCGAAGGCCAGGCGCGCCTGGTCGGATTGGTATTCGGCATCGATGAAGGCCTGCTTGCTGACCAGATCTTGTTCAAAAAGACTCTTCTGCCAGTCGAATTCGCGTTTGCGCTGGTCCAGTTGGCTCGTAGTCTTGGCCAGAGCTGCACGTTGTTCCTCGTCCTGGAGGTTGACGAGCAGTTGGCCTTTGCGCACGGTGTCGCCTTCTTCGACCAGGAGCTTGATCACCCGTCGTGTGGCCTCGGCGTAGACCTGGACGTCCCTCTCGGCTTCGAGAGTCGCGGAAAACCGGAGCGTTGCCTCAATACGGCCTTCCCCGAGAGGTGCGACTTCGACGGGTATCGCTTCGATCTTGCGTTCTTCACCTTCACCGTTGCCGTTTCTGAATGTGTGGCCTTCGCCCTCATTCTTGCAACCGGCCGAAAAAACTGTGATTCCCAGCACTATTGCGAGAGTCATTTTTGAATGTAAAATTCCCACTGTCTCCTCCGAAAAAGAACGTGTCGGCCGCCATGCCGTCCAGTAATTGCCGGGACACACCGTTCCCCGGCGTCCCCTCTGCCCATCATTACGGGAAAATGCCGTTGAGGTTCGCAGGAAGATGCCTCTGTCTGATGGAGTGATGTTTTTCTGTATTGATGTGTTTTTGCTATTCTGTTGATGGAGGTCTCATGGCGAGGATTACCATTAGCCTGTCGGACGACCGGCATCGTGCCCTCAAGGAAGCTGCGGTTCGTCAAGGGAAAACGATCGGCCACCTGGTTGAAGAGAGTCTCGAGCTCTACGGCGTGCGGTCGGTGGAAAGTGCTGCACAGTTGGTTGCCCGTGCACGTCTCAAGGCGGGGCTGTCTGAACAGGACGCGCTTGAGGTCGCCCTGGGCGAGACAAAAGAGGTGCGCGGTTCATGACCGCACCGATCCTGATTATTGACACCAAGGTTGTAGTTGCCGTGTTGTTGACATCGAATCCTGATTCACCTACGTGCTGGATTCTTGACGGCATGCTCAAAGGTCGATTCCCGTTCCTGCTTTCAGCGGAGCTTCTTGCGGAGTACCGGCAGGTTCTGTTGCGCCCCAAGATAGCGATGCTCCACGACTTGGATGAGACCGAAATCGATCAGATCCTGACGGAGCTTGTTGCCAACGCCGTGTTCAGGGAACCCCAGCCATCAGCCTTCGGGCAGGCCCCGGATCCGGGTGATAACCACTTGTGGGCCCTGCTCGCCTGTGAAGCGGGGGCGGCACTGGTCACCGGTGATAAGCGATTACTCGACAACCCGCCTGAAGGAGGCGTGCTCCTGAGCCCGACCGAAGCGATCGAAGGGGTTCGTTGAGTTGCTACCGGAACGTCTGCAAGTCACAACCAGAACGGAATCAGGTGGCGAACGGCTTGCGGTGTTTCATCGTCTTTGTCGGTGAGCCGGTTCTTTGGAGGTGCGAGGATCATCAGTTCGTGCCGGCCGTGATCGAGTCCGTCGACAGACAAAAAACTGACGATGCCCTCAAGGCCGGTGCCTTGCTCACGCGTGAAGTCGAAGTGCAGGCCTTGCAGAACCTCACCGTCAAGAGAGACAGCGAATAGAGAACCCAGGCACGCGGCCGCATCCTGCACCTGAATGTCTTCGAGCTTGAGTCCCCTTCCGGCATCGAGCCCATTCTTGCTGAGGGGTTGAAGGCTGGAGCAAGCCTCGGCCAAGAGACGGTTATGGCGTCGCGGATTGTAGGGGATGAACAGCTTGAGGTAGGGGTCGGTGACCATATCGTCTTGAATTGTGGGAGTCAGCGGTTCGACTGCATTTGGGCCACGAAGGGATCGATAATGCCCGGGATCCATCCCCTGTTCTCGGAGGCTGTCTGGGAAATATGTCAAGCTGTCGAGCCTGACAACGCCGTGGCCCAGGACCCCCCCGCCGATCTGGAGAATGGCCATGCCCAGCATGGCGAC
>JAUXDC010000396.1 GCA_030618605.1 Holophagae bacterium | reverse complement strand
TTGCGCCTTGGTGTGGCGCCGGGCGTAGCGGTCGGGGCACTGTTTCCGGGCCAGGTCGCCTATGCCCGTCATTTCAAGGGATATGGCAACATGGTAGTTGTCGATCATGGTGGAGAGGTCTTTTCGCTGGTGGCCGGGCTGTCCTCAATCCATGCTCGGATGGATCAAAGGGTGGGAATGGGAACAACTCTCGGTGTAGCCGGGTTGGAAAAGGAAGACGGAAACCTGTACTTGGAAATCCGGGTCGGCGGAAAGCCGCAGGATCCCAAGGGGTGGCTTCAGTTGGAACAAAAGTGAGACCGGGGACCCGGTCGAGAGGGTGATGATGGCACGATTTCGGATACTGTTTCTGAGTTTTTCGGTGATTTGTCTCATGCTGTTTGCAGGCCTGCTCCGAGCCGGTCTCAGCGGCGAGGACAGGGAAGACCTCTTCAGGTCCCTGGGGATCCTGACGGAGGTGGTTCACCTCGTAGAAAATGAGTACGTTGACGAACTGAACGACCAGGCACTGGCGATGGCACTGGATGCCGGTCTTTTGGAGAGTGTCGACCCCTGGGCGGCAGTTGTGCCTGAGGCAGAGGTTGAGGCATACAGTCATTTGGCCTCCGAACCACCGGCATACGGGCTGTTCATCGGTGGTCGACTTGGTTCGGCGGCTGTTCGGTGCGCCATCCCCGGATCGCCCGCAGCTGCGGCAAACCTCCAGTCGTGGGAGGTGATTGAGAAGATCGGTGACGTTTACACGCGAGGGCGTCCTCTCTGGCAGATTCGACTTGATCTGGCCCAGCGCGAGGAGGCAAAACAGAACGTGACCCTGACCGTGGTCGACCGCCATGTTGACGAACGCCGTGAGGTTGTTCTGGACGCGGTGGAGTGGAAGATTGAACCGATTGTAGTTTCCGAGCAGGATGGTGTTCAGGTCATCAAGCTGGGCGCGCTCGAGGCCGGCGTAGCTGCCGAACTGGCCGGTGTTGTGGAGGCCGGGAAGCCGATTGTTATCGACCTCAGGCGATTGGTGTGGGGTTTTGAATCCGAGGCGGTAGACGTTGCGGATATCTTCATCGATGACGGGTTGATCGGCAGTCGGTCCGAACGAGGCGCCGGGGAAGAAAGGTTCGAGGCAACACAAGACGGTATTCAAGGACCGTCGCCTATTGTGTTGATAGGGCATGAAACCGAAGGTGTTGGTGAAATCCTGGCATCGGCCCTGAGCCGTCACGGGAGTCCCCTGGTCGGCTGGAACAGTGCGGGACACGCGCCCCATATGCGCTTCGTACACTCCAGGGGCCTCCACCTCTGGATTCCAGTGGGTCAGTGGCTCCGTGCCGACGGTGAGCCGATCAACGGTAACGGACTGGAACCCTCTGAGGAGATGGAGTTCTTCGACGATGTCGGCGAGGACGAGGACGAGGCTGAGGACAGGGTCCTGGCTCGTGGCATCGAGATGGCTCTCGAAGGGGCTCAGACCGATGAGACCGACGAGATTGCTCTCGACGAGGCGGCCTGAGGTCTTTGGGAATGGTTGCCCGCAAACGCTCCCGCCGTGCCGGCGCCGGATATAAGGCGTGGTTGATTCCGGTCTTGGGTGTGGCATTGATTGCCTTGGTTGCCGCCCTGTGGATGTTGTTTCGTCCGGCGAGTTCGGGGCCGGGCGATGGTCTGATTGAAGGAGACTTTGCAGAGGTGATTCGGCAGTCGGCGGCACGTCGAGGCGATGATCGGCAGCGGCGACGGGAAGACGACCCGATACGCAAGGAAGGCGATGTCTTCGTTCGGACCTGGCGATTGGAGTTGCCCGGGGGCGAAGCGCTTCAGGCTTTGTGTTCGGATCTTGAGGCTGAAGCTGCCCGGTGGGGCGCTCCGGTGACGATTGAGGGCGAGGGGACCCAGGGAGGGCGGAGAGTCCGGATCCATTTCGGGAGTGAGGCCTTTGACATTCACGTTGTGGAGGCGGTCGTAGCGCCGTCACCGACGCCGACACCGGAGCCGCCGCCACCGACGCCGACTCCCACACCTCGACCGCCGCCACCTCCAGGTGCACGGGGCAAGCTGGTGATCCTGCTGGACGACGGGGGACAGAAGATGGATTTGGTTCCACGGGCGGCCGCCCTCCCGCCGGCGGTCGGTGTGGCTGTGTTGCCGTTCCTGCCCTCGAGTTCCGAAACAGCGGTCGCCCTTCACAAGGCCGGTCACGAGATCTGGTTGCACCTCCCGATGGAGCCGAATGGTTATCCGGCCAACAAACCCGGGCCCGGCGCGGTCTTCGTGTCGATGGCCGAAGACGAAGTGCGAATGACGGTTCATTCTGCGCTGAACAACGTGCCTTACGCCGTTGGAATGAACAACCATATGGGTTCCAGGGCGACAGCTGATTTGAGATTGATGACCTGGGTTATGCAGGAGATCAAAGGGCGGGGCATGGCCTTCATCGACTCCCGGACGACGGTGGGAACAGTCGCCGAGACCGCAGCTCGGGCACAGGGCATCAAAACCGGCAGGCGCAATGTCTTTTTGGACAACGATCGGTCGGCAGTGGCGATAAGGCGCCAATT
>JAUXDC010000025.1 GCA_030618605.1 Holophagae bacterium | reverse complement strand
GTTGCAAACGGTGTAGGTCGCGTATCGAGGGAGGAAGTGTTTGCCAAAGGTCCGAACCACCCGGCCCGGCGCCGGCCATGGAAGAGCCCCGCGATACCTCTGAATGGACTCCTTGCCCGTAAAACGCTTCTTCTTCCCAACGACCGCCAGAAGGCGCTCGAGTGCCGCCTCCCGAGCCCTCATGTCTGCCAGTTCGGTCTCGGCGGACCGTTCCTGGCGGTCCAGCCGGGCCAAACGTCGGTCCATCTCCCGGCGTGCTGCCTGAAAGGCCTTTCGGCGCTCACCCAGTTCCGCCATCTCACGGCCCGCACGCGCCAGGGTCCGGCTCAGTTCTGCCTGCCGAGCCGCTCTTTCTTCCTGCATCCGGTTGTATTCCTTGACCATCTGGGCCTGACCGGCAGTCAACGTCACAACGACACCGACTGCATCTTCCAAATGACCCCCTTGCGCTCCATCCCAGACCAGTTGCAGCGGCCCAGGTCTTCCCAGGAGCGACGCCAACACCAGATGGGTCGACAGCCAGGATTTTCGTTCCTCCAAATCCCGAGAGATGGCGGCGGTTTCCTCTTTCAGTCGGATGACCTCATCCCTGGAAGAGGTCAACTCCAATTCGACCTCTTCGACGCGGGCCTCCGCCAGGTCGGCCTCAGTCTGAAGCCGCTCCAGGTCCACACGTGCGGATTTGGTCTCCCGTTCGATCGTGGCCAGTCTCTTCTCATACTTCTCAATGCGATCTCTGACGGTCACGAGCTGGTCATCGTCGGGTCGAGGGTCTTCGGCCCAGCCCTGGAGACCCAGGCCCAGCACCACGACAAAGGTCGCGACGATCAGACAAACGGGGCGCCTACAGGCGCCCCAAAACTCTGTCACTGCCGGGAAAATGCCGGAATTCACTCTCCGAGAATACCCTTCTTGAACTCATCAGTCGGTGGCGTGTCCCCGACCCAAACGTTGACCAGGGCCTCGGCAAAATCATCACCCTCGATCGTGCCCTTGGTAGCGCCGTTGACGACGACTGTGGTCCCTTTGCCGGGAACCAGGGTCATCTCGACGACATCACCGTCGTCCATATCACCAAAATAACTATTGAAGGTCATGACACGGGCCTTGATATCCCCGTAATGGCCCCAGTTGGCCTCGAACCCCTCGATCCACGCAGCGTCCATCTTCTTTTTTGTCGCCTTGTTGGTCAGAAAATGCATCACCATCTTTTTGGTCTGCTTGGAGTGGGCCGCGTTTTCGGCATTGGTCGTCGGATGTTCGAGATACAGTCCACCAACATAGACCTTGACCCAGAGCTTCTTGCGCACGCCCATGCCGTTCAGCTTGACGGTGTCACTATCGACCATCACCTTTTCGTCCATCTTGACCCCGGCCAGGCCGCCGGCCCATGCCACCGGAACCACCAAAGCCAATGCAATCAGCGTTATGAGAAATCTCTTCATCACACTCCCCTTCGTAATCGTCGCCTTTCAAACACGGCAGTCATTGTACCTGAGAGTGTTCGCAACAGAGGACAGAAACTGGACACTTGCCAAAGTGCGGCATTTCATGCAAAATGAATGAGTGTTCATTCACCCCATCCTTCACGACCCTCAGCAGAGTCAACGTGAAGGCAAGAAATCCACGCAGGCGCCTCCCCGGCGCCTCTAAGAAATATCAATGGGAGGTTGATCCATGAGTAGAGAAATCCGAAGGGCTGCTGTGCTGGGCGCCGGAGTCATGGGCTCCGGAATCGCGGCACATCTGGCCAACGCCGGGATTCCGGTGTTGTTGCTGGACATTGTGCCCCCGAAATTCACCGACGACGACGCCAAGAAAGGGCTGAGCGAAAGCGACCCGCGGTTTCGATCGAAATTCGCCCAAGCCGGCCTCATGGGCATCAAAAAGAGCAAACCGGCGGCGCTTTACAGCAAGCGTTTCCTCCCCCTGATCGAAACGGGGAACTTTGAGGATGACTGGCACAAACTGGCCGATTGCGACTGGATCGTCGAGGTCATCGTCGAGCGCCTGGACATCAAACAACAGGTCTTCGGCCGGGTCGAAGAAGTCCGAAAACCCGGCTCGATCGTCTCTTCGAACACATCAGGCCTGTCGATTTCCGGCATGACCGAGGGCCGATCGGACGACTTCAAGAAGAACTTCCTGGTCACCCACTTCTTCAATCCCGTCCGCTACATGAAGCTGCTGGAGTTGGTCGCCGGCGACGAGACTTCGAAAGAGGTGATGGACTTCTTCGCCGATTTCGGGCGTTTCCGCCTGGGCAAGGGCATCGTCTTCGGCAAGGACACACCGAACTTCGTCGGCAACCGCATCGGCGTCTTCGGCATCCAGTCGACCTTCAAGGCGATGATGGACATGGACTACCAGGTCGACGAAGTCGATGCCATCACCGGCCCGGCGATGGGCCACCCCAGTTCGGCATCCTTCGGCACGGTCGATCTGGTCGGCATCGATGTCATGGCCCACACGGTCAACACGATCGCCGAAGGCTGTCCGGATGACGAGCAGTTGGACATTTTCCAAATGCCGGAATTTATCACCACGATGATCAAAAACGGCGCCCTGGGCCGCAAGACCAGAGCCAAGGGCGGATTCTTCAAGATCCAAAAGAACGCCGACGGCTCCAAGACCAAATTGGTCATCGACTGGAAGACCGGCGAATATCGCGAGAAGGAACGGCCGAATATCCCATCCCTGGGCAAGGCCAAGAAGACCGACGATGTCAAGAAGCGCATCAAGGATCTCGTGGCGGCCGATGACCGTGGCGGGGCACTGGCCTGGCGAATCCTGAGGGACTCCCTGATCTACACCGCCAACCGGTTTGGTGAGATCTCCGATACCGTCGTCGACATCGACAACGCACTCAAGTGGGGTTTCAACTGGAACCTCGGTCCGTTCGAGACCTGGGATGCCCTGGGCGTCCAGGCCGTCATCGACCGCATGAAGGCTGATGGCTTAACGCCGGCAGCATGGGTTCTGGATATGCTCGCCGCCGGCAATCAGACGTTCTACCTCGAGAGCGCCGACGGCCGGAAGTACTGGGATCCGCAGTCAAAAACGTATATCCAAGAGCCCAAGCCGGACTCCTTCATCGTGCTTGAAAACCTCAAACGCGACGAGAAGAAACTCATCCACGGCAACAAGAGCGCTTCGGTGGTCGACATCGGCGACGGCGTAGCCTGCGTCGAGTTCCACTCGGCTCTCCAGGCTCGCATGAACCCGATCGACGACGACATCATGGATGTCATGTACAAGGCCATCGAAATTGCCGAGAAGGATTTCCGCGGCCTGGTGATTCACCACCAGGGCGAGAACTTCAGCGCCGGCGCCAACCTCCTGGCGATGCTGGAAGGCATACAGGCCGGGCAGTGGGCCGGGATCGACCAGATGGTCCAGCGTTTCCAGGGCATGACCATCGGACTCCGTCGCTCGAAGATTCCGACTGTCGTCGCTCCCTTCGGCTTTGCCTTTGGTGGTGGCTGCGAGATGACGATGGGCGCCGACCGCGCCTGCGCCACCGCCGAGACCTACATGGGGTTGGTCGAAGTCGGCGTCGGACTGATCCCCGCCGGCGGCGGTTGCCTCTACATGCTCGAACGTGTGCTCGAGAACATCACTACACCAGTACTGTCGAACCTTCCCTTCATCCAGACCGCGTTTGAGAACATCGGCATGGCCAAGGTCGCCACCTCCGGCGAAGAAGCCCGAGACTTCAAATTCTTGAGGCCCATGGACGTCGTCGAGATCAACCGCGACCGACAGCTCTATACCGCCAAACAGATGGCCATCGGCATGGACATGGTTGGATACCAGCCACCCCAGGAGAAAACATTCAAGCTTCCTGGGGCCGAGGGTCTGGCAACCATCAAAATGATGCTCCACAACATGAAGCTGACCCACTGGGTAACGTCCCACGACGAGGTGGTCACGACACACCTCGGACGAGTTCTCACCGGCGGCGACACAACGATCAACGATCCCGTCAGCGAGCAGGACATCCTGGATCTCGAGCGTGAGGCCTTCCTCTCGCTCCTGGGAGAACCCAAGACCCTGGACCGCATCAAGTACATGCTCGTCAACAACAAGCCACTGAGAAACTAGGAAGGAGAACTACGATGCGAGAAGCCGTCATCGTTTCAATGGCCAGGACCCCGGTTGGGCGGGCCAAAAAAGGAAGCCTCAAGGACACTCGACCCGAGTGGTTTGCCGCGCGGATGCTCGAGGCCTTGATGGAACGTACACCCGGCCTCGAAAAGGAAGAGGTCGACGACATCATCTTCGGCTGCGCCATGCCCGAGGGCGAACAGGGCATGAACATTGCCCGCTTGATCGGCTTTTCGGCCGGGTTCCCGGTCGAGGTACCGGCAATGACCATCAACCGATTCTGTTGTTCGGGATCGCAGACGATTGCGATGGCCGCCGACATGATCAAGGCCGGCAGTCACAACATCGTCATCGCCGGCGGCGTCGAGAGCATGTCTCTCGTTGCCATGGGCGGCAACAAGATGATTGCCGAGCCGCACCTGATGGAAATGATGCCCAATGCCTATTCGGCCATGGGCACGACCGCAGAACAGGTCGCGAGCAGATTCAAGATCACGCGGGAGATGCAGGACGAATTTGCCGTCAACTCCAATTTGAAGGCTGCTGCAGCCATCGAATCCGGGAAATTCACAGACGAGATCGTACCCCTTGATGTCCGAACCCGGGCCAATGGGAAGTGGAAAGAATTCACCTTCGACACCGACGAGGGCCCGCGCCCGGAATCGACCGTCGAAGCCCTCGCCAAACTGCGTCCGGTTTTTGATCCCAAGGGCTCAGTGACCGCCGCCAACGCCTCCCAGATCAACGACGGAGCCGCTGCGGTCGTCGTCATGGCCGAGGAAGAGGCCAAGAAGCGCGGCCTCGAGCCGATCGCCTACGTTCGCCAATGGGCCGTCGGCGGCGTCGAACCCGACATCATGGGCATCGGCCCAACGGGCGCCGTACCCAAGGTCCTCAAGAAGGCCGGTCTGACCCTCGATGACATCGATCTGATCGAAATCAACGAGGCCTTCGCCAGCCAGTCCATCTACTGCGTCAATACTCTGGGCCTGAATCCCGAGATAACCAATGTCAACGGCGGCGCCATCGCCACCGGTCACCCCCTCGGGGCCACCGGAGCGATTCTGACCGTCAAGATCCTCGGCGAGATGAAGCGCCGAGACGTCAAACGAGGCATGGTCACCATGTGCATCGGAGGCGGCATGGGCTTCGCCTACATCCTCGAACGGCCGTAACAGTCGAACAACAGTCCAACCAAAAACCCGGCCGAAAGGCCGGGTTTTTCTTTTGAAACAAACCCCAACACCCTACAAATCCCTACCCAAACGGATTCAGAATCTCGATCCCGCAATGTTCGAAGTCACTAACATTGCGCGTAGCCAGCGCGAAATGACAGGCGTGGGCGATGGCGGCAATCTGACCGTCCGGAAAACTCATGGGCCGGCCCAACTCACGACGACGACCCATGATGTCACCAAAGACATGCGCCGCTGCGGTGTCGAACGGGAGAATCCGCTGATCAAAACCCCGGGCAACGAAGTCCTCGAACCGGTCGGCCAGTTTCCTTCGCCACCTTCCGTCAGGGAGAATGTGAATTCCGAAGACAATCTCGGCAATCGTGATGGTCGAGAGGTAGAGATTTTCGGTTTCCTGATCATCAAGCCATCGAAGGACGGAGTCTGCCGGCGCCGGCTTCATAACCTCCGAGACGATGTTGGTGTCAAGCAGGATCATCCGTTGAGATCGATCGGTTCGTGAGGTTCCCTGATCGGCAGGTCGAGTTCGCTACCGTTGTCCGGCCCGAAACACTCAGTTGCGAGTTTGCCCAGATGCTCCGGTGATATCACGGACCTTTTGATGATCCGACGTACGGCTTCCTCCATCGAGATTCCGTACTCTGCAGCACGGATTTTCAGCCGACGGTAGACTTCCTCATCAATTCCGCGAACGCTCAAACCCGGCATAACCTCACCTCTACTTGAATGCTAGCATATGCTAGCAAAAGTTCGGTCTTCGGCTTGCCCCTACTCACTCCACTCGGGAAACCGGCCAGGAGTCCAGGGCGCACCGAGTTCCTCGAGTTGTTTTTCGAGCACTGAGAGATCACTGTCAATCAGCTTGAGTTCAGCCAGCACACTGCCGAATGTATCGGCGGCCCAACGGTAGTTCTGTTCGTGAGTGCCTGTGGGCGCCTGGGTGGTGAACCACTGGTCCTGACGTATGCGGTTGACCCGGTCCGAGATGGACGGAGGCTGGAACTTGTTGCGCTTGGCAAGGGTGGGATCGGCATTGAGCGAGAGCATGAGGTCGGCATGGGCAATCCTCAGGCGCTCCACCTCAAGCAGCAGGGCTGGGTCGGCATGCGGCGTGTCGATGACGGTCTTGTGCACCAGGGCCAGGCGTTCCTCCATGCGCTCGGCAACCTCGAGGGCTGCCCGTACCGCGCGATAGAGGCGCCGGACCTTGTCCTGGAACACACGCACGGCTTCACGGTCGGAAGCGGTGAAAGTGGCGAGGTCCAGCGGCACCACCTGAAACTCCTCAGGGCCGGCCAATTCGGTCAGCACTCCGTTCTCTTTCTTTGTCATGGTCACGGAGTAGGTTCCGGGCACCACCAGCGGTCCCACGTCCGGTGAATCGTAACGACCGGTTTTCTTCTCTTCGAGCTTGGTGGGGCTCGCCGAAGGACTGCGTAAATCCCAACTGACGCGGTGGATACCCTCCTCACGAGGACCGCTGATCCTGCGGATTACCTCGCCCGCCGCATCGCGGACTGTGAACATGATCTCGGGCTCGGCCTCCCGCTCCTCGAGGCGCAACTCGTCAAAGCTGGGAATGGCAGGATTGTTCTCGTTCTCCCGGGCCTTCTTTTCGGCCTTGTGCCGAAGCTCTTCCCTGGTCTTCAGTCCGTCCTTGAGGTAGTAGGTGAAGGTCGCTCCAAATTCGGGATTAGGCGCCGTGAAGAATCCGTGTCCGCGCACACCATGACGCGAACGCTTCTCGATGAAGAGGGGCGCATCTTTGACCGGGAAAAGAAGCGCCTCGGCAGCCAGGGCATCTTCGCTGACCTGGCGCAAGGCCGTGTAGTCGTCGAGAACAAAGAAACCACGACCGAAGCTGCCCACGGCGAGGTCGTTCTCTCGGCGCTGGATGTCGATATCACGTGCGGCGATCGTGGGCATCCCACCCTTCAGGCGCACCCACTGTTTGCCCTCGTCCACCGTAAAGTAGACACCGAACTCGGTGCCCGCAAAGAGCAACTCCGGTTTGACGTGATCCTGCATCAAGGCCCACACGATCTCCTTCTCAGGCAGGTCGCCGGCAATGGAGCTCCAACTACGGCCGCGATCGCGGCTGACCAGGGCGTAAGGCTTGAAATCGCCGTTCTTGTGGTTGCTGAAGGCGGCGTACACCGTGTCCTCGTCGTGCAGCGATGCCTCCAGACGACTGACGTAACTCATGTCGGGCACTCCCGGGAAGTGCTCCAGCCGCTGCCAAACGGTGCCGCCGTCTTCGCTGATCTGGATCAGCCCGTCGTCGGTACCGGCATAGAACAGACCTTCCACCAGGGGCGACTCGGTCAACGAAACGATATTGCCGAAGTCCGAGGTGGACTTGTTCTTTGAGACGGCGTCCATACTCCACAGGGCGCCCATTACCTCGATTTGGTCACGGTCCAGCCCGCGGCTCAGGTCGGGACTGACGGCCCTCCAGGAATTTCCGCGGTCGTCCGAGCGGAAGACCCTTTGGCAGGCAAAGTAAAGGCGAGTGTGTGAGTGGGGACTGATGAACAGCGGTGAATCCCAGTTCCAGCGGTGGGCATCCTCACCGGGCGCCTCCTGCGGCTGGATATCGACAGTCTCACCGCTCTTGCGATCGTGGCGAACAAGACCGCCGTACTGCCATTCGGAGTAGACGGTGTTGGGATCCAATGGATCCACGGCCGTCTCGTAGCCGTCGCCGCCCACCGTGATGAACCAATCCTCGGTCGCGATGCCCGACTTCGCCAGGGTGCGTGTTGGACCACCGATCGAGGCGTTGTCCTGGGTGCCGCCGTAGATGTAATAAAAGGGCTTCGAGTTGTCCACCGACACCCGGTAGAACTGGGTGACGGGCAGGTTTTCCTTGAAAAGCCAGGTTGCGGCGCGGTCGAAACTCTCGTAGACGCCGCCGTCGCACCCGGCGAGCAGGTATTCGGGATCCTCGGGATCAATCCACAGCGCGTGGTCGTCCACATGCTTGAACTCACTGCCCGCCTTGACCATCGTTTCGCCCCCGTCCGTGCTCACGTGCATCCAGGTGTCCATCGAGTAGAACCGCTGCGAATCCACAGGGTCACAGATCAACTCGTTGTAATACTGAGGGCTGACCGAACGGTAATCAGACCGCCTCTCCCAGGTCTCACCCCGATCGACGGATCGGAAAATCCCACTCTTGTCCAGAGCCGCCTCCACGATGGCGTAGAGAGTATTGGGCGCGCCGGGCGCGATGCACATACCGATCTTTCCCTTGTCCACCTCGGGCAGACCTTCGTTGATCTCCCGCCAGGTGGCGCCGCCGTCGGTGGACTTATGAATACCGGACTCCGGGCCCCCGTTAATCAGGGTCCACACCCGACGCCGACGTTGGTATGCCGAGGCGTAGATGGTCTCTGGGTCCGACGGATCGAGAAAGACCTCGTTGATCCCAGTGTCGTCCGAGATGTGAAGAATGCGTTCCCATTTTTCACCACCGTCGGTGGTCTTGTAGAGACCGCGGTCGCCTCCCGACTTCCACAGAGGCCCCTGGGCCGCCACGTAGACCACATTGCCGTCCTCGGGGTGGATGGCAATCATGCCGATGTGCTCGGAATCCTCGAGGCCCATACGCTTCCAGTTCGCGCCTCCGTCAATGCTCTTGTAGATGCCGTCCCCAAAGGACACCGAGCGCTGGCTGTTGTTTTCGCCGGTACCCACCCACACAACATCGGAGTTGGTGGGATCAAGCTCCACACACCCGATGGAGTAGGCGCCTTCGTCGTCAAAGACCGGCGTCCAGGTGGTCCCTGCGTTGGTCGTCTTCCACACGCCTCCCGAGGCTACGGCCACAAAGAAGTGGTGACGCCTTTCGGGGTCGACCGCAAAGTCCGTGATCCGCCCCGAGTTGATCGTGGGGCCCACGTTGCGCAGCTCAAGGCCGGCAAATGTGGAGGCCGCCATCAAACGGTCATCCTCCTTTTCTGTGTCCTTGCCGGTGTCGGCAGCCGCCATTGCGGCGAGACTCAGGATGAGAATTGCGACGATAAGGACCTTGCGTTTCATGGGATAACCTCCACCTATGTCAGTCGATAATACGGAGAATCAACATCGAGCTGCGTTCAGAATGCCTCATCTACCCCTCAATCACCCTATATACATCTCCCGCTCATCGTGGCTTCTATACTCAACCTCTCTCAAACTCAGCAATTCCTGGAGCATTGGCCACCACGCTGTTCGCTTGATCCCGGTTCCCCAAATGCCAAGGCTTCAGGAATTGCTAGGGATGGCGAAGAGGCTGAACTGCCCCCCGAAGGGCACGATGACGATCCGGCCGGCGCCATCCAAGTCGGCATTGCTGGGGAAAGGCTGATCAGAATCCGTCCGAAAGGCCCTGAATCCGAAGGGGACTTCGGCGCCTTCCGGCGCCAGCCAGTCGGGGATGACCAGATCCCACCGCTCTTCGTCTTCAGGGACCACCCTCATTTCGATCTCATCCGCCACAACGGCGCCGAATTCAACCCGTTGCTCGACAATGCGTTCGGCATCATCGATTGCTTCCTCGAGGATCTGCTCAAGAAATGCCCTCGCGGTCTCCTGTTCCTCGACGCCTCGAATCTCCGCTTCAACCAGGAGTTGATACCTCTCGGCGTCGATCTCCTCGGACGCCGTCACATCCACCTGGAAGGTCTGTCCGCCATCTTCGGTCTCGACGTCGAAGGACGTGCCGTACACCATGTCCCGGACCACCAACGCCAGAAAGAGCTCCTCGACCGTCGATGCCGGAAATGTTATTTCGAATGATGCCAACCACGGTTCCATATCAATCCTCCTTGCGGCCGAACAACGCCGCCACCACAATCCCGAGTCCATAGAGCAACATCATCGGAACCGCGAAGACGGACTGCGTCGCGATGTCCGGGGTTGGCGTGATGATCGCCGCAACGACGAAGATCACCAGAATCGCCCATTTGTACCACCGCACCAACTGCCTCGCACTGACGATGCCGAGACGGGCAAGAAAAAATATCAGCATCGGAATCTCGAAGACCAGTCCCAGTCCCAGCAGGATCTTCGACATCATCGAGAAATACGTCTGGATTGTCACGACCTGTTTGAAGCCCTCGCCGACGCCCAACAGGAACTTGACGACCATTGGAAAGGCGATCAGGTACCCGAAATATCCTCCAGCGACAAAGAAAACCGACGTGAAAAAGATGAACGGCAATGCCAGGTTGCGCTCGGAGTCAAAGAGACCCGGCCGGATGAAGAGCCACACCTGGAGCAGGATGACCGGCGCAGCGAGGAAGATTCCCGCCAGCAGGGCCACCTTGATATACAGCATGAAGGGTCCGGAAAGATCGGTGAAGGCCAACTGCTCGCCCGGGGGCAATGCCTGAAGAATCGGCCGCTCGAGCCACTTGAAGATCGTGGGCGCAAAATACCAGGAGCCCAGAAAACCCACGAAAATGGCCGCAGCAGAAATCGTCAAGCGTTTCCGAAGCTCGTCAAGGTGCTCGATCAGGGACATACGCTCCAGCCCCCGAGTCTCACCTGATTCGATTTCGGGAAGCTGCCCCTCGGAGGATGCGGTCACGAATCCTCCAGCTTCTTCACAACATTTTCCGGAATTGAGGTGATTTCCCGGCCGACGTCCCGCACCTCTTCAAGACCTTTCTTCAACTCAACCAGGTCTTCTCCTGCAACCTCATCCTCGATGGTTCGTTTGAACTCGTTGGATGCCCTACGAAACTCGCCCAGCGCTTTCCCAATCGACTTCCCGATCTGCGGCATCTGACGTGGTCCGAACAGCAGCAGGGCCACAACGAAAATCATCATCATTTCGGGGACGCCCAAAGATCCAAACACAATCGCCTCCGCTCGACAGTATACCGATATTTGAAACTCGATACTGGAAACTCGATACTCGATTCTACTCTTGAACGATGTCGAAGCAACCTAATCCCCAGCCCGCTTTGCCCTCTCTTTGCGGCCGAAAAGCAGGAAGGAACCAGCCTCTGGAAATATCCAACCCCATCAGGATCTTGTAGAGTAAGTGGTGAATTGAAGGAGTGCCTCTGATGACGATCGTTTTGACGCCGCGAAGACTGACAATCCTGACCCTGATCCTCGTGATCATCGGCGGTGCCGCCGGCGCTCTTTTCGGGAAGAGCACCATTTCGGACGACGAGAGGGTGTTGATTGAGAGGGCCTCCAGGATCACCACGGAACTCCTCGAATGGCTCCCTGAGGACACCCTGCCGTCAGACGTCGTATACGACGGCATCAACGGAATGCTCGAAGTTCTCGACCCGCACTCCAACTTCCTCGATCCTCACAGCTACCAGAAGATGAGAGAACGCCAGGAGGGGTCATTCTTCGGCGTCGGCATCATTATTTCCCGTCGGAATGGCCAGGTGACGGTCATCGCCCCGATGGCCGGAACACCGGCCTCCCAGAAGGGCCTCCGTGCCGGGGACGTCATTGCCGGCGTCGATGGCGAGGACGCGACCGAGATCACCGTCGACGAAGTTGTCGACATGGTGCGAGGACCGGAAGGAACACCCGTTGTACTGACGATCAGGCGACCGGGTATGGCGGAGACCTTCGACGTCGAGATCATCAGGGCCCGTATCCCGACCAACTCGGTTCGATACGCCTTCATGATCCGGCCGGAAGTCGGTTATATCCGGTTGGGCGAGTTCTCCAATACCTCGAACCGCGAAGTCAAGGATGCACTGGCTCAACTGGAAAAAGAGGGCATGAAGAAACTGATCTTCGACCTCAGAAACAACCCGGGCGGCGCCCTCGATGCAGCCATCGGAGTCTCCGACGTATTCCTGACCAAAGGACAGTTGATCGTTTCGACCAAGGGACGCACCGAGGACAGCACCACGAGGATCGAGGCGCCGGGATATGGCCCGGGATTCCAGGGACCGGTCGTCATTCTGGTCAACGAAGGTTCCGCCTCGGCGTCCGAAATCGTCGCCGGAGCAGTCCAGGACCACGACCGGGGCATCGTCCTGGGGGACACCACCTGGGGAAAAGGTCTGGTGCAAACGGTGTTCGGCGTCCGGGACGGCGGACTCGCGTTGACGACCGCCAGGTACTACACGCCGTCGGGGCGCTGCATCCAGAGGGACTACGAGAGCTTCATTGACTACATCACACACCGCAACGGCAACGGGGACGATGTTGAAGAGCGCGAGGTTTACGAGACAGACGCCGGACGCACCGTGCTCGGTGGCGGCGGCATCACGCCTGACGTCACCGTCACCAACCGGGAACTCTCGGGGCCGGTAGTCAGGTTGTACGGAAACTCGGCCTTCTTCCGTTATGGCGTTGAACTCCTCAAGGATGTCCCCGAATCAGACCAACAAACCTTCGGGGGAAACTTCGATCCGAATATCGGCGCCCTGGAGGGGTTCCTCCAGTGGGTCAAGGACGAAGAAATCCTGGATGAAGAAGCCTTGAACGCCCTTCAAGAGGATCCTCTCGCCCTGGGGGACATCTCACGGGCCCTGACCATCGAGATTCTGAACGCCACATCAGGTCTGGAATCCGGATACCGCCACGCCCTCGAGGCGGACGACCAGTTCAAGCAGGCGATTGAACACCTCGAGGATGCCGCCGACCTCTGGGAGGCGTTCGGGGAATAACGAGGCAATTCGTAGAACGAATTGCATGGACCCTTCGGGCCTGGGTTGAAGCCGGCGCCGGAGTCAAATACCAAGAGCGCCCCTATTCTCACGCATCCTCCCACAAAAGCGTCACCGGACCTGAGTTGACCAACTCGACATCCATCATCGCCCCGAAAACCCCGGTCTCGACCGAGATTCCCTCGGCCCTCACACGATCGACAAACAACTCGAACAGCGGCTCAGCCTCGTTGCCAGGCATCGCCCGGTCGAATCCCGGTCGTCTCCCCCTCTTGATCGAAGCCGCCAGGGTGAACTGGGAGACCGCAAGAACTGCACCGCCAACCTCGTCCAGCCCCAGATTCATCTTGCCCTGGAGATCCTCGAACACCCGCAATGAGGCAACCCTCGTGGCCGCTTTTTGAACGTTCTCTTCTGTGTCACCTCTCTCGAGTCCCACGAGAACCAAAAATCCCAACTCGATCTCACCAACCGTCCTGCCCTCAACCCGAACCGCCGCCCGACTGACTCGCTGTATGACCATTTTCATGAGGCCAGGATACTTGAAACTTGATACTCGATACTTGAAACTGGACTCCACGCTTGAACGAACTCGTTAGAACCAGCCTTCCAGCCCGCTCAAGCCTTGCTTACGAGCGTCCTGAGATCCCGACTCTCCCGCTTCATTTATCTTCGTGTTCTTCGTGTCTTCGTGGTTCAATTGTGTTTCGGTTTTTCCTTGCTCCCTCGGAATCCCCGCCACATCGAGGCTGCTTCGCGACCGCCGAGCAGGGCCACAACCGCGAGGTACGCCCCGCCGGAAAGGCCTGCCGCCACACCGACCTTGGCCAAACCTATCAACGAGGTTGTCTGAACATCGACGAGCCACGGCTGCAACTTCACAGCAACAATAACCAAGGCGCCACATCCGACCAGCTGTCGGCCAACCGAGATCATCAGGGGCGTGAACGACACCCCCCCGAAGCCGAAAACAATGCCGTACACCACACTCAAGATCACGGCATACGAACCCACAGCAATCGTATTGGCCAATCCGATGCCCGGCGCCCCCATCGACCCGACCAGTGCGAAACACGCGGCGGTGAAAATGCCCAGAGAGGCAAAGCTGCACCACATCGGTGTCTTTGTGTTGCGCTGGGCAAAGAAGGCGCTGGCCATGACCTTGGCCTGGCCCAGACCGACCAGAGAGAAGGCATAGGCCGCCAGGGTCGCCCCGGTGACGGCGACGGCCTCCGACCCGAAACGTCCGCCCCCGAAGGCCAGACCGATAACCGGCACGGCACTGACCATCAGGAAGACCGCTGTCGGCAAGGTGACAAAACTGATCAGACCGATAGTGTCGAGCAATGTCTTCGGCGCCTCCTCCGGCTCTTGCTTCAGTTGGCGCGACAACACCGGCAACAACACAGTCGTCATTTGAACGACGATGCCACCGAACATCAGCTCAGTAACACGGTAGGCGCCGGACAAGATACTGACGCCACCCTCACCCAGAAAGGACGCAAAACGTGTCGAAATCAGTTGATTGAGTTGACTGATTCCCAGGACCGGAATCCCGGGGAGCATCAGGATCAAGATCCGCCGAACCGCCGGATCCCTGACACCGGCCCACAGTGGACGCAACCTGATGCCGAGGGACCGAACCGCAGGCCACTGGATCGCCGCCTGCATGGCGCCGCCGATCAGCACTGCGCCACCAAGCCACAGGGCGATGTGCTCCGAGTCTGCAGCAAAAAAGACGGCCGTTCCCGCAAGCGTCAGATTAAAGAAGATCGGCGTTGCCGCCGGCAGCAGGAAACGCTCGTGGGAGTTCAGCACACCTTGCAACAGCGCGGCGACCGAGATGAAGCCCAGGTAGGGAAACATCACCCGCGTCATCAGCACCGTTAGCTCCAGCTTTCCTGGGACCTCCGCATAACCCTGGGCAAAGAGCCGGACCAACAGAGGGGCAAATACCATTCCAAGGCCAACGATCGTTGCCAGAATCACCAAAAGAACACCCAGAAGACCGCAAATCAGTTCCTGCGCCTCCCGACGTGACTCCTCCCTGGCGGCTAAAGGTGACAGGGCGGGCACAAAGGCGGCATGCAATGCTCCTTCGGCCAGCAGAGCCCGAAATGCATTGGGAATCCTGAAAGCGACCCTGAAAGCGTCATTGAGATCGCTGGCGCCGAGGACCCAGAACAGTGCCTTGTCGCGAACCCAACCCGTCAGCCTGGAGACCATCGTCACCACGGCCATTCGTGTCGCATGTCGAAGGAGGACTTTTTCGGTCACCCCGAGATTGTAGCGGAAGCGGTGATATGATGGATTCCCGTCCACGCGGGAACACACAAGGAGACATCATGGGAGTCAATAAAGTCATCCTCGTCGGCAACGTCGGACGAGATCCTGAGTATCGCCAAACCTCATCTGGAACCGGTATCACAAAGTTTTCTCTGGCTACTTCCGATAGACGATTCAAGGACCAGGACGGCAACCCCCGCACTGAGTGGCACAACATCGTTGCGTGGGGCCGTCAAGCCGAGTTCTGCCGGGATTACATCAAAAAGGGGACGCAGCTCTTCATCGAAGGCACGATCCGCTACGATAATTATGAAAAAGACGGCGTGAAAAAGTATTTCACAGAAATTCACGTACGGGAGATCGAATTTGTCGGATCACGACAGTCAGGCGGAGGCTCCGGAGGGTATGAAGACAGGGGCCAACAGAGCTCAGGCCCGGGGCCCGCAGACCAAGGTCCACCACAAGGCGGCTTTGACAATGACGCCAATGAACCGCCATTCTGACCGAACGGCTTGACAGTCGATCGACATGATTGTATGTTGCCGGTTCTGATGCTCTTACGGAGGGGTTGGGGATGATCAAAGCGGACTTGGTTGAAAAAGTAATGGATGCTGCCGAATTAAAGAAACCCGAGGCCATCGAGGCGGTCAACGCCCTTCTCGACGGCATCAAGGAAGCCCTGATCAAGGGTGATCGTATTGAACTCCGCGGTTTCGGCGTGTTTCAGGTCAAGGACCGCAAACGCGGCATTGGACGCAATCCAAAAACCGGTCGCGAAGTTGAGATCCCGCCAGGGAAGACCATCCGATTCAAACCGGGAAAGGACCTCCGCAACCTCAACTGAAGCCAAGGCAACAAACCGGACGAGACGACCCCGGCGGTCTGACCGCCGGGGTTTTTTGACAGCTGGGACGCAAGGAAGAACACGAAAAAGAAAGATGAAGAGCGGGCACTTGTTTCCCAGCTTCCCAGCTTCCTGGCCTCCCAGCTTCCCAGCATGATATCTTCCGCCCATGGAGATGGTCACCAAGATTCTCGCGACGACCAACGAGGTCAGCCTCAAGGGCCGCAACCGCAAGTGGTTTGAGCAGAAAATCACCGAGAACGTCCGCCGGGTCCTCGCAGACCTTCAGCTCGAGCGGGTTGAACGTCCAGCTTGGCGCGTGTTGGTCACCTTCTCGGCCCCAGTCCCCTTTCAGGAGGCGGCCAGACGCATGGCCACAGTCTTTGGGATTGCCTCGATCATGCCTGTGGAAAATGTCGGCCACACGACCGACGATGTCATCAGTGCCCTCCCGCAAAGGCTCGAAGGACTCAACCCTTCGTCCTTTGCCGTTCGATGTCTGAGATCGGACAAGACATTTCCCAAGACCTCGATTGAGCTCGAACGGGACCTCGGCTCTGAAGTGGTGGCTCTGACGGGTTGGAAAGTCGACCTGACCCACCCGGACCTGACGGTTCATCTCCTCGTTGATCGTGACGGGCTCTACCTCTGGACCCGGCGCGTTGCCGGCCCAGGCGGTCTGCCATCGGGATCGGGTGGCAAGGCGACCTGCATGCTCTCCGGCGGCATCGACTCTCCGGTTGCCGCCTATCAGATGATGAAGCGAGGCGTCCGTCTGGATTTTGTGCACTTTCACTCGGTTCCGCGGACCGACCCTGCCAGCCTGGAAAAAGTGGTAGACCTGGCTCGAATCTTGGCGAGGTACCAGGGCCGGTGTCGGCTCGCGATGGTACCGTTACTGCCGATCCAGGAACAGATCGTCGCCAACTGTCCTGCCCGATTGAGAGTCCTCCTCTATCGGCGGTTCATGATCCGAATCTCTCAGCGTCTTGCCTCACGGTTCAAAGCCCCTGCGCTGGTCACCGGCGAGAGTCTGGGCCAGGTCGCTTCCCAGACGATCGAAAACCTCACGGCGGTTGAATCCATCGCCCGGGTCCCCATCTTCCGGCCGTTGATCTCCCTGGACAAACAAGAAATCATCAATACCGCGCGCCGCATGGGATCGTTCGAGACCTCGATCCTCCCACACTTCGACTGCTGTTCTTTTCTGGTCCCCGAGCGTCCGGCCACCCGGTCGACCCCTCGGGAGCTGGACAAGGCAGAAGAGTCGTTGGACATCGACTCCCTGATCTCAGAAGCCTTGGCGGGCGTCGAAATTATGACCATCGACGAACCGGCGCCATGGTCGGACATTCCCATTCCCCACGGTGCCGAGGATCTCTCATGAACCGCTCTCGGAGGGAGTTCTTCACCTCGTGGTTCGACACGGCCAAAGAAGCGGCAACGGCCTCTCGAACCGCAACCGAGAAGCCACCCAGGATCCTCCTGCGGCCCCCCGGCGCCATCCTCCCCGACGAGGATTTCCTCGAAAAATGCACCGGATGCAACGACTGTATAGAGGCCTGTCCCCCAGGCGCAATTTTCAAGATCGAGGACTCGGATGGGAAGATCCTGCCGGCGATCGAGGCATCCAGCCAACCCTGTCTGATGTGTACAGATATCCCCTGCGCGACGGCCTGTCAGGAGAACGCTCTGATCAAGCCCGAAAGCCCCGAGCGGATCAGGATCGGTATCGCCCGGGTCAACCCGACAACCTGTGTGACCTTCAAGGGGCAGATTTGCGACCTCTGCTTCAAGGCCTGCCCCTACCCCCACTCGGCCCTGATGATGATCGGCGGCAGACCCCTTGTGGGCAGCGGGGCGTGTACCGGGTGCGGACTGTGCGAACAGGTCTGTCCCGTCCGACCCCGCGCCATCGCCGTCATCCCAGAACGTCACCTGGTCCCCGGCTTGAGAGTCCCCAAAGGCGAAGTACCGGGGGGGTAGGAGCTGATCCTGCAAAGAGCCATAAGAAGAGTAGCCACAAAAAAGCACAAAAGAGGAACGAGAAGAAGTTAACCTATTTCTTTATAAAGAAATATGGCCAACCTCTCTGTCTTAATCGTGTTTCTCTTCGTGCCTTTTTGCGCCTTTTTGTGGCTATTTTTCCCTCTTTGTGGCATTCCCCTCGATTTTTGCAAGCGCCTCAGCTGATAGCTGACAGCTCCTACAGCGTCGCCTCTTCCTTGAGTTCTTTCGTCATCAGGTCGTGAACCGCTTCCTCGGGATCGGTCTTTCCCAGGAGGAGATCACTGATGGTGTCAACAATCGGCATGTAGACCCCGTGTCGTTTCGCCAGTTCGGCGGCGGCGGGAGTGGTCCTGACGCCTTCAACGACTTCATTCATAGATGCCAGGATGGCCTGCAGCGACTCCCCTTGTCCCATACGCTGCCCCACCGTTCGGTTTCTTGAAAGTGCACCGGTGCAGGTCAGGATCAAATCGCCCATACCGGCCAAGCCCCTGAATGTCGAGCTGTCCGCACCCATCGCTACCCCCAATCGCGTGATCTCGTGTAGACCCCGCGTCATCAGAGCCGCCTGCGTATTGGCGCCCAGCCCCAGGCCGTCAACAATTCCCGCGGCGATCGCCACCGGGTTCTTCAGGGCCCCTGCCAATTCGACACCAACAAGGTCCCGACCTGCATAGAACCGGAGATGGCGGTCCGAAAAGGCCTTTTGCAGACGCCCGGCCACCAGGATGTCCGGACAGGCCAGAACCGCCAGGGACGGAACCCCTTGCACAACTTCCCGCGCAAAGGTCGGCCCCGACAGGGCACAAAACCGGGTCGGGGGCAGATTGAGTTCGTCAAAGGCGATCTCGTCCATGCGTTTCAGGGTCGAACTCTCGATACCTTTGGATGACGAGACGACCTTGACGTCGGGCCGAAGAAAACCGCTCAGAGTGTCCATCACCGGCCGACTGAACTGAACCGGAACAACCCAGATCCACACATCCGAGTGCCGGGCCACCAGTTCCAAATCCGAGCTGGCGATCAACGCTGGATGTAAGTCGAGGTCACTGAGAAACAGCGGATTTCTGTGATTCTGATTGATGCCTTCGGCAACTTCGGGTTCCCGGGCCCAGGCACGAACGTCCAGACCCCTCCTCGCCATTTGCTGGGCCAGGGCAGTGCCCCATGAACCTAATCCAAATACACTGACCTTCATGATTTCCCCTTGTGACCCCAGTCCTCAAAACCGATTCTGGGTTCGGTCCCTCGCACCAGGTTCTCCATATTGGGTCTATGTTTTATAACAATCAGCCCTGAGACGGCGACGACGGCCCACATCACCGGTTCAGGTGGATGCTCCATCAAAAAGAGCAACACCGGGAAACAGGCGGAAGCAATCATCGACCCCAGGGCGACGAACCGTCCGATGACGACCACCACCAACCAGACGAGAAAGGCCGCACCAGCGGCTGCCGGCGCCAACACCAGGAAAGCGCCAAAACCGGTGGCCACACCCTTGCCGCCACGAAAACGAAGCCAGACCGGAAAGATGTGACCGACGACTGCCGCCAGCATCGCAAGAGCCAACCACCGGCTGGCCGGGTCATACCACTGCATCACCATCACCGGGAGGGCGCCTTTGGCCATGTCAACCAGGGTCACCACGGCGCCGATCCTCAATCCCGCAGCCCGAGCGGCATTGGTCCCACCAATATTCCCGGAACCGGAAAGACGGATGTCTTTCCCAGAAACCCATTTGACTACGAGCAGGGCTGTCGGCAACGAGCCCAGGAAGTAGGCTCCCACCACGATCATCACTTCACCAATCATTCCAGTCGAATCCTCTCGAAAACAGTGTACACGGGGCCGGCAGGTTGGAGTTGGCTGGTAAAGACCACGATATCCGTAACATCGAAAGGCTCGAGTACCAGAGCGTCGCCCCAACGGGTGAAGGCCTGTACACTTTCCGCCGGCCAGGGTCTCTTCAGCCGAGCCTGGGTCAGATGAAGCGACCACGACTGTGATTCTCCAGCCAGCCCCACCTCCAGAGCTGCACGGTCTAACGCCTCAAGAACTCCGTTGATATCGGACGACTCCCCGCCGATCCACGCTACGCGAGCCCGTCGGGCGTTCGGAAAAAACCCCGAACCACCCAATACGATTCTCGGGACTGAAACCCCGCCGAGTTCCCGCCGCAAAGCCCTTGCCAGAGCCTCGAGGGCCAACAGCGGCAGACCACCAAGAAACGTCAGCGTCAAGTGCATTCTCTCGGGTCGAACCCACCGCGCAGGTGGAAGGCTCCGCTCCAACTCTCGCCGCCCTTCGACGATGGCGCCAACAACATCCTCAGGAATTTCGATCGCTATGAAAGCCCGGGCAGTCGTCACGACTGGGAAATCAGCTGCCGGCGAAGCATGTCCAACACGCCATTAACGCTCCACTGCCGGACGATCGATCGGTCTCCCGGGAAGACCCGGTGTCGGGCGATAACACCCTGCGGTCCCGCCACAGCACAGTGGACCAGACCAACCGGCTTCTCATCGGTGCCCCCGGAAGGTCCCGCAATACCGGTAACACCAAGCCCCCAGTCGGTTCCAAAGCGATTCCTGACGCCTTCCGCCATCGCCCGGGCGACAGGTTCCGACACCGCTCCATGTTCAACCAGAACGTCGTGCGGAACGCCGACCATCTCCTCCTTGGCCCGGTTGGAGTAGCTGACGACGCCACCCATGTAGGCATCCGACGATCCCGAGACGTCGGTCAGGGCCGCTCCCACCAAACCTCCGGTACAACTTTCCGCCGTCGCCACCGTTTGTCCCGAAGCCACCAGAGCCGGAACTACGGCGTACGCCAACCCAGAGATGTCGATACCGGCAACGTCATCCCCGAGGATCTCCCTGAACGCCTTTTCCATACGGTCAAGATCCTGTTCGACTTGCGCCTCGGCGCCCGTGGCCGTCAGTACCAGCCGCAACGCCCCGAAAGACGCGAGAATCGTGACGTTGTCCCGCCCGAACCGATCGTAGATATGGCGAATGCGCCCTTCAACCTCAGACTCGACGACACCGCCTATTAGGAGCGTCCTCGAACCCCGAATCGTGCCGTCGTGCCGTTGCTCGAGGCGCGCCTTGAGGTGCGATTCGATCATCGAGCGCATCTCCCACGGAACGCCCGGGAAGACGACCAGAAGTCGCCCGTCCTCTTCGACCAGGATGCCCGGGGCCGATCCGGCAGCGTTTCGGATGACCTCCGATCCCTCAACGACCATCGCCATCGACCGGCCGATCTCGGGCATCGTGCGCCCGACTTTTTCGTAGCGCTCCTTGAGCCAGCCCTCGACCTCGGCATCGTGGCGAAGATCCCGGCCAAGGGCCAGAGCAACGCCCTCGCGCGTCACGTCATCTGCCGTAGGGCCCAGCCCGCCGGTGACGATGACGACCTCGCATCCATCCAGCAGTTCCCGAACCGACGCCGCGATCCTCTCGATAATGTCCCCGACAACCCGCTTTTCCACGACATCAAAGCCGTACATCTCCAGGACCCGTGTGATCTCCAGCGAATTGAGATCCAGTTTGGCATCGCTCAGGAGTTCAGAACCAACGGCGATACATGCGGCTGTGCCTTTGATAACGTTATTTTCGGTATTTCTCTTCATCCGGATGATCTTAACTGAGCTTGACACTCAGCTGGAAAAAGAACTCTTTGCTCCAGAGCTTGAGCGACGGCAGTTCATGTGGCCTTATGAATCTCTGGACATCTCGTCGGACCTCCACCCAGTCAATCTCTTCAATTCTTGTGCGGAGTTGCTCGATACACCAGTTATTGTCCGTCTTCGGCCCTTGACCCTCCCATGGTCCCTGCTGGTCCAATGCAGCGGAAAGCAGTTCGTGATTGACGGGAGTCCTTCGGGCTGTGTACCAAATAAAGTCGTACCAGTCACGGCCTTTGTCATAGTCGCGACATAAGAGCGCATGGAGCTTGCCGGCAAACAGGCTGGGAAGGTCGAAGATACGTACAGCGGCCGGAAACGGATAGTCCAGAACCGGCATTTCGTACGATGCCCCCAACGGTGGATTCGTATCCACTTCCAGCTTGATACGGAACTTCCGCGCGCGGCCGGCGCGCGGCCGGTAATTCAGGCTGAGCAACTTGCAAAGGGATCCATCTTTGACAAAAGCCTGCCGCATGGTTTCGCCGACCTCGGACCGGTCGTCGATCTCGATTTCATACCCAAAGACCGACAATTCCTGCTGAACCCGGTCGAGGTGGGAGGCAAACCGAAATGACGGATCCGGCGAAGTGAGGGCGAAGTCCATGTCTTCCGAAAACCGGTTGAGGCTGTGAAAGATGCGCAGACACGTGCCGCCCTGGAATCCAGCCTGGGCAAAGAAGTCTGTTCGCCCCAGACCCGCCAGGATGATCTCCTGAGTGATCTCGCGCAG
>JAUXDC010000096.1 GCA_030618605.1 Holophagae bacterium | reverse complement strand
GAAGCCCAGAGCACCCATCCCGTCGCCATCGCTCTGGTCGATGCCTTCTTCGAGTCCACTGAGGGCCGGAAGGCCGCAGACATCCACCAGACCACCGGCGCCGGCATCGTTGGTGTCGTCGATGGTCTCCGGGTTGCGGCCGGCTCCACAACCTTCGCAGAGGAGCTACTCGGGGGGCCCTTGAGCTCGGACGCCGCCGCCCAGATTGAGGCAGCCACCGCCGAGGCTCTGACGCCGGTCATCGTCATCGTTGACGGAGAGATCGAAGGCGTCGCCGCTATGGGCGACCCGCTTCGAAGCGACACTGCGCCAACTCTGGTCGAAGTCAAGCATCGCGGCTGGAAGTTAACGCTTCTTTCGGGGGACCATCCCGCTGTCGTTTCCGCCATAGCCGAAACCCTTGGTCTCCCCAAAACCGATGCAATGGGCGGCGTCAGTCCTGAAGAAAAGGTCAAGGTCGTCAGAAAAGCAGCAATCCAGGGCCCTGTCGCGATGGTCGGTGACGGCGTCAACGATGCCGCCGCACTGGCCGCAGCCACCGTCGGCATTGGGGTTCATGGAGGTGCGGAAGCCGCCCTGGCCGCCGCCGACATCTACCTCACGCGTCCCGGGGTCGAACCAATTCTCGACCTGCTTGAGGGCGCCCGCCGCACACTGCGGGTCATTCGCCGAAACCTGATCCTCTCTCTGACCTACAACATCACCGCCGCCACCCTGGCGATGACGGGACATATGTCCCCAATTCTCGCAGCCGTGCTGATGCCCTTGAGCTCCATTACCGTCGTCATCAGTTCGTATCGGGCGAAGACGTTTGAGTGATTGTTACTCGAAAGTTGATACTTGAAACTTGATACTAGAAACTGGACAGCCTCTTGCAAAAAGCCAGATATACAGCATTCGAAAAGAGGTGTTGTTGTGGTAGCGTGCTTCCAGCATGCGTAAAGTTGTTGTTTTTCAGCAAGTTGTGGTTGCAATGGAAATCGCAGGCAAGATGCCTGCGCTACAATGGGCCCTGATACCGCGATTTTTGCAAGCGCCTCTGGAAACTGGAAATTATCAGAAGTTCGGCACCATCTCCTTGCGGTACTTGGCAAAGAAGCCCGTTATCGAATCCATCACCTCCTCGGCAGAATCGACCACTCGGAACAACTCCAAATCACTCGGTTTGATGGCCCCGTGTTCCAACACCGTGTCCTCGAGCCATCCCAACAAGCCGGACCAATAGTCCCTTCCCACTAACAGAATCGGAAATTTGGGGGTCTTTCCGGTTTGAGAGAGAGTCAGTGCCTCGAAGAGTTCATCCAGGGTTCCCATGCCTCCCGGGAAAGCGATGAAGGCCTGGGAGTATTTCAAAAACATCAGCTTTCGAACGAAGAAGTATCGGAAAGTGATGTTCTTGTCGCGATCGATAAAGGGATTATTGGAGGCCTCGAAGGGCAGTTCAATACCGACCCCGGCAGAAGCACCACCGACCTCCATGGCGCCTTTATTTGCGGCCTCCATGATGCCGGGTCCACCCCCTGTAATCACACTCAAGCCTTCTCGAGCCAATAAACCTCCCAATTGATAGGCGATTTGGTAATAGGCGTCTTCTTTTTTTGTCCGCGCAGACCCAAATACTGTGACTGAGGGTCCAATCTCAGTAAAGGCATCGAAGCCCTCGACAAACTCAGCCATGATCCTGAAAACCTGCCAGGAATCCTTGGATTTGACTTCACTCCAGCTCTTTTTCTCAAATTTTCGAATAACGCGTTTATCGACAGTCATGCAATTGCTCCTTGACACCTTTGGTGTCATTCCTTCTGCGAGTCGTGCATTACGAGATTACGGATTTTGTCGAACGCTCAGAAATTGCTCAACCAGTTTCGAGAACTCGACAAAGTCATCCAGCCGCTCGTTGAGGACCTGATGAAGGACCTCAATATCAACATCCAAATACCCGTGAACGATGATGTTCCGGAATCCGGCCATACCCCGAAATTCAGCCGCAAAGGGGCGTGGCAACACGCCAATATCCGCCAACGCATCGACTGCAGAGGCGTAGTCCGGCACATCCCGCCCCATCCCGACAGCGATGTGAGTGGAGATGTCCAACGCATTCTGGGCACACAGCTGCAGGCCCCGTTCGACCGTCCAACGTTCCTCAGGATGCTCTCTCAAGAGGGCGACGGTACGCCCCTCATGGCCCCGTAACACCTCGACACTTTGACGCATCGCTGCGAGGTGGCGTCGGATGACAGTCGGGTCGATCTCTCCGGGACTCATGAGGCCGGCGCCTCGCGTTTTAAGCTCCCGTAGAGGATCCCGTCTATCTTCGCCAACTGAGGCACAAAATCACAATACCTGGAAACGGCCATCGCCTCTCGAACCGTCGTTTCCTTGAGGTTCCGCGAGAGAACCCTGATGCCGTCTCGAAGCACCCGGTGATACAACAACGGCGGCGCCTGATTGAGCACAACGACATCGACTTCGTTGGTTCCAAGACCGGCCATCAGATCGGTCGTCAGTTCAGCCCTGTAGCCGAAACCGCCGGTGGGAGCCGTCGTCGAATCTACGAATACAGCAACATCCAGGTCACTATGAGCCTGCGCCCGGCCCCGTGCAACCGAACCGAAGAGATACGCCTCGAGAATTTCCGGACGAGGACCCAATATCTCCGCTAACTTTCGCCCCAGGGCGTCAAGGTCGTCGTACAGCCGGTTCATATGACGAGCATACCGTATTTAGGCGAGCCCGCAGACTTCCCCCGGTTTGTTTCCAGTTTCCATTTTCCAATCCTGTACCATAGACCCATGTCGGTCCTCTACATCGCCATTCCCGTCGTCCTCTTTCTCGCCGTCATCGGCATCATCGGCTTCATCTGGAGTGTGCGTAGCGGCCAGATGGACGATCTGGAGACCCCGGGTATCCGGCCGCTGCTGGAGGATGATCCGGTTGAAAAACACGACGATAGCCACAAAGAGGCACAAAAAAACACAAAAAGGGATTGAGCTACTGGGTAACCGGACGCTCCAGGGACGGTTCGTCGTCAAACTCGGCCGCATCGTGAACGTGGAGACCCCACGAATCCCGGCCGGTATTGGCGCCGAGAAACCTCAGGGTGTAGTCGCCTCCTGGAAGGGCCGGCAGCCGCTGAACGAATCGTGAGCATGAAGGAGACGCGAACGGACCACATCCCTGATTGGCGTGAACGAGGATTTCCTTTGCTTCCAAATCAACCTCAACCCTCCGTTCATGCACCCAAGTCCACGTTGAACCACAACGCAGCGGCACATACACTGCAAAGGGAATGCCGGCAATCGCATTGATCGACTCGAACTCCAGCCAGTCCGCGTGCCAACAACTCCCCTCGAAATGCCACAGGTCGGGGGGGCCGTGTTCAAACCACTCGTTGTAGTCAACGAGGGTATTCCCCGAAAGATCACGCCATGCAAGCCTCACCTGATAGCCGTCAAAAGGAGCAACCGGCCGTTCGAACTCCTCTTCGGTTCCGAAGAACGAGCCTACGAATGGTCCGGTCTGGAAGTACCACAGGACATCCACCCTGATCTCTTCACCGGGCGCCCATCGCCGAATGATCCCCGATCCACCATCGCCCTCGTCGTCCGGTTGCCACCACGCAATCCGCTCCCCATTTGACGAGAAGACCTCGATCGACAGACTCTCGGACAAGACCTCGGACCCTTCGAAGACCTCAAAATCATTGGGATTGCTGATAACAACACCGAAGGATCGTGCCGATTGGCACCCAAACAACGGGACCCTCCTGGGCGAATCCGAACAGAAAATATTGTCTAGATCCACCCTCAGTTGAGAATCGCCCGCGGATGAGATACCGGCCATCCCAAAAACCACCACGAGTCCGAGAGCCCCAATGGTCCATACCTGAAAACCCAGCGACAATCGCCTGTCTTTCACAGTTTTCATTCCTGGTCCTCGACGTTCTTCCTTGAGACGCAGGTCAATCTGGCGATGTTCTCAGAACCATGTTCCCCGAGAAGCTCAAACTCCCCGCCGGCGTAGAGCGCCGGCCCGGAGCCATCATCGAAGACCAACAGGGCTCGAAAGGAACCGCTCATCTCATCAGGGTAAAACGTGCCAGGAACCCCACTCCATCCCTGCCCATCCCATCGATTCAGGGACGCCCGTGCCCATTCTCCATAATCCGAACCCCGACCAGCAATAAAGAGACTCTGACCATCTCCGATCTCGAATTGGGCCGCTGCCCAGGCATCGTCAATCTGTGGTTGATCCGGTAAATGCACCCATCGCTCACCATCCCATCGGGCAACAGCATCTGCCTGAATTTGTGTGACATCAATAATCGAACCGATGCTGTACAGGCCTTCCAATGCTCCCGTCCTCACGCCCATCAAGTCTCGTGCAGTGCCCAGAAACCCGGGTTGTCCCGTATCCCCGACACGATGCCAACGGCGGCCATCCCATCGGGCAACCCCAAAGGCACGGCTTCCCCCAGCCCTCACGAACCACCCGCCGGCATACAGCTCGGGGCCGGACCCGGCGTCAAAAACCTCCAGAGAAAAAACATCATTGTCAAAACCCATCCTCCTGGGGCCAGAGAACCCCAGCCAGCGTTCGCCGTCCCACCTCGCCGCACGCCAGACCTTCTTCCCCCCGGCCCGCATGAAATGCCCTCCGACCACCAAAAATCGATCGACACCGTCATCGAAGGCTGTCAATGCCTCAACCCAGGAATCTACACCCGGCCCCCCGGGTTCCGGACCTTCGAGCGCCGACCAACGGGCTCCATCCCATTTGGCGATGCTGTTGACCGTGATCCCGTCGACCTCTTTGAACCGGCCTCCAACATACAGAGCCGGACCGGAACCATCGTCAAAGACAGCCATGGCATAAACGCTCCCGGAATAACTTCCAAATCCAACCGAACCGATGGTCGACCATTGGGAGCCGTCCCATTTGGCGATATCACCAAAACGATCGCCGCCGACGTAGAGGGCCGGACCAGAACCATCGTCATAAACTGCCATTGCGCGAACGTCACCAACCGGGCCTTGAGGAAAGTGGCCCTCGTTCCAACGGCATTCAACCTGAGAATAGGAGGAGGCAGCAACCAACACGAAACACACGACCAGGAAAAAACAGAGTCGAGTTGAATATCGATAGGTCACGGCTGGAGTGCCCCCCCAAATTATATCAGAGGTCATCCCCGGTGCGGTGGGTTATGAAAGCCCTGTAGGGTGGGCCTTGGCCCACCATTCTGGGGTCAGCGCTTAGTGGTGGGCCAAGGCCCACCCTACCTCTTTGAGTCCTGGACTCCTGGGATTGAAGACGACCCTCTCACACGATCAACATCGCATCACCGTACGAGAAAAAGCGGTAGTGCTCCCGGACCGCTTCGGCGTAGATATCGAGCATACGTTCTCGGCCGGCAAGGGCACTGACCATCATCAGTAGCGTGGACTTCGGCAGGTGAAAGTTGGTCAGAAGGGCGCCGACACCCCGAAAGTGATAGCCCGGCGTTATGAAAATATCGGTCGAGCCCCAGCCCGGCTGGACCTTTCCGCCACCCTGTTCCAATGCGCCCTCAAGCGCCCGGGCCGATGTCGTTCCGACGCAGACGATGCGACGTCCCTCCCCGAGCGCTGAGTTGACGGCCGCAGCTGTCTCTTCGGTGAAGAAAAAACGTTCGGAGTGCATCTGGTGATCGGCGACGCTCTCGACCGACACCGGCCTGAAAGTGCCGATACCGACGTGCAGGGTCAATCGGGCAATCTCGACTCCGGCCCCCTCGATCACCTCCAGCTGAGCGTGGTCGAAATGCAGACCGGCGGTCGGCGCGGCGACGGCGCCGGCCTCGGTCGCATACACGGTCTGGTAGCGCTCCCGATCTTCCGGGCTGGGACCTTCAGGCCTGTGAATGTAGGGCGGCAGCGGTGTCGCACCAATTCTATCCAGGCGTTCGACATCCATTGCAGGATCGAAGATCAGGTCCCAGAGTCCCTCTCCGAGGTGTTGCTCCAGTCTCACAGAACCGCCATCACTCAGGGACAGCTCTTCACCCTGATGGGCGCGGGACGTCGGCTTGACCAGCCCTCTCCAGCGAACGCCATCCTCGTCCTCAAGAAGAAAGACCTCGAATCGGCGTCCGGTTGCTCGTCGTGCTTCCAGTCGAGCCGCAATCACCCTGGTGTCGTTGAGCAACAACAGATCCCCAGGTCTCAACCACCGGGGGAAATCTCTGATGCCCTGGTGGTGGGTCTCCCCACTCTGCCGTTCAACGACCAACATTCGTGAGTCGCCTCGCTCAACCGCCTCCTGGGCAATCAATTCTTCGGGCAAGTCGTAGTCGAAATCAGCCGTTCGCATCCGGGGGATGGTAGCAGGAGCCATCGGCTTCCAGCTGAGCCGCTTGCAATTTTTTTTAATTTTTCGTGCCTTTTTCTGACTGCTCTTCTTGTGGCTTCTTGCAGGAGGCCAGCCTCTCAGCTTCCTACCCCATCCTCATGACTACGGTTGCAATCCCCAACCACAACACGACACAGACCAGGAGGGGGCGATCGGTCAACAGGGCCTTGGTCGGGCTGCCTCCCAACTCGTGACGGTGCAAAAGGTAGAGGTAGCGAAAAAGCCCGTAAAGCACGACCGGAACCGTTGCCATCAGTCCCTCCGACCCAACCTTGGCCACGGTGTCCGGAGCGACGGTGTAGAGGGTGTAGGCCAGGACGGTCGCCCCGAGAACGACCGAGATGGCCTGGTCGACCATCGGCAGAGTGTAATGACCCAGCACCACCCGGTGGCTGTCGGCCTCCTCCCCCAGCAGGACCAGTTCCGATCGCCGTTTCCCCAGGGCGAGATAGAGGGCCAAAAGATAGGCACAGAGCAGGATCCAACGGGAGACCGGCACCTCGATGGCGACGGCCCCGCCGACAACCCGCAGGACAAACCCCAGGGCGACGACCAGAACATCGACGAAGACCAGTTGTTTGAGCAAAGTCGAATACAGCAGGGTGATCATCAGATAGGCGCCGAGCACCAAGGGAAACCAGCCTCCGAGGAACCATGCCACTCCCGCTCCGGCGATGACCAGAATGAAGGCCATGCCCAAAGCCGGCCCAACGCCGACCGCCCCCGAGGCGATCGGGCGATTTCTTTTGACCGGATGACCCCGATCGGCTTCGCGGTCCAACACGTCGTTGACCAGATAGGTCGCCGAGGCCACGGCGCAGAAAGCCGCCACCGCCAGTAGCGACCGGAAAACAGCATCCAGATCCGTCAGACTGCCCGAGAAGATCAACGGCGCAAGGACGAACCCATTCTTCAACCACTGTTCAGGACGCAGGCTTCGCAGCAAAGACATCATGGGGAGAGTCTAGCAATTCCCAAACCGGCGGAGCCGGAACCAAAAACTGACAGGCCGGCCCGCCGGGTAGCAATTAGCCGTTAGCTTTTGGCGGTTAGCTCGGCAACCCGCTTGAAAATGGCCACCCAGACGCCGGGAGTTCACCGTTGCGGGGCAGGAGCCCTGCATCGTGACGATGAATGGCACGAGAACACAATTGAACCGCCAAGACGCGAAGAGCACGAAGATAAGACGGAAGGGAAGGTTGCGATCGCCAAATTGGCAATATCAGAACACGAAACCCAGGGTGGCGTACCACGAACGTGGCATTCGCGGCCCATAGACATAGCCCGAATCCCGATCAGCGCCCTGGTCGAGGTCTTCCTGATATTCGTTGCTCAAATTGCGTCCACCGACGGCCAATCTCAACTTGGTGGTCGGTTCCGCCAGCAGGGAAAATTCAACAGCGACCCTGGCGTCGAGAGTTAAAAATTCAGGCGTCGTCTCCAGCCGATCCTCATCAATCCACCCGGCGTAGTGTGCAACCACCATTTCACCGGTGTATCGCACTCCCAACCACAGTTCCAGATCGTTCAACGGCCGGTAGAGGACGCTCGCCAGACCGTAGTTGTCCGGTGTGCGGAAGAACTCGTTGCTGCCGAAGTCCGGATCGGCCTCGTCCATCTTCGACCGCTTGCTGACCCACCCCAGCTGCAGTTGAAGACTGTCACCCTTGGCCCAACCAAGGTTCAGTTCCCAGCCATCGACCTGGGCGCCACCGTGGTTGACCCTGGTGAACTCCACTTCGTCGGTTGAGGCGTCGTCGTTCTCAATGACCAGAAAGAGATCACGCAACTCTGTCCGGAACAGGGCCACCTCGACCAAGCCAACCCCTCCGGCAACCAGGGGCGTCCACTCAAGACCCAATACCCAGTTGAACGACCGCTCCTCCTCGAGGCCCGGATCGTTTCGAATCACCTGGCCTTCCCCACCGACCTGAGTGATGTGGAGATCCTCGTCAAAGACCTGGGGTCCTCGGAACCCTTGAGCAACCGAGGCCCGCACATTGACCAACGGCGTCGGCGACCACATCAGGGCCCCCCTCGGCGACACAATCGAACTGTCCAGTTCAGAGAAATCGTCGATCCTGGCGCCGAAAACCAACTCCCACCCCTTGGCGATCACCCAATCATCCTGCAGATAGATGCCCAGATTGGTGTAGGTTTCCTCGATTGTTCTGTCGTAGGCAGGCTGCTGATCATTGAGTTCATCACTGGAATACTGGGCCCCCCAGGTCAGAGTGTGAGAACCCAAACCTTGATTGAACTGAGCATCGACGACCCACAAGGGATTCTCGGTCGAACCATAGGCATTGGGATCACCGCCCGATCCGTAGTAGGTCTCCCGGGAAGTATCGGCCCAGGCGACGCTCAAACGATAGTCGAAACGGCCTCCCGGTGAGTGCAACCAGGAGAGATTCGCAGTATTCCGTGTCGAGTCAATACTCTCGGCGACATCCGCCATGAACTCCGGAAGATCGAGATTGTTCCCGCCTCGGCGATCCTCCGTGGTATGGGTGAAGTCCATGCTCACCCTGGCCTTCCCGTCCAGGAGGTACTGAAGACCCCGGAAACCCATTGCGTCGAACCTTCGTCTGCTGACCTCGGTGAACCCGTCCCCGTCGAGATCGATCCCCGGGATCTCGTCGGTCTGCCCGAACACCGTGAACGCGCTCTCGCGATCCGGCGAGACCCAATCCATCGATCCGGAGATCGAGTGGGCCGGAGACCCGTCGATCCACTCGAACCGGCTCTCGACAATGCCGCCCCCTTCAACCGGTTGCCGGGGAATGACGTTGACCACCCCTCCGACCGCCCCGGACCCGTAGATGGCGGAGCCGCCCCCTTTGACAATCTCGAGCCGCTCGATCATCCGCGCGGGAATTTGTTCGATCCCATAAACCTGCGCCAAGGAAGATACCAGGGCCTGGCTGTCGACCAGGATCTGGGTGTAGGCCCCATCCAATCCCAACATTCTAATCTGGGAGAAATTGCAGTTCTGACAGTTGGACTCCACCCGCACACCGGTCGTCCACTCGACGGCATCAGCCAAGGTTCGAGACTCGGTCACCCTGATCTGCTCTGAGGTAACGACTTCTGTCCGAACCGGAACCTGGTCCAGCCTCTTTTCCGTGCGGGTGGCCGTAACGACCGTCTCGGAACGAAAGGTATGCTGGAGGACCACATCGACCGTCGTCTCCCCGCCGTTGACATGAATCGGGTGGGAGTGCCGGTCGTGGTAGCCCGCCGCCGACACCAGGAGGTGATAGGTCCCTGCCCCAACCTCAGTCAAACAGAAGTGGCCTTCCTGATCGGTCGCCGTCACCATCCCAATCTGTTCGACCACGACCATGGCATCCGGAACCGGGCTGCCGTCCTGGCTTTTGACATGACCCTGGATAGAGCATCGTGGCTCGCCGGCCCCTACACCCCCACTGATCCCAAGGATCAGAACCAACCCCATCGACACACTCAAAAAACGATTCATTACACGGGCCCTTTCGATAATCGAGACTCTGTCTCTTAACCTCAATCGGACCGCACTCTAAAGTCACTGATTTGGTTTGTCAAGTACCTTTAACAAATATTTTCTATCGCATAAGCCCTGGTTTTCGAATACTTTAGTGCTGACTTGCTCAACTGTCAGTCACAACAGCCAGGCTGTCTCTGCCTCCACAGGGTTTCAGTGCGCCCAGGCCGTCGTGTCGCCGCTCTCAAACCCGTCGGCAAACAATTCCGGTACCAGGGGGGTTCCGCCGGTAGTGAGGATTTTGACATCGTCGATGTACCAGCCCCGGTGATCGTTCACGGAAAAATCAGTCCCAAAACGCCACCGAACGATGATCGAGTGCCCGATAAAGGCCCCGAGATCGAAATTCGTCGTCTCCCAGCCAGCGCTGCTCCCGGTGTAACCCGGTTGGTTGCCCAGGCCATCCACGTCCGAGTCAGGATAGTTCCCGTCGGGCGTCACCAGTTGAAAGCTCCCGCCATCAACCGAGATCTGGACCTGTCCCCCGTCGAAACCGCCTTCGGTGTCATACCAGTGAGCAAACTCCAACTGTGCCGAGTCCAGATCAACGGCCAAGTTGATTGGCGGCGAATCCAGGGTCCAATTGACCTCGTCCTGCCCGTAATCCCCGCCGATCACCGTACCCCAGACCTGGGTGCCCGAGGCCGCTCCGGCCGTCGAGTCTGTTCCCCACTGCCAAGAGCCGGAGGCCGAGAATCCGCCGTCATCGCTTTCAAAATCCTCAAAGAGGGCCGTTTGAATCGGCGCCAGTTCCACGTCGAAGACCACACTGCCCGCCGCCACCACAATTTGCTCTTCATAGCGACCGAAACCTGTGGCCGATACGGCAAGCGTATGATTGCCCTCCCAGACACTGACGAATGTGTAGATGCCACTTCCGTTTGTCACGACAGCGGGGATCGAGGTATCGGTTAGTTCTACCGTGGCACCGGCTATCACAACCCCGGTGTCGACATCTGTCACCACTCCCGAAATAAGGCGCGAAACCAAGGCCGTCATTTGAACATCCTGACGCGTCGAAGTACCATCCGCTGCCACGATACCGTTGACAATCAGCGTCTCATATCCCTCGGCCGAGAACTCCAGATCCCACGTCCCCGCCTCGATCGGCCGGTAATAGTCACCGACGTCGGGGTCGGCATAGGCGAAGGTCTTGAAGGTCTCACTGTCATGGCCGACAACCTTGACGGTGGCTGCCACCGGATCGCCCGAAGTCGCGTCAGTGACCACGCCTCGGATGCCGTTGAGAGCCTCTTTCATGAAATCCAGCATTGCCTGGCGGTTGTAGTTCCAGTGCGCTTCGAGTTGGTTAGAATCCAGGGTCTTGACGTCAGAGAGCTCGATGGTCACCTCACGGCACCCGTGGTAATAGTTCATGAAATCCTGGCGCCCGCCGTCGATGACATACCAGTCACCGCCGTTGGTAATCCCGTCGTTGAAACCATCCATGTAGCCGGAAGGGATAACCGCATGAACGGCGTCGGCATAGATGCGGCTGACCGTCTGATACCACGCGTCATCCGGGTGCGGGAGATAGTCCGGATACCCTCCCGTCCACTCGTCCCACGGGTAGTTGACCACCTCGGCGCCGCCGTGGAAGTTGGCGGACATTACGAAAGATTCGTCCTCAGCCAGATCGATCATCGCCTGGATTTCCGTGTACCAGCTGCCGGTGTCAGGATCGTCACCTGCGCTCGGATCGGGAAAATTCCTATTGGGGTCGGCGCCATTCGAAAGACTCCGCCTCGAACCTGAGACATTCGAATCGTCTCCAGCAAAGGTGCCGTCTGGATTAGCCAATGGGTTGATCCAGATCACCATGTTGTCAACGAGATCAGAGATCTCCGAACGGGTAGCATAGAGCGACAGAAGATCGTCGATCAGGCGCAGGGTCAGAACGTAACCGGCGGTCTCGTCACCATGCATCGTCGCGGTGTAGAAAAACTCCGGCTCATCTTCCTCGATGCTGGGCGTGTCCGAGATCTTGAGCGCAAGCAACCTGTGGTCGCCGTCCTGGGTTCCACCAATGTCCACCAGACTGCAGAGGGTTGGATAGGTCGTGGCGTAGTAGGTCATCAGTTCGACGTACTGGCTGTAGGTGGGATAGCAGTCCCACGTTACCGGAGGTTCGAACGGAGGCCCGTCGGGATCGGTGCACATCGTCAGGGCCTGCGGATCTCTGTCTTCGGTTACGACCTCGAAACTATAGCCCTGCCGGTCGAGTTCTTTAAGCTGTTCAGCCGAGGCCCAGCCATAGAGGTCGAAACCACGCGTCCGCTCTTCGAGGTTGATGATCCGGCCGACCCGGTCCTGCTCGGCCCTGTCCTTGACCTGCAGGTGAACCAGGGTCGGCGCCACAGTCGCCCCGAGCACACCGGCCACAAGACATAGGAACAGACCAACAACCAATACTCTCAAAACACCGAAATTCATTGCGCCTCCTGGTCCCAGTCCCCAAGGCATGACCAACACCGCCGGGGATTATAGAGCATTCGCCGCATGCTCTTAACCCTTTTGACCTCTTCGACCGGCTTCCTCGCATCCCAGCCTCCCAGCGTCCCAGCTTCCTAGCGTCCCAGCTTCCTGGCGTCCTAGCGTCCCAGCTTCCTGGCGTCCTAGCGTCCCAGCTTCCTGGCGTC
>JAUXDC010000099.1 GCA_030618605.1 Holophagae bacterium | reverse complement strand
AGGGCCGTCCGCAGCCTGGCCTGGGGATCCAACTCGGCCTTGAAGGTCAGAAGCCGCTCGACCTGGTCCTCCCGGAACGACGCCCGATAGAGTTCTCCGGGGATGGCGGCGTCTTTGGCCGCATAGAAACGTCCGCCGGCATCGACGACATCTTCTGCCATCGTCCGCACCAACTGCCACAATCGCTCCTGCCGACCGGCAATGACAGGAAAATCCATTGCCAGTGAAAATCCATCCACCCCGTGACCCATCAGGAAATCGTCGGGACGATGACGCTTGAGGACACCGAGAAATGATGGCTGACGGGCCTTCTGACAGGCCTCCAACTGCCTCCGAAAGACAGCCTCTGCCTGGTCGACAGGCACGAAGCTCTGGTGCTGAATCAAACCACCGGGGCGATAGATTCTCTTCCAGTTGGGAACGTAGTCCAGCAGGAAAGAGAACTCGGCAAAGGTCTGGCGATAGACCGCCCCCTCACCAAGAGTTGCTCCGCTGAGGTACTTCAACCGATTGATCCACTTCATGCCGAGGCGATTGGTGAAGGGCTTGATCAGCCGCCACATCGCCGATTTTGGCAACATGAGAACATCTTCCGGGAGGTCCTGGGCCTCGGCCCGGAGGGTCTGTACGCTTTCGGCATCCTCGCCGGGTTCCAGATGTCGCGCAAAATGCAGCAGGCCCCGACCCAGCTTTCTGCCCCGGGGAAAGGCATCGATCCAGCCGACAACGTACTCCCACTGGTCCTTGGCCTCGTCGGTCAAGCGCAAAAGAGTTTCGAGATCTCCCGCCGAGACCGCCTTGGCCTCAACCAGGCCGGAGGCAATTTTTTTCATCTGCAGGCGTGCCCGGGTAATCACACCCAGCAAGCCGAAACTTCCAATGACTGCGTTGAACGTCTCTGGGTCGTCATCCCGACGCACGGTCCGCAGTTCTCCATCCGCCGTCATCAAATCGAACTCAAGGCAATGTTCACCAAAGGTGCCGCGGGCCCAATTATTTTTGCCGTGCACATTCATGCCCAGACACCCACCGACCGAGGTCTCCATCGTGCCTGTCACGACCGGCGGCCACCAACCGTCCCCAAGGACAAATCGCCAGAGGCGGCGCAGTGTCACGCCCGGTTCGACGTCGATGATGCCGGTTTCCCCGTCCCACGACAGGATCCGGTCCATTCGACTGAGATCCAGGACAATGCTCTCGGCACGCAGGGCGGCATCCCCGTAGCTGCACCCGGCCCCTCGCAGTGCCACCGGCACACCTCCGGCACCGGCCTCTCCCAAGGCCGCCCGAATGCCCTCAAGGGTCGACGGCCGGAAGACATAGCCGGCTCCACCGAGGACTTCACCCCAGCCCCCAACCCACTCCAGTCGATCGGCAGACAGCATCTCAGACCTTCAGCCGACGGAAAATGAAGGACGGAATTGACCGGATGATCAGCATGACCAACCGCCAGCGGGCCGGAACATAGGCGGCCACTGCACCCTTGCGGGCCTTCTTTAGAATGATCTCGGCGGCCCGATCGGCTGAGATCAGCCAGAAGAGGCCGGGAAGGTCTTTGGTCATCGCCGTATCCACAAAACCCGGCTTGATGGTGACGACCTTGACGCCGTACCGTGCCACTCGATTTCGCAGAGCCTCGAGATAGGTATGCAGCCCGGCCTTGGAGGTGTTGTAGACCGGAGAACCGGAGCGCCCTCGATCACCAGCGACCGAGCCGATGCCGACAATGGTCCCTCTCTTCAAGCGGGCGAAACGCTGCGCGGCCGGATTGAGCCAGGCGACGGCGCCGGAGAGGTTTGTCTGCAGCATCTCCAAGTCCTTGGCCGTGTCGTACTCCTCGAACTGAACAGGAAGCATCACGCCCGCGGCATAGATCATCAGATCAAGACCGCCAAGATCGCCGGTGATCTTCTCAAACATCTCCAGTACCGACCGGGGCTCACGGACGTCTGCAACGTAGGGAAGTACTTCCCCGCCCCCACCCGCCTTGCGTGCCCAGACTGCCAGGCTCTCCAACTCGTCGTGTCGCCTGGCGACTGCTGCAACCCGGCAACCTTGAGCGGCCAACCGCTTGACCAGGGCAGCGCCGATGCCCGAAGAGGCCCCGACGACTACTGCTGTCTGCCATGTCTTCTTCATAATCTCCCCTTGTCACTTTCCACCGAGATTCTACCCAAGACGGCAAGAAAGCTGTTAGCCATTAGCCATTAGCTTTTTGCTTTTCGCAAGATAACTCCCTGGCTCTCAATACAATATTCCAAAGCTCATCGCTAAGAGCTAATTGCTCACAGCTCCCGGCGAAGCCGGCCGGTCCTTTATTATTTCGGCTTCGCCGGGCTAGCCGGCCCCAATTCAAATCGAAAGTCCTCCGCGGCTTCCTCAACCTCAACTTGATAGGTCGGCCCCGAGACCCGTTCCTTCAACGCTTCGGTCACCGGCAGAACCATCGGCAACCCCTCCCATTTGAAGACCTCGCCACCAACTTCTCGAACCCGCCCCTCGGCGACCGCACTGCTGGCTTCGGCCAGGGGCATACCCTCCAACAGGCGCCGCAAAGCCTCGAACAGGGCCTCGTCTCGCGGCTCGAGGAAATAGACGACCTGCCGACTCTGGGCCGCCACATGGTAACTCGACGGCACAAAGAAAATCCCGTCAAGCTCGAGAATCTCGCACACCATCACCTCGAAACCGAAGATTTCCTTCAACAACCCCAGACCTGGATGTTTCTGCCCCGGGAGCGGTCTCCGGAATGGTCCGAATTTAGCTCGCGGGTTCTGCAGGAGCAGCCATTCGACGGTCAAGACTTCGAATCCGGCAACTGCCCGTCGACTCCGGTCCAACCTCAGCTCCACCACCAGGTCCTTTCGATCGGGGCGCGCCCAAATCCTCAGAGTTTCACCGATGCCCTCGTCGAGATCCAGGTCAATCGTGGGATGTTCAAATCCCAGCAGCCGGAGTCGATTGAGGACGCCATAGCGCTCCAGTACCAGCTCAACACCGTGGGGCGAAAAATAGCCAAGGAACCTGGTTTTCCGTGGTTGACCCGGGACAATTCCAACCAGGTCGTCTTCCGTCAGCCGCCAACTGAAGTCCCCGGGGTCTGAGGTCAAACTTGCCGGATCCAGGGTTCCGGTGATCGCGCGAAATCGGGACAGAGTCAGTTCCTCGGTCAGGGGCGGCTCAATCACCCGGCCGCGAAGGATCAACGACAGAAATCGCGCCGAGTACCGCCAACTGCGCTCGCCATAGCCACCACCCAACAGCACGACCATCGGAATCGGCTTCGGTCGGCGCCGAAACAGCGTGAAGACAAACCGGTCCCGGCTCAACATGCCATCGGCCGAGAGATCCCAGTTTCCCAGTGGGTCATCCGCTGCGGCGTCAGTTCCCGCGATGTAGAACACCATCTCCGGCTCAACGCTCTCGACGACGGGCGGCAACGTCTTCACGAGCGTACCCAGCAGTTGTTCATCCTCGACGCCGCCTCCAAGGGCAATGGACGTCGACTCTGAGACGTTGGTCTCGCCCCAGTGTTCGTTGTGGATGGAGTAGGTGTGGACCGATGGGTCGTGGGCGAAGATACTTCGAGTACCGTTGCCGTCGTGCATGTCCAGATCGAGGACCAGGATGGGCCCCCCGAATCCGCGAACCCGCAACCGGGCGACGGCGACAGCAATGTCGTTGAATACGCAAAATGCCATGCCCGAATCACGGTGTGAGTGGTGCAGGCCGCCACCGAGGTTGACGACAACACCACGGCCCCGTCGAGCCACCCGTGACGCCTGAAGGGTACCGCCGGCCATCAATCGCTGCGATCCGACAACCTTCTGTGCGGAGTGGTCGTCGACTGGAACACCCAGAATTCGAAGCAGGGTTTCGGTGCGCTGCAACGCATCGAGGTAATCGGGGGTATGGACTCTCAAAAGATTCCGAACGGATGCCGCCCTCGGGGCAATCAGATCATCCCGGTCGACCAGCCCTTCCTCGGCGAGAAAGGCCAGGATCTTCTCGCCGCGGGCAGGATCCATCGGCACACCGGATACCGGATGTACGTAGCCCGAACCATAGACGAAGTTGACCCCGTGATGCGACCAGCGACGGCTCAGACAGCGCCATCGCCGGCCCATCCTCCGGATCAGCCCCCGGACCGCGCTAGCCTGCTGCATCCCTCACCGGCTTCCCAGCCCGACCTTCTCACCAGTTTTCGTCGCGAGGGGCGGAAGACGTGGTGAGATTCGGCGTTTTCGCAGAATGAGCGAGTGAGACGTACTTCCGGTACGTTGATTGAGCGAATTCAAGAAAACGCTGAGGGTTGCTGCGTATTTCGCGCCGCAGTAGATCACTGGTGAGAAGGCCGGGCTAAAGCTGCTCAACCCGATACCCCCGTTCCCGAAGCACCTCGATAAGCCCACCCGGTCCAACCAGATGCAAGGCGCCGACGACGACCATCGAGGTGCCGTCACCTTTCAGGAGATCCTCGATTCGAGGCAGCCATGCGAGGTTTCGGACAGTGACCAAACGATCGAACAGCTCAGGCTCATCGGCGAAGGCCTCGGTCAAGAGGGACTCCAAAGTTTCGATATCCCCCTTTTTCCACGCTTCGGTCAGAGACCCCAACTGGGAGGCAACAGTGTCCATGTCCTTCAACGTGTACCTGAGAAAGGCCCGGCTCTCATCTTCGTCCATGTCTGAAAAAAGCCCGATCTGGTAGTCGGCGGTCTCGAAGGCCTGAATCGTTTTCCCTTGTCGGCGTGCCCGCTGAGCCAGGTGGAGGTCCAGACCGGATTCGGCCGAGAACCCTGCCTTCATCAGCTCGATCGAGGTCAGTGCCAATGCCGCCATCCATGGCCTCATAGCCTCAAATGCGCCGAAGGACAGACCTGATACCTCGAGATAGGCGTCGAGAAGACGTCGTGTTTCGGAATCCAGAACGTCACCGAGTCGTCTTTCGGGCGGCAGGGCGCCGGCCGCCATCATTCGGCCTCCAAGGGCCGATGTGTCCTCCATGTCGACCTCAAAAAAGACACTGCGTGCCGAGTTCAAAGCGTCATTGATCTCGGCAGCCAGAGGATAGGCATCCTTCGGTAGCGCATGGATCGAACCCAGCAGGAAGACCTCGGTCCCATTCGAGCCCACGACCCGCCACAGAAAGTGCCGCCCCTGGTCAGGCTCTGTGGCCTGAGAATTCGGAATCGACTCGGCCGCCCCAGCCGACCCGGAGAGAACCCCAACCAACAAAACCAGAGTCAGTAACTTCATCTTTGGATGATACCGCTATCCCGGCTCCACCGGGTGCTGTCAGGAATCAGCTCTCAGCTCACAATAGAAATCTCTGTGTTCCTCTCCACTCTCCCCTGCTCCCCCTCTCCCCTGCTCCCTAATCCCTACCCCCTCGCTATGCTACCGTCTATCGCTGCAGTAACTGAACCGAAAGGACGAACAATGGCCAATCCAATTGCAACCTTCAATACCTCGCTCGGTACATTCAAGACGGAGATCTTCCTCGATGAGATGCCGATCACCGCTCAGAATTTCATCGACCTCGCTGAATCGGGTTTCTACGACGGTCTCCATTTTCACCGTGTGATCAAGGATTTCATGGCCCAGTTCGGATGCCCTCATAGCTCCGACCCGACCGACCCCCGATGCGGAACCGGTGGCCCTCCACACGGAACGATCACCGACGAGCACCCGGAAAACGCGAAGATCTCCAATGAGCCGGGTACCCTATCGATGGCCAACACCGGTCGTCCGAATTCCGGCGGCTCGCAGTTCTTCATCAACACGGTTCACAACCATTTCCTGGATTGGTTCTCTCCCGGCCCCTCCAAACACCCGGTCTTCGGCCGTGTGATTGAGGGTATGGACGTCCTCCAGGCAATTGAAGCAACGCCAACCAACACCGGCGACCGTCCACTGACTCCGGTCAAGATGGAAAGCATCACGATCGAACGGTGACAACCGACACGGTTCGGAATCATTGGTTCAATTAGCCTGTTGTCGAGAGTGAACCCAGGAGGACGCCGATGTCTCTGACCCATGATTCCCTTTCCAAACGCCGAGCAATCATTGGAGCCCTGTGCATCGTGACTGCGATAGCCACCGTGCCCGCACCCTTCGTGACGGCAGGCGGTCTGCCGCCTGGTCTGGTCGGGCCCGAGATCTCCAGAGTCGAGATCCCATCCGTACAGATGGAGACCGTCGACCACCAGTCCCTCAGGGCTGAGGACCACGCCAAGCCGACCGGTCCCGGCACGGCAGGCCCGATGCGCTTCGCCATCGGCCTCGAAGCGTCGATCAGCCCGGCAAATTCCGGACGGTGGGACCGGCTCAGCGATGGGTGGGACCTCTGGCGTGTCGAGATTGACGCCCCCGGCGCCTTGAGCCTCAACCTCCGAATCGAGGAACTCAACCTCCCGGCAGGTGCGGCCCTGTGGTTCCACGATCCCGCAGGCGCCCAGGTTCACGGTCCCTACACCCAGGCCGATCGTGACAGCCGCGGCGGGCTCTCCACGCCGATCGTGCTTGGAGACCATCTGGTGATCGAGGTGGCGGCGGCGCCCGGCCGGGCCTCTGATGTCCAATTGATGATCTCCAGTGTCTATCACGGCTACCGGATCTTCGGCGAAGAGCACACGCCCGCCAAACGGGGCGACTGCAATGTCAACGTTGTCTGCCCCGAGGGTGACGCATGGAGGGACCAGATCCGCTCGGTAGCCCGCTATACGGTCCAGATCGATGGCAGGGGGTACCTCTGCACCGGTACGTTGATGAACAACACGGCCGAAGACGGCCGGGCTCTCTTCTTGACCGCCGATCATTGTGACGTCAGAGCCGATAACGCCAACACTGTGGTCGTCTACTGGAACTACCAGTCGCCCAATTGCGACGACCTTTCGGGTGGCTCCTTGAGTCAGAACCAGTCCGGAACGAGTTTCCTCTCGACCTGGGACTGGGACAACGGATCGGATTTCACCCTGATCGAACTCGACGAGGCCCCTGATGCTGCCTTCGACGTCTACTATGCCGGGTGGGATGTGTCTGGCCAAACACCCCAGTCCGCTACCGGCATTCATCATCCCTCGGGCCACGAAAAGTCGATCTCATTCGAAAACGACCCACTGTCGGTAATGTGGGGTTCGCACTGGAAGGTCAACGACTGGGACCTCGGAACAACCGAACCCGGTTCTTCCGGCTCATGCCTCTTTGACCAATCCAACGGCCTGTGCATCGGCACTCTTTCCGGTGGGTACGCTGCTTGCGGCAACGACCTCGAGGACTGGTACGGTCAGATTCACCAGAGCTGGACCGGCGACGGCACGCCGGACTCCCGACTGTCTGACCACCTGGATCCCCTGGGTCTCGGGGTGACCATGCTCGAAGGGCGGAACCCTTCGGGATCCGGACCATCGACCCAATGGCTGATTCCGGCGGCCGCATCTGCACCGGGCTTCGGCTCTTCGAACTGGAAGACCCAGATCGGAGTTGCCAACCCTACTGCATCAACCTTGACGGCCAATCTCTATTTTGTTGCCAAGGGCGCCCCCTGGCCCGGTGTCATGCTGCCGGGGACACACCCGATCCCTGCCGGAGGCGCTCTGTACATTGACGACCCGTTGGCCGATTCCAACCCAACGTCAGGCCTGATGTACGTCAGCGTCAGTTCAGCCGAGGCTGTGGTTTCAACACGGACCTACAACCTTGGTGAGATGGGGTCGACCTACGGTCAGGGCATCCCAGGAATCCCAATGGACACCGCTCAAGGTTCATCCTCGGTCATCCTTCCCCTCATTCATTCCGAGCGGAATGTCTTCCACACCAATGTCGGCATCGTCCAGACATCGGCGGCCAGCCTCCTGGTACGAGTGACGATCCATGCACCCTCTGGGGCAATCGTGGCAACCAAGAACTATTCGCAGACCTCGGCCTTCCACCAGATCAACAACGTCTTCGCCGATATGGGCGTCGGTGGGCAAGCGGTTGAGGGTGGCTGGATCGAAGTTGAGTTGCTCGCTGGTTCGCCCGCATTCTGGACGACCTATGCCTCGGTGGTCGATGACCTGACTGGTGATCCAACCTACGTCGGCCCGGTGGTGAGATAGGGGGGAGCTATTTGCAGTTAGCTTTTAGCGGTTAGCTCAGGTGACAATATTCTGAGAGCTATGAAGCTGCCCTGCTAACGGCTAAAGGCTAATAGCTAATTGCTTTACTCTATCGGCTCTCCACCCCTGCGGCACGGAGGCGTTCGATCAGCGCCGCCCCACCGTAGGGCTTCTGGATGAATCCCGAGACTGCTTCATCACCGATGCGGCCGACAACCTCGTCCTCGTCATAACCCGAGGACAGGATCACCGGCACGTCAGATCGAATCTTACGGATCTCAAAAAGGGCTTCTTGTCCATCCATCCCCGGCATCGTGAAATCGAGAATGATGCATTCGACCGCTGCTCCCTGCTCCTGCAAGATTTCGAGGCCTCGCCGACCGTCTTCTGCGGTCACAACGGCAAACCCCGCCTGCTCGAGATAGGCTCGGGAAACGTCGAGTACGGTTTCTTCGTCATCAATGACCAGAACCAATCGTTTCTTCTTCTCCGGCGATGAGCCTTGCTGGTCCTCGTCAGCTCCCTCGGCCCGAGGCAGAACAACGAAGAACGAACTGCCTCGGCGGCCAACCGACCGAACGTCGATACCCCCGCCATGGCCCCGGACAATACCGAGGACCGCCGCCAACCCCAGACCACGACCCGTGAACTTGGTCGTGTAGAACGGGTCAAAAATCCGCCCCAAAGTCTCAGGCTCGATGCCGCAACCGGTATCCGACACTTCAAGGACAACCAGTCGTCCGGGCTGAAGATCATTTGGCACATACATTCGATCAAGATCATCCTGATCGAAGAGTCGCTCAACGGTCGAGATCCGGATCACACCGGACCGCTCCCGAATGGCGTCGGACGCATTGGCCACCAGGTTCAGAAGGACCTGTCTCATTTGGGCAACGTCAATACTGACCTTCGAAATACCCTGAGACGGTTCGACCTGCAAAACAACACTGCCCGACACAGTCGATTTCAGCAGGTGTACTGAATCTTCCACCAGCGAACCCAAGTCAACTCGGTCGACCTTGAACCGTCCCCTGCCGGAATAGGCCAGCATCAGGCCTGCCAGATCAGCCGCCCTCCGCGCAGCAACGATGATGTCCTCAACCTGATTCCGACCGGCGGCATCGGGCGCCATGACCGATAAGGCCAAATCAGCGTTTCCGAGCACACCCATAAGCAAATTATTGAAATCGTGAGCGACTCCCCCGGCAAGAATGCCGAGACTCTCCATCTTCCGGAGTTGGTGCTCCCGTTCTTCCCGGCCGAGGGGCGTCGATACCGGCTGTTGATCACCCTTTCGCTCCTGCGGAACTTCCAGAATTCCACCGTCTTTTGTTTCGGTTCCGTGCACGGTCCTAACCCCTTCGAGACTCAACCCATTGTCGGCATCCTATGGAATCCACAAAATCCAGCCTACCACGGGCGGTTCTCCTTGATTCTCGACTCTCATTGCGTAATAATTCGTAACACTGGAGGGCATATGGACGGCAAGGCTCACATCATCACGTTCAAAGTCGACAACACCCTGGTCGAGGCCATGGAGGGCATCTCCAACCGATCGGAGTTTATCCGAGGGGCAATACTGTCGGCATTGGACGGCGCATGTCCACTATGCCGCGGCACCGGAGTCCTCAACGAGCGACAACGTCGCCATTGGAGAAACTTCAGCGAGACACACGAAATGGAACGCTGCGGAGAATGCAACGTCAACCACCTGGTATGTCTGGCCGACCCCGACACGGCGGAGATGCTGTGAACCGATTTTCGGCTGCCGTCATCCTCGGAGTCACGGCCCTCTTCGGCATGGCCCCTGAGGGACTCTGTGACCAACCGATCGAAGCCGTTGTCTCGATTCTGCCCCAGCAGGAGATTCTCCAACGGATCGGTGGATCAGAGGTGTCCGTGACCGTGTTGATTCCGCCGGGAAGATCCCCGGCAACATTCGAACCCAGTCCGCGCCTGATGGCTTCCGTTTCGGATGCCGACCTACTGCTGCCCCTGGGACTCCCTTTCGAACGCACCGTCATCGCCCAGATCCACGAGCTCGAACCGGAATTGGCTCTTTGCCAAGGGTCACCAACTGTTACGGTGCAGGCCGACTCGTCGACGATCAAAGCGATCCACCACAATCACACTCAAGGCCCGGACCCACACTTTTGGCTGGATCCTTACTTGACGATCGAGTATGCCCAAGAGGTGTGCCGGTGCCTCTGCCTGGCCCGGCCACAGGCGTGCGAGGCCTTCACCGAGAACCTGGCAACCTACACAGAGGCACTGGAGGCAGCCGATCGCCGAATTGCCGCTCAGATGGCTCCGTATGCCGGACGAACCCTCGTTGTATTCCACCCGGCCTTCGGTCATTTCGCCCAAAGATACGGACTGCACCAGGTCGCGATCGAGCACGAGGGCAAGAACCCGACCGGCCGTCACCTCAGCCGTCTCATTGACGACGCAACGACCCAAGGTGTCAGTGTGATCTTCGTACAGCCACAGTTTGCAGGCAGCGGCGCGAAGGCTGTTGCTGGAGCCGTCAACGCCGATCTTGTTGAGTTGGACCCTCTGGCCCCCGATCTCCTGGCCAATCTCGAGCGGATCGCCGCACGGGTTGCAGGGGCCCTTGAGGCACATGGAGGCATACCACGATGACAACGACCACCCCCGTCATCGACGTCCAGGGCGTGTCCTTCGCCTTTGGTCCTGTCGAACCGGTCCTCAGGGACGTCAGTTTCGCGGTGGAACGTGGTGATTTTGCAAGCATCATCGGCCCCAACGGCGGCGGAAAAACGACGCTCGTCAAGCTGATCCTCGGCCTTCTCAGTCCACAATCCGGGCGCATCAGGGTATTCGGCCAATCGCCCGAAAAGGCTCGGCCAAGAATCGGAGCCATGCCCCAGCATGCGGTCACAGATGCCCACTTCCCCATCCGGGTGATCGACGTCGTACTGATGGGCTGTCTGAGGCCCGGTCGGAACCTCGGTCCCTTCTCGAGTGCCGACCACGACGCAGCATCGGAGGCCATTGTCCGAGTTGGCATCGAAGGCCTGGAACACCATGCCTATTCGACCCTTTCAGGCGGCCAACGGCAGCGCGTCCTGCTGGCACGGGCCATCGCACCCAAACCCGAACTGCTCCTCCTCGATGAACCAGAGGCCGGACTGGACCGCAAGGTCGAACAGGATTTCTTCGATCTCTTGGAGGAGCTCAACCAAGAGAGCACCGTCGTCCTCGTAAGCCACGATCTTGGATTTGTCGCCTCGTTCGTCCGAACGGTCATCTGCGTGCACGGTACGGTCGACGTCCATCCAACCTCACACCTGGACGGCTCGGTGATCAACACGCTGTATGGCGGAGATGTGCACATGGTGCACCATGATCGGCACCTCTGATGCAGTTCGCAGAAGCAATCCTGCACTACGATTTCCTCCAGCACGCGCTCTTGGCCGGGCTTCTGGGCGGCCTGGCCGCCGGCATCGTAGGAACCTGGGTCGTCGTCAGGCGGACGTCCTCCATCGCCGGGGCTGTTGCCCACTGCGTTCTCGCTGGCCTGGGTCTGGCTCGATGGCTTCAGGAGGTTCATGGCATCAGCTGGGCCGATCCGATGCTGGGCGCCACCGCAGCCGCACTGGTGGCAGCCGCTCTGATCGCGCGGGCTTCCCACAACCAAAGTGAACGGGAGGACACCGTCATCGCCGCCATCTGGGCCGTCGGCATGGCGATCGGCCTCCTGTTCATCGCCTCGACCCCGGGCTACACCGAAGACCTGATGAGTTATCTCTTCGGCAACATCCTGCTGGTCAGAACCGCTGACCTGTGGATGATGGCCCTTCTGGACGTCGCCGTCCTGGCCATAGCCGTCTCCTTGCACGGGGAGATTCAGGCCCTTTGCTTCGACGAGGCCTTCGCCAGAATGAGGGGCTTGCCTGTGGGGCGACTGTCGCTCCTGCTTCACACCGTCACTGCACTGGCGGTCGTCCTCCTGGTCAGCATCGTCGGAATCGTACTGGTCATCGCCCTGCTGACGCTTCCTGCCGCGGTCGCCGGGCGCTTTGCCAATACCCTGGGTCGAACCATGGTCTTGGCAGTTATCCTCAGCGTCTTCTTCACCACGGTGGGGCTCGGCATGAGCTACACCTACGACCTCCCTGCCGGTGCAACAACGATTGTCTTGGCCGGCGTTGTGTATCTGGGCGTGCGGGTTTTTTGGCGGGGCAGATGACAATGAGACGGAGGCTATCGTGGATCGAGTGACCGATTTTCTTTTCGAAGTGGGCATGCTCAAGCGTACACCGCGAAGCGGGTGG
>JAUXDC010000154.1 GCA_030618605.1 Holophagae bacterium | reverse complement strand
GTCGCCGACTGTGCCGCCGCCTCGAAGGCGCTGGAAATTACCGATAGCCCAGAGGGCCTTGACCTGCTGACCCACCTCCGCGCTCGAACAGCCCAATTCCGTCAGGGCATCACCGACCTCGGATGGGAGAGCATTCCGGGACCCCATGCGGTTGTACCCCTTTTGGTGCGCGACACCGAACGCACCAAGGCCCTTGTACGCCACTTCTTCGACAACGGCGTCCTTGTCGTCGGCCTGGCCTTCCCTGTCGTACCCAAGGGAGACGACACCATCCGCGTGCAGATCAATGCTGCGCATACCGAAGCGGATGCCAACGAGGCGCTCGAGGTGTTGAAGCGGTTCTGAAGCGAGAACTGCGATCTGGATTGGCCGCTGATGGTGGTTATCAATTAAAGCCCTGTCGAAGCCAATCCAGATCGCAGTTCTCGCTAAAGGTGCGCATTCGCGCACCGGGGGATAGAAAAAACCAGCCCGGCGGGCGAGACGCCCGCCTCCACAATTCAACAGTGTATCGATGTGGGTGGGCGGTCTCAGGGATAGCCTTTTCAACTACCAGCGCGAAGCGCTTTTCGCTCTGGGCGTGGCCGGATTGGCCGCTCAATCCGCCTGAAGCCAAACCATGAACTCAAGAGGCCAATACGGACCGCGCTCAGAGCTGCAATCGGTAACGCCAAGGCGCTCAGCGCCCCTACCCCTTTTTCTTCACAATCTTCGCCCAGGAATCCCTCAGGGGTACGGTCCGGTTGAAGACCGGCTTGTCGGGTCGATGGTCGACCATATCCGTAATGAAGTAGCCCTGGCGCTCGAACTGCACCCGATGTTCCCCTTCGGCTGAGGCCAGGCTGGGTTCGACCTTGCAGTCGGTCAAGACCTCAAGACTTTCCGGATTGAGCTGCTCCCTGAAATCGCCCCCCCCAGCGCCCGGATTGGCGTCGACGAACAACCGGTCGTAGAGCCTGACTTCGGCGTCGAGAGCGTGCCGGGCCGAGACCCAGTGGATCGTTCCCCTGACCCTGCGCCCGTCGGGGGCGCTGCCCCCACGGCTCTCGGGGTCGTAGCTACACCGGACCTCGACGACCTCACCCTGGTCATTCTTGACCACACCGGTACACGTCACCAGGTAGGCCCAGCGGAGGCGGACCTCTCTGCCCGGCGCAAGACGCCAGAATTTCCGATGAGGCTCCTCCATGAAGTCCGACTGCTCGACCCAGATCTCCCGCGAGAAGGGCACCTTGCGGGAGCCCATACGCTCGTGATCGTCGGGCAGGTAGGGCGCGTCAAACTCATCCACCTGATCCTCGGGGTAGTTCTCAATAACCACCTTGAGCGGCCGGAGCACACCCATCACCCTGGGCACGGTGGTGTTGAGGTGGTCACGAACGGCCCACTCAAGCAAGGCGATGTCGACAACGCTGTCCCTCTTGGCGACCCCGACCTTTTCGGCGAAGGTCCGAATACTCTCCGGCGTGAAGCCCCGACGACGAAGACCCGAAAGCGTCGGCATTCGTGGGTCGTCCCAGCCGTTGACGAGGCCCTCCTCGACCAATTGCAGGAGTTTTCGCTTGGACATCAGGGTGTAGCTGAGGTTGAGACGGGCAAACTCGATTTGTCGAGGGCCTTCCTCGATGCCGATCGCTGCGAGGTACCAGTCATAGAGCGGCCGGTGGTTTTCAAATTCCAACGAGCACAAGGAGTGCGTGATCCTCTCGATGGCATCCGACTGGCCGTGAGCCCAGTCATACATCGGGTAGATGCACCATTCGGCCCCGGTCCGATGGTGTTCGGCATGCAGAATTCGGTACATCACCGGGTCCCTCAGATTGAGGTTGGGCGCCGCCATATCGATCTTGGCCCTGAGCGTTCGGCTGCCGTCGGGAAACTCACCGGCCTTCATGCGCCGGAAGAGATCGAGGTTCTCTTCGACCGACCGATCCCGAAAGGGGCTGGGGCTGCCGACCTCAGTCAAGGTGCCCCTGGTCGCTCTGATCTCATCGCCCGACAGATCACAGACGAAGGCTTTGCCCTTCGTGATCAGGAGTTCCGCCCACACGAAGAGTTGACCGAAATAATCCGATGCGAAGAACTCGTTTGAGCCCCAGTCGAAGCCCAGCCAGGCAATATCCCGCTTGATCGCCTCAACGTACTCGTCCTCTTCCTTGATCGGATTGGTGTCGTCGAACCGCAAATTGGGTGTGAAACCATACTCCTGAGCGATGCCGTAGCTGATGCAGATCGCCTTGGCGTGGCCGATGTGGAGGTAGCCGTTGGGCTCGGGTGGGAAGCGGGTCAGGACTCGTCCGCCGTTGACACCGGCCTCGACGTCCTCGGCAACTTGGCGCCTGATGAAGTCCAGACTTTCAGGGCTTCCCTTGGTTACGGTTGTTTCATCGGTCATTTGATGCTCCTCAGGACCTCGATCGCTTTTCGCATCCGGCTGCGGCAGACCTCCTTGCCCAACACCTCCATCGTGTCGAACAGGGGTGGCGTTGCCGAGCATCCGGTGACGGCAATGCGCACAGGCATAAAAATCTCTTTCGCCGTGACCTCGTGTTTTTCACAGAACCGGCGAAGGGCATCCTCGACGCTCTCAACCGTCCATTCGAGCAATGGATCGATGAAGTCCTCAAGCAGTTGCCGGAGAAGTTTGGCCGTCTGGGGGCCGGTGCGTCCCTTCGCCACGAGCTTCTTCTGTGCAGCTTCGTCGTATTCGACATCACCGGTGAAAAAGAAACCGGCATAGGCGAAGAAGTCCTGCAAGGTCTCGATGCGCTCGTGCGCCAGCGGCAGCACCTTCAGGAGGTATTCATCCGACAGCCACTGGGTCTTGAGACGTTCGAGGATTTCCGGGACCTCGAGGTCGCGCAGGTATTTGCCATTGAGCCACGTCAGCTTCTGCAGATCAAAGACCGGACCACCCAGGGAAATCCGCTCAAGAGTCAGCTCGGAGATGAACTGATCAAGCGAAAACTGGTCGCGCTCATCCGGCATCGTCCAGCCCATCTGGGCCAGGTAATTGAGCATGGCCTCCGGCAGAAAGCCGGCGCGCTTGAAATGATTGAGGCTGACTGGGTTCTTGCGCTTGGAGATCTTTGACTTGTCGGCGTTGCGCAGCAGGGGCAGGTGGCAGAAGACCGGCAGATCCCAGCCGAAGGCCTCGTACAGGCGAACATGCTTGGGCAGGGAGGAGATCCACTCCTCGGCCCGGATCACGTGGGTGATGCCCATCAAATGGTCGTCAACCACATTGGCCAAATGGTAGGTTGGGAAGCCGTCCGACTTGACGAGTACCTGGTCATCGACCTGGGCGTTGTCAATTGTGATCTCGCCCCTCAATAGGTCGATGACCGTGCTCTCGCCCTCGTCCGGCATCGCCAGACGGATGACGTGATCTTCGCCGGCTGAACGCCGGGAAGCGGCCTCTTCAGGCGCTACCGAGCGGCAATGGCCGTCATAGCCAAGGGACAGCTTGTTCTCACGCTGGTGTGCCCTCAGTTCATCCAAGCGCTCCCGAGTGCAAAAACACGGGTAGGCATCTCCCGAGGCCACCAGTTTCTCGACGTGCGCTGTATAGATCTCTGACCGTTCACTCTGCCGGTAGGGCCCGAAAGGGCCACCGACATCAGGGCCTTCATCCCATTCGAGACCCAGCCATCGCAAAGCCTTGAAGATCATTTCCTCGCTGGCCGTGTTGGACCGGACCCGGTCGGTATCTTCGATGCGAAGAATGAACTGGCCGCCGTGCTTCTTGGCGAGAGCGTAATTGAACAAGGCGACGTAGGCCGTGCCGACGTGGGGATCCCCCGTAGGTGAGGGCGCAATTCGTGTTCTGACGGTATCACTCATGAAACTCTCCAAAAAACGCCGCCCCGAAGGCGGCGTGAATCGTATGGCGGTGAGGGAGGGATTCGAACCCTCGGTCCGCGTTTCCACGGACAGCCGCTTAGCAGGCGGCCCTGTTCGACCACTCCAGCACCTCACCGAGTGGGATCGGTATTGTACGTATTCCCCCGTTACCTGTAAAGTGTCCTCCAGCCCGGATCCCCATCCGGGCCTGGTTCGACACGGAGGGATGGCCGAGTGGTCGAAGGCGCTGGTCTTGAAAACCAGTGAGGTGCAAGTCTCCAAGGGTTCGAATCCCTTTCCCTCCGCCAGCAATTTGTCCGACAAATTGCATGGGCTATGATCATGGCCTCCCACGGAAATTACGGACATTCTGTGCCTTCCAAAGGAGCATCGGTTGCGTCTGGATTCGCTCCCGGAGCGCCGGGTCACTGGAAAGAATCAAAGCGTCCACCTCGCCTTCGTCGTGGAGCCGGTCGAGAAAGTGACGTTCGGAGGGCGACCAATCGATCAGACGTTCGGCCACGTTTTTCAGCTCGCGGACGAGCCGGTCACGAATCTCCTCCGGGTCGGACACCGTTTCGTCGGCACCCACCTGCAACATAGGGAGCAGTTGCTGTCTGAGTGCGGTCGAATCGGGTACGAGGTCCTTGGGGACGAGATCCCGGGGGTCGGTTCGTCCGCCCGCTATATTGCAGACGAAGGCCAATCTAAAACCGTCGTTGTCCAGGAGCCCGGGCTTCAACCGCAACAGATTCGCAGCGTCGAACGAGTCGCGGGCGGCGGAACGTTGCATCAATGCCGTGAACTTGCCTGCCGCCAGCTCAACCAGCGGGAGCGTCGGTACCTCTATGGGCTCATCCCGGGGAAACCGGGCTGTCATCCGCTCAGATCCCAGCAACGGCACACGGGCCACGTAGTTCACGTCAACCTCGAGGTTCTGAGACCCGCCGATCACGCTGACGAAACGAAGACGGAACTTCCCGCCGGCGTGTTCGCTGGGCGCGCGCTTCACGGTGCAGCCCTCACGTTCGCAAACCGCGACCAGAGCGGCCTCGAAGTCCGGTCGGGCCGTTAACATCGCTTCCCTGTCGATGGCGCCGACATAGTTCAGATCGATATCCACCGACATCCGCGGTACATCGAGGTGCAGCAGGTTTAGTGCCGTGCCGCCCTTGAGCAGCCAAGCCTCGCGGGTGGTCGGGTGACGGTCGAGCCTCCCGAGGATGGCACACAGGTGCAACACCTTTTCCACAGAGTCGGGACGAAAGCCGCTCTCCGCGGCTACCTTCTCCACCTGGCGGCGGGTGATCACACGTCTCCCTTCTGGTGCTCTTCAATCAACTCGTCGGGGACAATGAGCCGCCAGTTTGAGTTCAACCTGCCGCCAAGTGCACGGTCCAGGTGGACGGGATGGTTTGGGACCAGGGATTGCAACTCTTCGAGTACCGACGCGGGTATGGCGAGATCCTCACGTCGCATCTCCAGGAAGTAGCCGACCCGCGCAGCCAGGGTTCGGTTATCCAGGACCCGCACATAGTTGAGCAGCGCTTCAGGATCAACAGCCGGGAGACCGGCAAGTGAACGCCACACCTCCTCAATGCCGCCGGACAGGGAAGGGCGATCGAGTACATCCACCGTGGTTCGTTCCAGGTTGGTGACTCGAACCTCCAAACCGGAACGATCCAGCCTCTCAACCCATGCCTCAGCGCCGTATTTTTCAAACAAGGGGGCCCTCGGCCGAACCGGCGTCAGCCGGCGACCCATGAACTCGACCGGTTTGGTTCTCGTCCAGGAGACGAAGGTCAGCCGATCAAAAAGGCTCTGGGCACACCCGTGGGCCTCCAGAGCGGTGTGGTACGCGACGACCGCGTCGGGCGCCATTCGGGAAGCAAGGGCGATGAAGTCGGGTAGAGGCCGGTGCGCGCCAACACCCTCTCGATCACGCCGAACGTACAATCCGTTCTTGACCCGTTCGATGCGGCCCTGACGCCGCCACCTGGCCAGGTGGGCATCGATCGTTGCGGGCCGCCTCCCCTTGAGGGCAGCGACGAGCTCCTCACGGGTGAAGAGACTGTGACAGGCCAAGAATGCGTCAGGCTTCATTGATAAACTTCTCCGAGACTTGTGATTTTATACATGTTTCGGGCATGCTTGGCAAGGGATTTCGAATATTGAGGGTGATCGAAAAAATGGTGCCACCAATTGGCCGACCTTTGTCAAAAGGGGGTTGATTGAAAGAGGGGCGAAAAGATGGGCTGCCAACATCATGGTGTTTGCAACTACCTGACTTATAATGCTTTTCGAGAGAAATCTGGCGGACTTTCCCTCCGCCAGCAATTCGTTGGACGAATTGCATGATGTGCTTCTCCGCACGATTATCACCACCAAAACTAGAAACTCGTACACGTTCTGGCAAGTCTGGAGAGTTTCGGGACTTCTTTGGTGGATTCCGTTTCAAGGTACCGTCCGAGCAGGGCGAGGAGTTACCGCTGGTCTCCGCATCGGCTCGAAACGCTAGATTCATGTGCCGTGTACCTTTTCAGGTCAGAAATTGGGGCATCTCAGGCTGTGACAAGCCTGTTTCGGCCGGCCCTTTTGGCTCGGTAGAGGGCCCGATCGGCGGCACGGAGAACATCATCACTTTTCGGTCGACGTGCGGATGGCCCGGCAGCGCCGATGCTGATGGTCAGTTTTGCCTGCGCCGGATTCTTTTTCGGCGCCTTCGGCTGATCAGGCTTCTTTTTGGGACGTTTCGGTGAGCGGATGCTGAAGGTGCGGTTGGCGATGAGCCTCCGAACCTCTTCGAGGTGTTTCCGGGCCTCGGTGACGGACAAAGCGGGGAACACCGCTGCGAACTCCTCACCCCCATATCGGTAGACCGCGGCCCTTCCTCCGGTTTTTTGAAGACACTGGGCCACCATTCGTAACGCCTGGTCACCTGCTTCATGACCATAGCGATCATTAAATCGCTTGAAGCGATCGATATCGATCATGGCGAGGGTGTAGTTACCGCCCAGTCCACCCAGGGCCTCGTCAAAGGCCCGTCTCCCGGCGAGGCCTGTGAGGCTGTCGACGAAGGCAAGTTCGTACGAGTCCTCAATCAGTCCGAAAAGCAACACGAGCTGGGCGGTGCCAAAAAAGAGGGTTGTCTCGAAGACTCCAGGCCAACCGAAGAGTCCGAGAGCACAGGAGCCGAGCACGCCGAATAATCCCAACTCGAAGACCCCCCGTCTGATGATGAAGACGACAAGAGTGAAAACGGTGGCTACAAGAAAGGCCAGGTGGCCGGCGTGAGGTGTCGTCATCACCTGGTACGACAGTGCGAAGTCGCTTCGGCTCTCGGCCAAGGCCAGGAGTCGGCTGATGAGGAATGGCTGAGCTGCGATGCCGGCCAGAAAAGCCAGCGTACTCCAACTCGATACCTTCCTTTCCGGGAGAAGGCCGATGATGGCAAGATTCAACGGAAGGACAATCGAGAGGGCCGCCACCGAGGGACCAAACCCGGCATTGATTTCCCCACTCAACGAGGTTCGAATGAGGTAGTTGGCGAGTGCCAGCCCCACGGTGGCAAGGATCAGACGACTCCGGCGAAACCGCCACCCGAGGATCAGGGAGAAGATCGCAATGATCTCTGCGGAATGCTCGACAAATGGGGCCGAGGCGGGCGGCACACCACCAAGGACCAGACCGACCGCGACCGTCGGCAGGGCGATGGTTGTGGCAAGAGTGATTTTTCCCGGCAATTGTTGCTTTCAGCCTCCCGGCACAAACGAGCATACCTTCGATCGAAGGCCGGCGCTGGAATATCGGTTCCAGGTACACGCATCACGCGCTTTGGGGCTGGCATTGCGAAAATTTTGAAACCTTTTCGTGATTTCAACGTGATATCATAGTGACATCATAGAAGGAGGTTTCAAATGGTCCAGGAAAAAACATACAGTCCAGTCTCGGGTTGGTTCCCACTGATCGTCAACATCGCACTGGCGGTTGCCGGCCCCTTTCTCTTCATCACGGGCCTGGTCGGCGTCAACCACGCCGGTGGTCCAGGCTTCATCCTCAGGATCGTGTTCGGCGTTCTACTCTTCGTCACAGCGTTCATTTGCCTTTTCGGCTACATGGCCATCGCACCCAACCGGGCGCGGGTGCTCCTGCTCTTCGGCACCTACAAGGGCTCGGTATTGAAGTCAGGCTTTTTCTGGGTCAATCCGTTCTTCTCGAAGAAGAAGATCTCGCTGCGTGTACGGAACTTCGAGACCGGATCGGTTCACACCCCCGAGCAGAGGAGCGAGACCGGCAAGGTGCTGCAGAAGGCGACCCGGACCTCGGGGCGGCCCTCCAAGGTCAACGACCGTGACGGCAACCCCATCGAGATCTCGGCCGTGGTGGTCTGGAGGGTGGTCAACACCGCCGAGGCGCTCTTCGAGGTGGATGACTTCGAGGACTTCGTCGCGGTCCAGAGCGAGGCCGCCCTGCGAAGCCTGGCAAGCCGCCACCCCTACGACAGTGAAGACCACGAGGTCTCGCTGCGCGGCAATCCCGACGATATCTGCGGCCAGCTCGAAGGTGACATCCAGGAGCGGCTGGGCAAGGCAGGGGTCAAGGTGATCGAGGCCCGGATTAGCCATCTCGCCTACTCTCCCGAGATTGCCGCAGCCATGCTCCAGCGGCAACAGGCCCAGGCCGTCGTTGCGGCGCGGACCAAGATCGTCGAGGGGGCGGTTGGGATGGTGGAGATGGCCCTCAATCAATTGGCCGAACAGCACATCGTTGAGCTCGACGACGAGCGCCGCGCTGCCATGGTCTCCAACCTGCTGGTCGTGCTGTGCAGCGACCGCCACACTCAGCCGGTTGTCAACACAGGATCGCTTTACACCTAGCCCGACGTGAAAAAGCGCGAACCATTTCTCATGCGGGTCGATCCCGAGGTCCTCGACGCACTCAGGCGTTGGGCGCGGGACGACCTGCGGTCGGTCAACGCCCAGGTGGAGTTCATCCTCCGCCGGGCGTTGATGCACGAGGGCCGGCTGCCCAAGGGTGGTCGGAAGCGGCGGGGGGATTGAGCCTTAGATTTTTTGGTTTC
>JAUXDC010000017.1 GCA_030618605.1 Holophagae bacterium | reverse complement strand
GGTTGATACGGATCCTAAAGTGTTGAGAATAGGAATGTTGACGGATCTCGTTATGTCACATCCATTGTCAACTTGTTTCTCGATGAAGGCCATGGAGCCTCGGATCGAGTGTATCAGGGAACAAAAAGTCAAAGGCCCAGAATTGGTACCGGTCGGTTTCTGACTCCGCCAGCTGTCGTGGTGCCTGAAGCTGTCACTGGTTCGGTCACTGGATTCCTGGCCCGGCCTTCCGGTTAGGATGACCTACTGTTTCTTCAGCAACCGTTTTGCTTGAAGCGGAAAACGTTCAGGATTCCGGATTGAATCGATCGAAAGATCAACATCGAGATCCGGCCAGTAAAGGTGGTGCGGTTGAGGACGTTCCAAATTCAAAACGGCCTCGATGCTGGCCTTCTTGAACCACGGAAAATCGTCATATGGCAGAAAGAGTTCTTCGTCATCAACAATCACCCACAGACCATGCAGGGAGACATTGGTGACTTCAGTCTCCGAAATATTCGGCCCAGGCGCCACTGATGACATCTTCGTGCTCCTTTATCAACTGACGAAGCCTGTTGAGGTCTCGCAAGCTGAATCCGTGGTTACGAGCCAACTCAATTTCCGGCTCGATCCAATACTTTGCCTCTCCCTCCGGGAGATCACATGAATGTGCATCCGCGCCTCTTCCCGCGAAAAGAAAAAGAAACGGAACGGACCGTGCCGGAATACGGTTGGGCTCACACCTTCAGTATACCAACCATTCAATCCTGCTCCCCTCGGCCCGAAGGGCCGCCTGCAATTCGTTCGACGAATTGCTAGAGCATCTCCCGCAGATACGCACCCGTATACGACGTCTCGCAGGCAGCAACCTGCTCGGGGGTTCCGGCAGCAACCAGGGTGCCGCCACCATCACCTCCCTCGGGTCCCAGATCGATGATCCAGTCGGCGACCTTGACGACGTCGAGGTTGTGTTCGATGACGACGACGGTATTGCCTCGATCAACCAGGGCCCGGAGAACGCCGAGCAGTCGCCGGACGTCGTCAAAATGAAGGCCGGTGGTCGGCTCGTCCAAGAGGTAGAGAGTCGTCCCGGTCGCCCTCTTGGCCAGCTCTCTCGAGAGCTTGACGCGCTGGGCCTCACCGCCCGAAAGGGTCGTCGCAGCCTGTCCGAGGTGGATATATCCCAGTCCGACGGCGGTCAGGGTATCGAGGACCCGCTTGACCTTGGGCACAGGATCGAAGACCTCGCGCGCCTGGTCGATAGTCAGGTCGAGCACTTCGGCGATGTTGAGTCCCTTGTAGCGGACCTCCAGGGTTTCCCGGTTGTAGCGTGAACCGTGGCAGACATCACAGGTGACGAAGACGTCGGCAAGAAAGTGCATTTCGATACGAACCTGTCCTGCCCCCTGGCAGGCCTCGCACCGTCCTCCCTTGACGTTGAAGCTGAATCTCCCCGGCTTGTAGCCTCGTGCCCGGGCCTCGGTGGTTCCCGCAAACAAGGAGCGGATCGGGTCGAAGACCTTGGTATAGGTCGCCGGATTGGATCGGGGCGTACGCCCGATGGGGCTTTGGTCGATGGCGATGACCTTGTCTAAATTCTCGGCCCCTTCAACGGTGCCGTGCCTTCCGGGTCGGGCCATTGTCCCGTAGACTTCGCGCGCAACAGCCTTGTGGAGGATCTCGTTGACGAGCGTTGACTTCCCCGACCCGGAAACACCGGTGACGCAGATCAAGCACCCCAAGGGAAAGGCGACGTCGATGTCTTTGAGGTTGTGTTCACGCGCGCCGCGTACCACCAGGTCTCGGCCGATGCCCGAGCTTCGGTCGGCAGGAACAGGAATCGCCTCCACGCCGGATAAATATCGACCGGTCAGGCTCTCAGGGGCCTCCAGAATTGCCTCCAGGGGGCCCTGAGCCACCACCTTGCCGCCATGGCGGCCGGCGCCAGGACCCATGTCGATCACCCAATCCGCCTGGCGAATGGACTCTTCGTCATGTTCGACCACGACCACGGTGTTGCCGAGATCCCGCATGCCGAAGAGGGTGTTCAAGAGCCGTTGGTTGTCCCGCTGGTGAAGGCCGATCGAGGGCTCATCGAGAACGTACAGCACGCCCATCAGCTTCGAACCTACCTGGGTCGCCAGTCGAATTCGCTGACTTTCTCCCCCGGACAAAGTACCCGCCATCCGGTCGAGGCTCAGGTATTCAAGGCCGACCGACTCCAGGAACATCAAGCGGTCTCGGATCTCCCGCAAGACCTTGGTCGCGATTTTCTCATCCCGGCCGGACAGGCTGATGTCGGCAAACCAGGCCCGAGTCCGGTGAATCGGCATGGCCGACACCTCAGAGATGCCGGCGCCGTCGACGAGGACCGCCAGAGACTCGGGTCGAAGGCGCGCGCCGTTACACGACGAACAGGTGGTAAATGACATATAGCGCTCGAGCTCTCGCCGAATTTCTTCCGAGGCCGTCTCGCCATACCGCCTCTCGATCCTCGGGACCAGTCCTTCCAGTCGGTCCCGGAAACGATAGGCGCCCTTTTTACCCTCCCATACGAAATCGAACTCGTCATCGGACCCGAAGAGAATCAGGCGGCGAACAGCTTCGGGAAGATCCCGCCACGGCGTCCTCAGGTCAAAACCGAGGGACGTTCCCAGTTGGCCCAACAACCGACCAAACCACGAGGCGCCGCCATTGGTCACGGTGGCGAGGCATCCGGCGGCGATCGACCGCGTTGGGTCCAGCACCAGTTTCTCGGGGTCGATCTCTCTCAAAAATCCCAGGCCCGAGCACTTCGGACACGCTCCCTGTGGCGAGTTGAAGGAGAAAAGGCGCGGCGAAACCTCGGACAGAGAAAAACCACACTCCAAACAGGCCAGGAGCGACGAGAGTTGGATCTCCGGATGGCCGTCAACGGCGACCCGGACCAGGCCCTGACCAACCTTGAGTGCGGTCTCCAGGGATGAGGCCAAACGGCTCTCGACGCCCTCCCGGACGGAGAGACGGTCGATCACCACCTCGATCGTATGTTTTTGTTTCTTGTCCAGTTCGGGTCTTTCGGCGATTTCGACAACTTCGCCGTCAACCCGGGCCCGAACGAAGCCCTCCCGCCCCATCTGCTCGAACATTTTTCGGTGTTCACCTTTGCGATCCCTGATCAGGGGCGCCAGGACCAAAAACCGGCTGCCGTCAGGCAGGGTCAGGATCCGATCGACCATCTGGTCAACGGTCTGAGATTGGATCGGCGTATGGTGCACCGGGCAATGCGCAACGCCGATCGAGGCCCACAGCAGCCGCAGATAATCGTGAATCTCGGTGACGGTTCCGACGGTCGAGCGTGGGTTTTTTGACGTGGTCTTCTGTTCGATCGAAATGGCGGGGGAAAGACCTTCGATCAAATCGACGTCGGGCTTCTCCATCTGATCCAGAAACTGCCGGGCGTAGGCCGACAGACTTTCGACATAGCGTCGCTGTCCTTCAGCAAAGAGGGTGTCAAACGCCAGGGAACTCTTGCCGGACCCCGAGACTCCGGTGATGACGACCAGTCGATTCCTGGGAATCGATACGTCGATATTCGCGAGGTTGTGTTCCCTCGCGCCTCGTATGACGATCTCGTCACGAATGCCGGTCGGCTCATGGTCCATGTCTCAAACTCCCTTGAGGCCCGGCCGGACCCCTGGATATCCAACCGGGAAGAGACGGCTTGTATTCTCTCCGTTGAGAATCACTCAGCTCAGGAGTCTCTCTCTTTCATCGCCTGGTCGGCTTCTCGATCCAATGTCCGTTGCCTCAGGGTCTCCCTCTTGTCATGGAGCTGCTTGCCTCGGGCGAGAGCCACCCGCACCTTGATCCAGTTCCCGTCAAGAACGACTTCGATCGGTACGACGGTCAGGCCCTTTTCCACAACCTTGGACGCCAGGCGGAGAATCTGTCGCTTTTCCAACAGGAGGCGCCGGCGTCTCAAGGGGTCGTGTCCCGAGTAGCCGGCATGTTCGTAGGGGCTGATGTGGCACCCCACCAGAAACGCTTCGCCTCCCTTGAAGTCCACGTGGGCCTCCTTGAGGTTGATTCTGCCGGCTCGAATGGCCTTGACCTCGGTGCCGACCAACTCGATACCGGCCTCTACCGTCTCCAGAAGGTGATAGTCATGTCTGGCCTTCCGGTTGGTGGCTATGACTTTTCGTTGGCGGTCGGCCACCTTAGACGACCCGGAGCAGGGCGTCCACCACCCGCGAATCGAACTGGCGATTTCCTTCCGACTGCATGGTCTCGACTGCTCGTTCAGGCGTCACCGGACGTCGATAGCTTTCCGAGGAGGTCAGGACGTTCCAGACTTCGGCCACGTGCACGATCCTGGCGAGCAGGGGGATGGCTTCCCCAGCCAATCCGTCCGGATACCCACCGCCGTCCCATCGCTCATGGTGGTGTCTGATTGCTTTCTTGATCTCACCCAATCCCGCTTCGGCGACGATGCGTTCGCCCTCAATGACATGGTTTCGGAAGGTCTGTCGCTCTTCGGGTCCGGGCGCCTTCATTCGATAGAGTCGCTCATAATCCAGGTCCAACATGCCGACATCATGAAGAAGGCCGGCAAGCGCCGTGGTCTCGCACTGTACCCGGGGAAGCCCAAGATCCCGGGCCATTAACCACGACAGGCGAGAAACCGAAAGGGCGTGTCTCTCGAGATGGATGAACTCCCGGCCCGGCGGTCGCAGGAGGCCACGAGCAAGTCGATTTCGAGAAAAACGTATGACCGATTGTGTGGTGATTTCACGGGCTCTCCGGCCCAGCCGATGCATCATTCGGGGCACGGAACCACTTTCGGCACAACCAACGGCACCGACGACGACGGCCCAGCCTTCACTGAAGACCAGGACCGCCGCTCCGACGACCTGCGGGCCGATCTCCCGTCTCTGGTCATCCCGTGTGACAGCCTGAACCGACCATGAGTCTGGTCCGGGTGGGTCCAAGCCCTTGGATCTCAGTGCATCGGCTTGATGATGAAACAAAGGATCCATGTCATCGGCACCCAGTTCGTCGGCAATGATCACCTTTGAACCCACACCGGATCCGTCCGCCATCGTCAAGGCCGCCAGGGCAATCTCCGGCTCTCGCGATACCTCAGCCGTAAAACAACGGTACAGTTGCTCCAGTCCGGTCTGGTCCAGAACTGCTCCGACAGCCACCACTGGAACCGGGAGGTGCAGCACAGGAGAAATCTCTTCCATTACGGACTCAGGGGGCACCTCTTGCGTTAAATCCTCAATAACTCCGGTCAACCGCGCCAACTTCAACAGGTCCGCAGCGATGGATCGTGCCGTCTTTTCATCGTCGTCAACAAAGGAGCGTTTCCGCCCTTTGTCCCGAGCATCGACAAAACCCACGAGGCGACTGTCTCCATACAACGGCGTCAGCAGCATGTGTTCGCTTCCTGCTGTATTGAGAATGTCGAAGAGTTCCGGACTCTCATCCCGGTGGTTGACAATCAGAGGCCTGTCCCTGATCTCGCGTGCCTTGAGCACGAGTGACGACCGGGCATCATATCGGGCGGCCAGGGCCTCCCGGCGGCCGAAACCGTACTGGGTGACCAAGAGGTAGGTACCTTCCGGGGCCAGCAGGTACAGCGCGGCCTTCGTACTGTTGACCTCCTCGAGGAAACGAAACAACGTTTCCTTGAATGATCGCTCTATTTCCGGCGTCCAACCCTGTAACGTAACGGCCATATTCTCAATCCTGGCCTCGATCCTACGGGAAATCCGCCCAAGAGGCAATGAACTCACCCCTGAACGGCTTGATTGGGTGATAATATCGGTTCAATGATTTCGTTGTTTTCTCTTGCCGTGGCGGCGACCCTGATAGTGCCTGCCCCGTTGACCGCCCACATCTCACCGGAGCATCAATCCCTGGATGTCCGATTGCAACTCAATGTTCCGCTTCCGGATGTGTTCATGGACGCTCTTCCGTCGGGGGGCGTTGTCCGGGTGATATATCCCCTCCGAGTCCGTTCGAGACGGGCCTTTTGGTGGGACGGCCGCATTTGGAAGGGTGAATTAACCAGCCAGGCCTCTTTTGACCCCATCACCGGCAGGTACCGTTGCGAATTGCTCCTCGATGAGATCGTTGTTGACTCAAAGGAAGTTGACACCATGAACGATGCCGTCACCTGGTTGAGAGCCCCACCACCGGTTCAACTGGTCCTTCGTGATGATTTCAAGAAACTGGATCGGCTCTATCTTCGAGCCCGTGCCGTCTTTTCGACATCGACGACGTGGTTGGTGTTCCCTGATCGGGAAGGCACAGACTGGGTAACGGTTCCCGTCATCCAGGACCCAGTCGGGGCCGAGGCGCCGAGTACAGCCCCTCAGGCGGACTCCGGCTGACGCCATGCCCCTCAGCCCGTATTTCTCACCAATGGTCTGCTACGGAGCGAAATACGCAACAATCTGTGGTGTTTTCTTGAATTCGCTCAATCAACATAGTGCGAACTATGCCTCATTTGCTCATCCCGCGAAAACACCGCATCTCACTACGTCTTTCGCGCCTCGCGACGAAAACTGGTGAGAAATGCGGGTTGACTTCCGGTCCTGGTATCGGTTTCGGAAGGAGAATCGCTTTCTCCTTACCGTTTTTTCCGTCCTGCTTCTCCTGTCGGCCGGGGCCTTTTTTCTCTCCCAGCGAACTCAGGCGGCCTCCTCTCAGGAGTTGACCAACCGCCTGCTTCTTTTCGTTCTCTGGTATCTCGATGTTTCTTTAATCCTGGTGCTCTCCTTCATTATTGTTCGGAGCTTGATCAAGCTTTTGCTGGAGCGTCGCGCCGGCATCCTCGGCGCCCGTTTTAGAACGAAATTGATCCTGACCTACATCGTCTTGACCTTTGTGCCGGTGATTTTTATTTTCCTGATTGCCACAAATCTGCTCCAGCACTCAATTGACCGCTGGTTCTCTTCGCCTGTCGAGAATATTCTCCGAGGAGGCCGGGACCTCGCAGTCGAACTTCGGGAGACGATTGAAGAACGGCTGGAGCGCCAGGCGGCCATCGCAGCCGCAGAATTGGAAAAAGGACCACGAAACACCTCTCTGGCCGACCTCCAGCGAGTGATGGCCGTCGATCTTCTGGCCCTTTTCGACGGTGACGTTCTGATTGAAGCCGTTGCCGATCCCCGGAAGATTCCGGCGCCTGTACCGGAGCTTCGATGGTCGGAACTCGAAATTCAAGGGGTTCGCGTCGATCGATGGCGAGGAGGCCTCCTTATCAGGGCGTGGACCCCGGTCGGCACGGACAATAAACACCTGGTTGTCGGGGCAATCCTCCCCAGCAACCTTCTCCTTCACCTTCAAAGGGCAACCGATGCGGACGCCCAGTTTCAAGAAATGAAGGCTCAACAGGGCACGGTTACGGCTACCACAATTCTGGTCTTCCTTTCGGTGACCCTGCTCCTTCTGTTTTCTACCGTCTGGCTCGGGCTGTATCTCTCGAGGCGATTCACCGAACCGCTCCTCGCCGTCGTTGATGCCACCCGACGGGTGGCCGAAGGCGATGCCCTGGAAGAGGTTGTCGCCCCCGCTTCGGATGAGGTCGAGGTTTTGGTGGACTCCTTCAATGCAATGGTCCGCCGCGTCCGGGCGACCGAGCAGGAGATTATGTCCTCAAACCAGGAACTGGCCACCCTGCTGGCGACAATCCCCACGGGAGTCCTGACACTGAGCCCGGACAATGCCCAATTTCGGCCCAATGCCGCTGCTGCCGTTATGCTGGGGCATACGCCGTGGCAACGAACCTGGCAACCTGTCGGTCTATTGAAGACACCCGGCCTCGAGGAACTGCGCCTGTATCTTGAAAGCCCTGACCACCACCGACAGCGGCTGGAAATCGATCTGACGGTCGATGGTGAAACCTGCCATGTCGAGGTCTCCCGCCGCCCCCTTGCCGGCGGTGGTTCAGTGGTCGCCATGGATGATCTGACCGAGTTGGTCGCGGCACAGCGTCAGGCGGCATGGAGTGAGGTTGCCCAACGGATCGCCCATGAGATCAAGAACCCCCTGACACCGATCCGGTTGGCCGCCGAGCGTGTACAACGGCGAGTCGCCGGCCTGGGTGGAGACCTTGAGCACATTCTCTCGTCCAGTTGTGAGGCGATTATCGCCCATGTCTCCGGACTCCAGGACCTTGTCAACGCCTTTCACCAGTATGCGCAAATGCCCACCGTCACTCCGCAACCATGGTCGATCAACCGTCTGGTCGATGAGACGGCGGCCCTGTATGAGGATTTTCGGCCAGGGTTGGCGGTTGTCACGGAGTTGCCGGAAGAGCCTCTCTGGGCCATGGTGGATCCGGTGCCGTTTCGACAGGCTCTGGTCAATCTCATCGACAACGCGGCTGCGGCCATCTCGGGGCCGGGACGCATTGACGTTCATGCATGGGCCGAAGACACCAGCGCCATACTCGAGATCCTCGACAGTGGGTCCGGGCTCCCAACGGAGGATGTGCAGGTTCTGACCCAACCGTTCTTTTCGACCAAGGGGCGGGGTTCAGGCATGGGCCTGGCCATCGTCGACCGCATTGTCCGGGATCATGACGGCGTGTTTGAAATTGGAAACCGTGAAGGACAAGGCTCTCGAGCACGTATTACTCTCTTTGGCGCTGTAGTTCCTCAGCCCCCCTCCCAACCCAAAGAGAATTGACCGTTTTGGAATCCAGAGATACCATCGAACCCATGACGTATCCAGGCAACCCGGAACTCTCTGCCCAGGCGCAAGAGCGGGTTATGTCCGCATTTCGCCAAGTGGTCACCAAAATCCAGGATGGTTTGTCCAACGAGGCCCTGATCGGGCTGGAGTTTGTTCTCCGCCTCGATCCAACATTCGCTCCCGGGGTCGCACTGCAGGAGCAGTTGATCAGTGACCAATCCAATATTGATCTCTCCAGCATCATCGCCCATCTTGAATCACCCGACACAGACACCATGAACCTCCTATTGATAGAAGCTGTCGAAGAGTTTAATCAGCACAATTATCTCGAGGCTCGGGAGCGTGTCGAAAAGGTCCTGATTGATCTTCCGGGTCATGCAGAGGCCAGGAGCCTGGCCACTCAGATCGACGACGCCATCAAGGTAGAAACTCAGGTTGGACAGTTTCTGACCCAGGCAAAAGAGGCCCTGGCCGACAACAGGCCACAAGATGGGGCCAATTTTGTCCTCATGGCTCAGGCTCTCGACCCCCATCACGCCGGAATCGAAGCCACTCTCGCTGAGATTCGTCGGGCCCGCCCCTCAACTCAGACTCCGGTTGCACCCCACCCGCACGACGCCCCCACTGAGATGCCGGTAGATTTTGGAATGAACGCAGACAATCAGCCCTTGACTGACGGCCCCGTTCCTCAAGAGGGTGGATTTGCCATCTCCGGTGGTTTTGGGGTCACTCCTGCCGGTGAGACCGAATCAGACTCGTGGGATGTTGCCGGCGCCTTCTACGAACCAGCCTCTCAGCCGGACCAGGCCCGCGTGCAACCACCCGATCCAGAGGGGTTCGAGCTTGGCGGCAATGTGGCCGATCTCTTCGAGGTGTCGTCCGACTCATCAGAAACCCCGTTGTGGGAAGAACCGGAATCTCCTCAACAGCCACCAACATACGACACCGACATAGTGGAGGATCTCCTCACTCAAGGAACAGCCGCCTTGGAGCTTGGAAACCCTCAAGATGCCTTGCACCATCTATCGAAAATTTTCCAGATCGACCCGGAGAACTTACAGGCGGCGGCCCTGATCGACAGGGCACGGTCGGCGATCGACGCCCTGGAACACCAGCTCCAGGCCTCGTTGTCCGAAGCGGAGATGGCCTGGAACTCCGGCGAAAAGGACCGTGCGCGCTCCGTGATCGAGGAGATTCTGATTGAGGCTCCTGACAACGAGGACGCACAGGTATTGAGGGCTCGCTTCATTTCAGAGGACTCCGCCCCGGCATTTTCGCCCCCCCCGCCCGTCGACCAGGTCGTCCCTCCGACCGCGGAGACCGACACCGCCATTGAAGAAGCCCCCGAGGAGTACATCGCTCCCCTCCAGGACTTTGACTCGGACATGGACCCGTTGAGTACAGATATTCCATCCGAAAGGATCGATCATCCAGTGGGCGGCGAGAGCCGCGTGCCGTGGCGATGGATCGTCCTCGGCACTGGCGCCATCGCCGTCGTTTTGCTGGGGATGTGGCTGGGTTCGAGCTTCTTGCCACAAAGTGGCGAGGATGTCGACACCGCCCGTGCAGTCTCTGAACGGATCGAAAATGCTCAGGTTCTTTTTGACCAAGGCAAGGGGGAGGAGGCCCTGGATCTTCTTCAGTCATTTGATGTTGAAGGAATCGATCAACAACGAGTCGACAAACACATTGCTCGATTCGAGGCAGCGTTGATTCCCCCAACCCCCACACCAATTCCTGAATCTGTGGAAACCGGTCGCTCGTTGATGAATGAGGGTCGGTGGCTCATGGCCTTCCAAGTCGTCGATCAGGGCTTGTCCCAACATCCCGGGGATTCCGGTCTTCTGGAACTCAAGGACCAGATCGCGTCGATCGAACCTCGTCTCAATGCCCTGTTCAGTGGGTTGTCCAAAGGGGATTTTCAGGGCGGCGCGACCCTTGCGGCAGAGTTGGCTGGGAGACATCCCGACCAAGAGGGTTTTGGTCTGATTCTCGATCGTTGTCTCTTCAATGCGGCTTTGGCCAACCTTCGTTCCTATAATCTCACCGGCGCTCGCGGACACCTGACTCGTCTGCAGGCTCGGCATCCGGATGACAACGACGTTGCCCGGATCCTGGACTTTATCTCGAGCTATTCCAGTCGTCCGGTCGACATGCAGTTGGAGATCTTTGTTGGAAGCCTGAGTTTCAGATGAGCACATCCGACTCAAACAACCCTTTGAGGAGCTGGGACCGGTTGTCCGATATCGATGTCGAAAACATCGAACCGGAAATGACCGACCCCTCCGTCTCCAGCCCGGCACTGGCCGACACCGTTCCATGGAGTGCTCGATTGGCCGCGGCCTGGGCCGATTTGGTCGTTGTTACCGCCCTGACGACGTCGATGATCGGCGCGGTAATCGCGTCGGGTTACCCCTTGAGTATTCGGGTCCTCCCCTGGGCCGTTGTCGTTGCGCTGATAGGTTGGGGAGCGGCCTGTGGCGTCGTCCTTCGCGTTCGGCGAGGTACTCTAGGAATGATGATGGCTGGATTCGTATTCACTGAAGAGGTTGCCGGGCCCCGCCTGGGCTGGACTGTCGCCGCCGCCGCATTCAGTGCTCTTCTCCTCGGCCTCCCGGTCCTCCTTGGGGGCTCGGCCACATCACTGCTGTCGGTTGCCTCCGGATCCTCCATCGCTCCCAACCCGTAAGAGGCCTGATGTCTGAACCCCAACAGTGCGTTCTGTCGGTCGTCATTCCGGCATTCAACGAAGCCGCCCGCCTACCGAAGACACTGGAGAGCATTGACTTTTTTCTCCTCGAGGCCGAGGACCTCAGGCCGTCCGAGATTATCATCGTAGATGACGGGTCTGAGGATCGAACATCAGAGGTCGGCAATGCCTTTCAATCCTCCGGAAATACCGTCGTGCGGGTTTTTCGCCACCGGCAGAACCAAGGAAAGGGCGCTGCCGTCAGAACGGCTTTCGAACGTTCGAGGGGGCAGCAGGTTCTGTTGTCGGATGCAGACCTTGCCGCTCCGATCGCCGGATTTCGTCGCTTGACTCCTGCATCCTGTGACTCGACCGTGGTCATTGGGAGTCGCGCAGTGGACCGCTCCCTCCTCTTTGAGCCCCAGCCCCTCTATCGGGACTTGATGGGCCGAATCTTCAACCGCATGGTACAAGCTCTTCTGCTCCCGGGGATATTTGACACACAGTGCGGCTTCAAACTCTTCCCTGGACGGCTTGCTCGATCGTTGGCGATGGTCCAGCGGATTGATGGTTTCGCCTATGACGTCGAGTTGTTGGCGTTATCCTTGTCCTGGGGTTACAGCATCGTCGAAGTTGGCGTGCCCTGGGGCCACATTGAGGCCTCCCGGGTACAGCCGGGGAGGCATAGCGCCCAGATGTTCCGAGATCTCCTGAAAATCTCCCTTCGCCGTTGGTCCCACGGACTTCCCCGAGAGCCGCATGAAGGGGTCTCCCTTGGCTGATACCTGGTTGAACACGGCATTTCTTGAGCACCTTGAATGGGAGAGGAATCTGTCACCAGCCACCCTGAAGGCCTACCGCCGAGAAATTGCCAGGGCCGTGGGGTTTTTCTCCAGCGACCTCGGTTTAAAGGACCCATCGGGAGTCACGCCCGCATCCGTGCGCTCTTTCTTGGCTCATCTCCATGGCCTTGGGCTCAGCCCTCGATCCTCCGAACGAGCCCTGGCCGCCATCAGAACCTATTTCCGGTTTCTTGTCGTCGAGAATGTTCTTTCGGCCAACCCGGCAGAGACCGTGGTGCATCCTCAACGCCGGCGCCGAGCTCCCTCCGTAACTCCTTTGGCCGTCATCGAGGATCTCCTGGAATCCTTTCCGCCAACCCCCGCAGGAATCAGGGATCGCACCCTGGTGGAGTTTCTCTACGGATCAGGACTCCGGGTCGGGGAACTGGTCGGTCTGGATCTCACCGATCTGCAACTCAACGCACGTCTCGTCCGCGTCCGGGGCAAAGGACGCAAGGAACGTATCGTACCCTACGGTACTCAGGCCGCTGCTGCACTGAGCACCTACCTCCCCGTCAGAGCTCAGTGGAAACAGGGCGCCACGCTCTCCACCGATGCCCTTTTCCTCAACCAACGGGGGGGGCGCCTGACCGACCGGTCAGTGCGGAGAATTCTCGAGACCGCTGTCCTGAAGACCGCGGCCCAACACCACGTGCATCCCCACGCCCTTCGACACGCTTTTGCTACTCACCTTCTCGAGGCGGGAATGGACCTCCGGGCCATCCAGGAACTCCTGGGCCACGCATCATTGGCAACCACCCAGATCTACACAACCGTTGATCTGGCGCACTTGATGACGGTACATAGAAAGAGCCACCCGAGGTCCCGGAGGAAGTAGGGACATCGCGCATTGCCCAAAGGGCAATCACGGCAAAGCCGTGGAGGTCGCGAAGCGATCCGCGTGGGCAAAGGACATCGCGCATCGCCGGACCCTGATACTGGAAACTTGATACTGGCCTTCTGTTCCCAAAATTGCCGAAAAGTAATTGTGGTTTTCGTCAGAAGCACAAAGGAGCCCATCATGGCCGAGTGTCCTTGTGTTCCGGGCAACACCGCCGAAGGGTGGAGTCGAGTATCAAGTATCGAGTATCAAGTCACCGCCCATTGATTCCCCCCACCGACCGATCGCCTCCATCGCTCTTTCGGCCTGAGCCGCCCTTCGTTCCCTCTTGGACCGGATTCGTCTCAGGTCTTCGGGGCACCGGAGGAGACCCCATGTGATGTTCGACGGCTGGAACCCTGCCGCCGGCCTCTCCGTTAAATGGCGTATGAGACCCCCCATGCCGGTTTCCGGAGGAGGCGCCTGGGGTAACTCTCCCTTGAATTCCGACGCGAGGGCTCTGCCTGCCATCAGGCCTGTCGCGGCCGATTCAACATAGCCTTCGACGCCGGTCATCTGGCCGGCGACGCGGATGGTTGGTTTTTTGATCAGGCGAAGCAAGGGGTCAATGTGGGCCGGGGCATTGATATAGGTGTTCCGATGCACCATACCGAATCGCGCAAACCGGGCCTCTTCGAGGCCTGGAATCATTCGAAGGACCCTCTTCTGCTCGATTTGCTTCAGTTTGGTCTGAAATCCCACCAAATTCCAATGGTCCGCGGCTAAATCGTCCTGCCGGAGTTGAACGACGGCCCAGGGACGTAAACCGGTCTCGGGGTCGATCAGGCCGACCGGCTTCATCGGCCCGAACCGCAGGGTGTCCCGACCTCGTTCGGCCATCACCTCAATCGGCAAACACCCCTCGAAAAACGAGATGTCCTCCTTTTCGAATTGTTTGAAATCGACCCTCTCTGCAGCCAGGAGTTCGTCGATGAAGGCGTCATACTGCTCTCGGTTCAACGGGGCGTTGAGATAATCCGCCCCGTCTCCCTTATCGTATCGGGAAGCCCTGAAGAGCCGGTCGTGAACCAGTGAATCTGTCGCAACGACCGGGGCTACGGCATCGAAGAAACTCAAAGCCTCTTCTCCCAGCAGCGCCTGAAAGGTGGCGTGAAGGTCCGGAGAGGTCAGGGGTCCTGTAGCGATAATCGCCGGTTCTTTGGGAAGCTCGACGACCTCCATCCGCTCAATCGTTATCAGTGGGTGGTTGGAGATCCTCTCACCCACCCGCTCGGAAAAGAGTGTTCTATCGACGGCCAGGGCGCCCCCGGCCGGAAGGGCGGTTTCCCGGGCACTCTTGATGATCAGTGATCCCAGACACTCCATTTCCCTCTTGAGTAAACCCACCGCGTTGCCTGGTGAGTCTCCTCGAAGCGAGTTCGAACAGACCAGTTCGGCAAATCCATCTGTCGTGTGGACCGGCGTTGTGCGCGTCGGCCTCATTTCGAAAAGGCAAACAGGCAGACCCGCCTCGGCCAACTGCCACGCAGCTTCGCAGCCCGCCAGACCCGCACCGACAACGGGAATCGGGTCTTCACCGGCACTCTTTTCCCTCTCTGCAATCTCAGTCATCTCCGCCTCCGAATCAGTCCGTCCGGACCACGTTCAACGAGACCTTGTATTTCCATTTCGACGATTTTCGCTTGAACCAAATCCACGCTCTGTTCCATCCTCTCGGCCAGTTGATCCACGGTAACGGCTTCGCCCAACTCGAGGAACATCACCTTCGGGTCATGGTTCACCTCGCTGCCGGCCTCGAGACCCAAAGCGTCGAGAAGATCTCCCGGGCAGGTCACCGGTTGGGCCCCGGCCCGCAACAGGCCGTTGGGTCCCACCGAGACCTCGGAGAAGATGCTTCCGGGCACCGCCATGACATCTCGGCCTTCATCCAGGGCCTGGCGGGCCGTACTGAGGGCCCCCGACCGGGCGGCAGCCTCGACCACCACAACGACCGAAGCCAGTCCGGCAACAATCCGGTTTCTTTCTGGAAAGTGGTGCCGCCGTGGAGACGTCCCGGGAAGATACTCGGTCAGAAGGGCGCCGGTCTCGGAGATCTGATCTGCCAGGCGGGCGTGTTCGGGCGGGTAGATCCTGTCCGGCCCGCATCCCCAGACTGCCCACGTTGTTCCTCCAACACTGAGTGCCCCCTCGTGAGCCGCGGCATCCACACCCCGTGCCATACCGGAGATAATTGTGCCGCCGGCCCGGCCGACGCTTTCAGCCAAAATCCTCGAGGCTTGAACGCCATAGGGTGTCGCCCGACGAGACCCCACGATCGCGACCGACGGTCCGCCACCCAAGAGCCCTTTGACGAAGAGGCCCAGCGGGGGGTCCGCCGTGTGGTTCAGGCCTCCAGGGTAGTCAGGCGCCTCAGAACTAATCCACCGCCACCCGGCCCGGGAGACTCTCTCCAGAAGTTGAGGAACTGCCGACTCTTGGGTCATCCGGGCAGCATCCAGTATCGCCTTGGGCACTTTACCGTCCAGAAAATCGGCCAAATCCCCCGCTTGGTCGCCAGCCTCGGCAACGATCCTACGAACCTTGGCGCCCCCTCCGGCCATCAAGAGCCCCAGCCTTGAAATCATCCCACATTTTCCCATCAGCCCCTCCGTCACGAACTTCCCAATCCTAAGAGATCCGATCCCATGGTGAGAAATCCGGGGCAAAAGATCCACCTTGCAGGGTATACTGGATCGGTGAAATTCAAGGTCCTTGGTTGTTTTGGTGGTGATGATCCTTCCTGTCGGATGACCTCCTTTTTAATCAATGACACTGTGGCCATTGATGCGGGAGCAATCACACGTGCACTCGAAATCGAACAGCAGCGACGGATTCGGCATGTGGTTATCACCCACACCCATAGCGACCACACGGCCACCCTCCCCTTCCTGATCGAAAACATTTTTGGCTTCGATGATGACGCCGTGACCATCTATTCGACCCGGCGCGTCCTGGCAAATGTCAAGCGCCACCTTTTCAATAACGATACATGGCCGGATTTTAGTCGCATACCCAACCATCTCTACCCCTCGGTACGCTTTGTTGAAATCACCACCGGTGAGCCGTTCACCATTGGCGGCGTCGAGGGGGGAGATCTGGAGATCACACCGATTCCGGTCAATCACATCGTTCCGACCGTCGGTTTATTGATCCGACAGGCTCAGTCTTCGATTGGCTTCACATCCGACACCGGTCCGACCGAGGAATTCTGGGCGCGGGCCAACCAGACCGAAAATCTAGGGGCGGTCATCACAGAATGCTCTTTCCCAAACCGGCTTCAGGCCGTTGCGGACATCAGCCTTCATTTGACACCGGGCACCCTTGCGGAGGAGTTGGAAAAACTCAACACCGGCCCCCGTGTGCTTCTCTACCACCTCAAGCCACCGTATCTCGACGAAATCAGGGCAGAGTTGCAAACCACGCCACTTTCACATTCAGTCGAAGAGTTGGAGCAGGACCGGGTCTACGATTTCTGAAAGGCCTGAGGGGCCCGGCTTCGTCGTTCCCGCTCCTCGAAGATGGAAGAGCATCGACTTCGTTACGGCGCCTCGAATCCGGACCCATGGCGCTCGCAACGGGCGGTGTCGGGGTTTTCCGGCCAGGCCCTGAGATCGGCGTTGAGATCGAAGACCACTCGACCGCGAAGACCTGGAGAAAAAATGTCGTGTTTGGGCGCAAGTGTGGCCTCAAGAACACGATGCTCTCCTTCTTTTTGAAGGCTGAGTGCCTCAAATGGAAATTGTCCTTGTGTTCGCTCCAGGCGCCATCCTGATTTATGGTCAGTCACCCGAAACTCGACGGTTTCTCCCCGAATATCCCTAATGACGGTCCGATCGCCCACTGTTGTGGCCTGTTCCACATCGATTCTGCTCTCAAGAAAGGCCGCCGGATCCTGCCATGGCGCCGTCGCCTCTCCCCACTCTCGAGCCACCTCAACCGTTGTCGGCTGCGGACCCGGGTCGAACAACAGCCCTTCGATGACCTCTCCATCAACGCGTTGGCCCCTGATGAGTATCTTTTCCATACGTTCTTTGTCGACAGAGCACCGGGTCTTTGAAAATAGATCTTCAATTTCCAACACCGTATCCCGAAGGAGATACCTGGCGTCATCGGAGAACCAGAGGAGTGTGAATTCTGGTGTCGTTGGGGAGGCGCTCGAATCGGTCTCCAGAAAGACCTGCCGCCGGCCGGCAGCCTCCCGGTAGAGAGTTTCACCATCAAAGGTGTACACGCCATCTGGACCGAGTTCTTCCCTGCCCAACCCCACCCGTACCGGGAGACCAGGGGCCACAACGGTACTGCCAACCTCAAACCACGGCCACCGCTCTCCAAAGGCCCCTCCCCATCGATGTGGCCTGGAGGAAACCAGTGCTATCAATTCACTGAAAGCACTGAGGCCTGAACACCAGCCGCCTTCGACGATCTCCTCCACCTTCCCCTGTTCAGGACCGCCGATCCTCAGGGGAAACCGCCGCACCATCAATGCCGCCGTCTCAGCCGCCTCCTGCCGGGGATCGATCCCAGCAGCCGACACCAGGGCAGCAACCCGGTTCATCGGTGCTGCCGCCCTATTCCCCGGAGGAAAAGTTCGTGAATCAATGTGCCCTTTCCCAGCTCTGGATGAAATGTGGCGGCCAGGATTCCCGGGGATCGAAGGAGAACCGGATCATCACTCCTCCATGCCAGGGTCTCGACCCCTTCGCCAACCCTTGTGACCCTCGGCGCCCTAATGAAAACAGCCTCGCCGGCGGTGTCTCCCTGATATTGAGGACTGAAGCGCAAGGCCTCGACCGATGAAAAGACCTGACGACCATATGCGTTTCTTTCGACATCGACGGCCAGGGCGCCAAGACTCTTCTGGTGGGGGGTGACCTTTTCTGCGAGGAGAATCACTCCGGCGCAGGTTGCCAGCACTGGGAGCCCAGCGTCGATTCTCTTTCCGATCCGCACGAAAAGCTCTTGCGGCTCCATCAGGCGCAGCATCGCAGAACTCTCGCCTCCAGGAAGCACCAGGGCGTCGATCGCATCCAACTCTTTTGCCGTTCGGACGAGGACACTCGAGACTCCGAGCCGTCGAAAGACCTCACGGTGCGCTTCAAATGCACCCTGAAGGGCCAGGACTCCAATTGGGTGTTTACCAACCACGCCGGGAGAGCATTTCCTCTGTCGTGAGTTTTCCGGAGTCCAGGCCTGACATCGCCTCGCCCAACCCCTTTGAAATTTCCAAAAGTTTGGCGGGGTCCTGCCAATGGGTTACTGCCTGAACGATCGCCTTTGCCCGCCGATCGGGATCATTCGCTTTGAAAATTCCCGATCCAACGAAAACCGACTCGGCGCCCAACTCCATCACCAGTGCCGCGTCCGCGGGCGTCGCGATTCCTCCCGCGGCAAAGTTTGGAACAGGAAGTCGCCCATGTTCCGCAACCCAACAGACCCACTCATAGGGGGCCTGGATCTCTTTGGCGTAGGCCATCAGTTCATGCTGGTCGAGGATCCCAAGAGTGCGAATGCCCCGCTGCACGGCCCTCATGTGCCGAACGCCTTCGACGATGTCACCAGAACCGGCTTCCCCTTTGGTTCGAATCATCGCGGCGCCTTCACCGATACGACGAAGAGCCTCCCCCAGGTTCCTGCAGCCGCAGACAAAAGGCACGTCAAACAGGTGTTTGTTGACATGGTTTTCGTCGTCCGCGGGCGTCAGGACCTCACTCTCGTCGACGAAGTCGACCTCGAGCGCCTGGAGCATGCGAGCCTCGGCAATATGCCCGATTCGACACTTTGCCATCACAGGAATTTGAACGGTCTCTTGGATTTCCTGAATCTTCTCCAAGGCGGCCATTCGTGCCACCCCGCCTTGAACCCGGATGTCGGCCGGCACGCGCTCCAGCGCCATGACGGCGGCAGCGCCGGCATCCTCAGCAATCTTCGCCTGATCCGCTGTGGTGACATCCATAATCACGCCACCTTTCAGCATTTCGGCCAACCCAACTTTCACTTGGAACTTTTTATCGTGGTTTTGCATTACACCCTCCGAACCGCCGCATTGTACACCCTAGAGGTCCGGTTGGGCCTCTAGACGGGTGTGCCGGATTCGCTTTTTGTTCGTGGCGTCACCCCTGCTTTTCGGCGCAGCCGGAGAAGAGACACCATATTGACAACGATATGGGCGGCGGCGGCGGCCGGATACCCCCATCGTTCAAAAACCAGACCGAATACTAATCCAAGAACCAGTGCTATCACCGGCCACACCCAAAGACGACGGTCCGGAACGATGTGCAACAGGGCGAAGAGAACCGCAGCAGCCACCAACCCAATCCATGGCTGAAGCAGGGCTCTGATCAACGCCTCTTCAGCCAGGCCGGAGAAGACCGCGACCGCCACAGCATCAAAGAAGCTCCAGCCTTGGACCATGCCGGCCTGCCATCGCTCGAGATCCTTGACGACTGGGACGGAGAGCAGGACCCCCATCAAGGCCAGGGCGGCTCCTCCGGTGATGACGCCGGCACCGAGCGACTCTACCCACGATGTCCGCGGCAGCAACGCCGTCATTGGTCCTTGGCCCCTGAAGAATAATCCGACCGCAGCCACGACCGCCAGAACGCCCTCCTGGTGCAGCAGCGCCGTAGCCCGTATTGGCACGGGATCAACGGTGAATGATGGTGTCACGCCTCGGTTTGGGGTTCATCAACAACCGGTTCGCCCTCGTCGGCATCAACAACCTTGGCGACCGAAACGACCCTGTCGCCGTCACCGACACGAATGACCCGGACACCCTGTGTGGCCCGACCCGCTTGCCGTATCTCCTCAACCCTGGTCCGGATGACGATGCCCTTTTCGGTGACCAGAAGTACCTGGTCAACCTCTGTCACACACCGGATCCCGGCGACCACTCCATTTTTCTCGGTGAGACGGATGAGAATGATGCCCTTCCCCCCACGTCCCTGCACACGGAATTCCGAGAGCCGGGTTCGCTTGCCGAACCCCTGGTCGGTCACGACAAGGATGTCCGCCTCGGAATCTGCTTCGAAGGAGGCAACCTCTTCGACCCAATCATTGGTCCCTATTGTGATTCCCCGGACGCCCGCGGCGGTCCTGCCCATCGACCGAACCTGATCCTCGTGAAAACGAATGGCCCGCCCGCGATGCGTTCCCATGAACACATGGCTGTTGCCGGCCGTCAGGTGCACGGTCAAGAGGTCGTCGTCCTCGTTGATGGTGACCGCTCGTAACCCGTTGGTTCTGATGTTTTCAAACTCACTGAGCGCTGTACGCTTGACCCGACCCATTCGTGTGGCGAAAAAGAGGAACTGATCCTCTTTGTCGTCAAAGTTCCGAACCGCCAAAAGGGTTTCAATCCTCTCATTTTCCCCGAGCTTCAGAAGGTTGACCATTGCCCGCCCCTTGGCGTTGGGTGCAACCTGGGGCAACTCGTAGACCTTCCGGGAAAAAACACGTCCGGTGTTGGTGAAAAAGAGCATCGTCGCGTGGGTCGATGCGACGAAGAGTTTCCACACCTCGTCCTCCGCCTTGGTGGCCATGCCCACCTTGCCCCGTCCACCTCGCCGCTGGGCCCGGTATTCGGTCAAGGCTGTCCGCTTGATGTAGCCCCCACGGGTTACCGTGATGACCATGTCCTCTTCGACGATCAGATCCTCCATCTCAATGTCGGAATAATCGTCAACAATCTCGGTTCGTCGAACGTCTCCGAAAGTAGCTTTGACCACTTCCAATTCTTCAATGACGATGTCTTCAACCATGACGTCGGACCGAAGAATCTCCTCGAGATGTGCAATTATTGCCTGGAGTTCCCGGTACTCCTCGAGAATCTTGTCACGCTCCAGCCCCGTCAAACGCTGCAGGCGCATGTCGAGGATGGCCTGCGCCTGAAGTGCTGACAACCCAAACTCTTCCATAAGACCCGCTTTGGCCTCCGGCGGGTCTGCCGCTGCCCTGATGAGCTTGATGACAGCATCGAGGTTATCCAGCGCAATGACCAGTCCCTCGAGGATATGGGCGCGCTCCTTGGCCCGGGCCAGATCAAACTGTGTGCGCCGCACGACCACTTCTTTCCGGTGGTCGACGAAATGCCCAAGAAGCTCTTTCAGTGTAAAGACCTTCGGCTGCTTGTTAAGGATTCCCAAAAGGATGATTCCGAAGGAGGCCTGCATCTGTGTCTGTTTATAGAGCTGATTGAGCACAATTTCCGGTATCGCATCGCGCTTGAGCTCGATCACAACCCGGATCCCGTCCCGGTCGCTCTCGTCCCTGAGGTCGGCGATTCCGTCGATTTTTTTGGTGTGAACCAGGCTGGCTATTTTTTCAACCAAGGTTGCCTTGTTCACCTGATAAGGCAACTCTTCCACGATGATGCGTGGGCGCTTCTTGCCGTCGGGCTCTTCGATACGTACCCGGGCCCGCATCCTCAGGCTGCCTCGGCCGGTTCGATAGGCATCGACGATCCCCCGCCGCCCGTGAATGAACCCCGCCGTCGGAAAATCCGGGCCAGGAATCAAGGAAAGCAGCTCGTCGAACGACACCTCTGGGTTTCGGCAAACGGCCATGGCGCCGTCGATGATCTCTCCAATGTTGTGGGGCGGAATATTGGTCGCCATTCCCACAGCAATACCGGTAGATCCGTTGACCAAAAGGTTTGGATAGGAGGCCGGCAGAACCTGTGGTTCGCTCATCGACCCGTCGTAATTGGGGCTCCAATCGACGGTCTCTTTGTCGATGTCGTCACCGAGAAGTTGATGTGCCAGGCGTGTCAACCGAACCTCGGTATAACGCATCGCAGCAGCAGCATCTCCGTCGACCGACCCGAAGTTGCCCTGACCGTCAACCAGGGTGTATCGCATTGAGAATTCCTGGGCCATACGAACGGCGGTGTTGTAAATCGCCAAATCACCATGGGGATGGTACTTACCCATGACGTCACCGACGATGCGTGCTGATTTCTTATAGGGACGGCCGGCGGTACTTCCGCTTTCCCACATCCCATAGAGGATTCGACGGTGGACCGGCTTGAGACCGTCCCGAACATCAGGCAATGCACGCCCGATGATCACAGACATCGCATAATCCAGGTATGAATTCTTCAGTTCTTCTTCGATGGCTATGGGCTGGCGCTGGCCTCGCGGCGTGTTGTGGATTTCATTCATGGGTTGTTCCGTTAAATATCGATGTTTCGAACATCAAGGGCGTTCTCCTCGATGAATCGTCTTCGTGGTTCAACGGCATCTCCCATCAAGATCGTAAAGAGTTCGTCCGCCTTGGCGGCATCCTCTACGGTGACCTGGAGGTACCTTCGGTTTTCCGGGTTCATGGTCGTTTCCCAGAGTTGGCCGGGGTTCATTTCACCGAGACCCTTGTAACGGGAAATGGAGAGTCCTTTTTTGGCCACCTCGTACACATGGACAACCAACTCGTCCAGTGATTGGAAGTCTGTACTCTCCCCATTGCGTTCGAGGTGATAGGGTCCGACCCTCATTGCGTCGAGTTGTTCCAGAAGATGATGGGCCCGCCGGAAGTGGCCGCTTTCGGTCAATTCCCGACCCAGGTTAACGTCCCAACTCCTGCCGTTGTGGCCCATACGAAACTGGATAAATTCCAAACCGTGCTCGTCGTCGTGCTCAACCCGAACCTCGTCGTAGCCCAGGGCTTCAATGGCCGACGCCATTTCCGCCGCCGTACCAACTTGACCGTTGAACTCCGCATCAATCGCCGCCGTGACGACATCTCGCGGCCACCCCCGTTTTTCCAGATGCCTGATTGTCGTCAACCACTCGCCGGCTATCGAAATGCCTTGGCGAAGATCTCGGCCAGCGAGAGTCTTTTTGGATCCATCAACCCGCAGGCTGTATTCCTCCTCGACCCGATCCAGGAGGAACCGGGAAAGGTCCTCGTCATCCTTGATGTAGGTTTCTTTCTTCTTTCGGGTCACTTTGTAAAGAGGCGGTTGGGCAATGAAAAGGTGTCCCCGCTCAACCAGTTCCGTCATCTGTCTGTAAAAGAAGGTCAAGAGCAGGGTCCGGATGTGGCTGCCGTCAACGTCGGCATCGGTCATGATGAAAATCTTGTGGTACCGGACCTTGAGGGGATCAAACTCCTCCGCTCCAATCCCGGTTCCCAGGCATTGAATCAACGCACGGATTTCCTCTGATGCCAACATCCGGTCGAAGCGCGCTTTTTCAACATTGAGAATCTTGCCCCTGAGAGGCAAGATCGCCTGAAATCGCCGATCACGCCCCTGCTTGGCCGACCCCCCCGCCGAGTCCCCCTCGACAATGAAGAGTTCCGCCTTCTCTGGGTCCCGCTCGGAACAGTCTGCGAGCTTTCCCGGGAGCGCCGAGCTTTCGAGGGCGCTCTTGCGCCGGGTCAGTTCCCGCGCTTTACGCGCTGCGTCACGTGCGTGGGCAGCATCCAGACACTTTCCAATAATGACCCGGGCAACCGCCGGGTTCTCTTCGAAGAACGTGGCCAACCTGTTGTTGATGACCGACTCAACCCACCCCTTGATGTCGGATGAAACGAGCTTGTCCTTTGTTTGGCTGGAAAACCGCGGCTCACAGACCCGAACCGAAATGATGGCGGTCAGGCCTTCTCGGACATCCTCACCGGACAGATTCTCCTTCATCCCCTTGAGCATGTTCTGCGACTGGGCATAGGCGTTGACCGTTCGTGTCAATGCGGCACGGAAGCCCGAGAGGTGCGTGCCGCCATCACGGTTGAACACGGTGTTTGTAAAGGCCAGCACGTTCTCGTTATAGCCGTCATGCCACTGCATCGCGACTTCGATCGATTCCCCTTCATCATTTTCGTCGAACAGGGTCACCGGTTCGGGATGGAGCGGCTTCTTGGACCGGTTGAGATAACGGACGAATTGTCTCAATCCCCCATCGAAGAAAAAACGTTCCTCTCGCTCCTCTTTTTCGTCGAAGAACCGGATCGAAACTCCGGAGTTCAGAAAGGCCAACTCTCTCAAATGACGAACAAGGAGGTCAGGATGAAACGCCAACACGGAGAAAATTTCAGGGTCGGGCTTGAATCGTACGATTGTCCCCGTTCTCTTGGTCCGGCCGACCGCCTTGAGGTCCGCTTGCGGCTCGCCTCGGCGATACTCTTGTTCCCAGACCTCACCGTCGCGGTGTATTTCCAGCCGCAACCACTCCGACAGAAAGTTGACCACGCTGACGCCGACACCATGGAGGCCGCCGGAAACTTTGTAGGAGTTGGAGTCGAACTTTCCGCCGGCATGGAGTTCCGTCATGATGACCTCGGCCGCGGAACGCCCGGATTCGGCATGTAAGCCGACAGGAATCCCGCGCCCGTTATCTCCAACTGTCACACTGTTGTCGGCGTTGACTGTGACTTTGACCTCATCACAGTGTCCTGCCTGGGCCTCATCGATCGCATTGTCGACAACCTCCCAGATCATATGGTGAAGGCCGGAGATGTCGTCGACGTCACCGATGTACATGCCGGGCCGTTTCCGAACGGCCTCCTTGCCCTTGAGAACCTTAATGCTTTCTTCAGAATAGATTTCAGTCATATACCAAACCCCTACGGGAGTTCACTCCGTTGAATTTTTCCATCAGTCATCGACCACCCGGTCGCTGTCGGTATCACGTCCAAGATCCCCCTGTTGTGGGCGCTGGTCATGATCACCTGCCGCGTGTGTCCCAACGTTTCAATTAGTTTTTCGAACACCCTGTCATCCAGTTCAGCGTCGGCGTCATCGATCAGAACCGGGATTTTTTCGTTTCGCCGCGCCTCAACTTCTCCGAGGTTCGACATCCATAAGGCCGCAGCAACGATTTTGACCTGCCCTGCACTGAGAACGTCCCTCGCTGGATGTTCTCCTGCTCTCAAGGCAAGATCGTGGCGGTGTGGCCCGTCGAGAGTGAAGCCCGCTCGGCAGTCGCGAACCCGTTGTTTATAATACCTCTGTCGGTAGAATTCCGCTACTGTTTCTCTTTCGAAGACATCAAGGCCTGTCTCCATTCGGTAGACCGCGCCTATGTCCGGAAACCCCTCGCCTCTCAAGAGTTGATAAATAGAGTGGAACCTGAATTGCCATTGTTCGGTGATCCGGCAGCGACGCTCAACGACGACCGCCGCGGCGCGCGCCAAGGCGTCTTCCCAGAGTTCCATCTCAGTCGACCCTCGTTTTTCGGACAGGGCGGCATTTCGTTGTCGAAGGGTCGCCCTATAGCGGTTCAAGTCCTCGAAGTGTTTCGAATCAAGGAAAAACGACATCCTGTCTATGAAGGCCCGGCGGTGTTCCGGCGCCCCCGTGATTAGGGCCGTGTCCCCTGAAGAGAGAGCAAATACGGGAAATTGGAGTAAATACTGGTCCATTGGTACGGCAACCCCGTTGATCTCGAAATGTCGTTTTACCGTAGTCTTACATTCGACAATCTGTCGAAGATGAACCGTCAGACCCCGCTCTTTCCCGAAAATCTCGAGACGAAAGGCACTTTCTCCATGCCGGACCATTTTCCGTGCACCGGCCTGACGAAAAGACCGAACGTTACCTGCTACCGCAATTGCTTCGAGAAAATTCGTCTTCCCTTGACCATTGGAACCAAAAATAAAGTTCACCTTTGGTTCGACGTCCGTTGAGACATTTTCGAGATTCCGAAACTGCCAGGTGACTATTTTTTCGAGTTTCATAACTGCCGGTCAGGCTGTAACCCGAAATTCTACTGCCGCATCGGCATCAGAACGTAAATATACTCCTCAAGACGAGGGTCATCCTCAACCGGAATAACCACCGTCTGCGTGTTTCCGTCTTTCATCTGCAGTTCAACAACATCAACATCCAGAGC
>JAUXDC010000379.1 GCA_030618605.1 Holophagae bacterium | reverse complement strand
CCTCCCCCCTGCTCCCTGCTCCCCCTCTTTCTTCTATCCAGGCAAAGGCCACCAAGGCACCATGATGGGACATGGAAAGGTGGCCCAATGGCTGCCCATCGAGGAGAAACACCGGGATGCGATCTTCCCCGGCAGTGATCGTAATCGTTGCCGGTTCGATCTGGAGGTGACGTGCTACGGAGTTGATCGCCAACTCACGCGCGCGGACACTGGGATCGTCGTCCTCCTCGATTCGACCGAGACCGGAAACGACCCGCTCCCGGTCAGAGTGGTTTGAAGTCGCAAGGGCATGAATCGCGGATCCTTTGTGACTGACCGATACGGCACAGCACCAGTCGCCGTAACGCACGCTGCCGCGACCGTTGTCGCCAATGTCTGTCTCGAACTGCGAGTGAGCAAATACCGTTTCAGGATCCCAGCGTTTAGCCAACTTGTAGGCGCTCTCCTTGGCCGCCCACATGGTCCAGCGGAGAGCATGGGCATCACAGGATTCGGCCAGTTGGCGGCGCTCTCCGGCTGTGAACACTCTTTTGTCGAACCGGGGATTCAGTCCTTCGACGTTGGTCTCAGGATCATCGAGATCAACAACGTCATTGCCGACCATCGAAGTACGCCTCTTCCATCTCCTCGAGACGGGTCAGGATCTGGCCGGTGATATCGACCGAGCCTCGCAGCCCCTTCTTCTCGGTGGCCGGCTCAAGCCACGATGTGGCCAGATGAAATGTCTCTCCCTTGGCCGGAAGAAGGGAGTACTCATCCTGGTGGTCGCCACGAAGGTAGACACACAGGACGCGGGTTCCCGGAACCGCCTTGACCAGACGGCCGACACCGTGGGCAGCATGGGTGCGGTCGATGCGGGCAGTGCGGCTGCGCCGGCCCTCGGGAAACATCAAGACCGGGTGGCCCCGCCTGAGGAGATGGGCGAGTTTGTCCAACACCAGAGTCACGGCCTTGCGATCGCCTCCCCGGGTAATCGGCAGGCACTTGAAGAGGTAGACCACGACTCTGGTAAAAGGGTTGGCAGCGAAGTTGCTTCGCTCGGGTGTATTCCAGGGCATCTTGGTCGAGTGAAAGACGTACCACCAGGTGGGCGCCAGGCCCCAGGTGAGGATCGGCGAATCCACGAAGGTCAAATGGTTGGCGACTATCAACACAGGCCCTGAATTGGCCTTGAGTTCGGCCTTGAATCGACGCCGAATTTCATGCAGGCCGTGAAAGCTGTATCCGTAGAAGAAACGCATAGCGAGACCGATCCCCGTGATGGTGATCGGCCCGGCCAAACGCACCAGAAGGCTCTGCACAGCAAGAGCCATCCGGCTTCGATATGAAAGCTGGGTTGCGCTGCCGCCCGATGAAGGGACCTCGGCGGTTTGAGCAACCGGCGCTGCACTCACCCGATGCGGGCTTCGATCAGCTGGAGGGCATCACCCACCGTGTTGACGCCGTCGGCGTCCTCGTCGGCGATCTCGATGTTGAAGACGTCCTCGAAATCGAGAATCACATCGACCAAACGGGCCGAGTTAACCTTGAGGTCCTCGAGGATATTGGTAGAGGCCGACACACCGTTGAGGGCGTCCTCGTTCTTGGTGTATCTCTTCAGGACCGCGATCACTTTTTCAAAAATCTGCTGCTGACTCATGATGTCTCCTTTTTTTCGGTTGTTCTTTGGCCTCAGTCCTGGTATCGCCCCAACACCAGGCAGGCGTTGACGTCGCCAAAACCGAAGCCGGATTTGATGATGGTCTTGAGCTCCGGGAGCTCGCGGATTTGATGGGGAATGGAATGCCGGAAGGGCTCGATCTCCGGGTGAACGTCCTCACAGTTGATCGACGGGTGCACGAAGCCTCCCTCGATCATGGCGATGGCGGCAATGCTTTCGATGGCGCCGGCGGCGCCCAAAGTGTGTCCGATCAGGGACTTGGTGGAGGTGATAGGCGGCAGGCCGGCCGGTGAGCACTCCAGGGCCGCAGCCCACGAACGGACCTCACTGGGATCGGCGCCGGTGGCCGTCAAATGACCACTGATGGCGTCGATTCGCTCCGGCCCGATGTCCGCATCTGAGAGGGCGCCCCGAATACAGCGTTGCACCGAGGTCGGATTGGGTGCGGTCATCGACCCGCCCATGCGGTGACCGCCGCAGTTGACATCACCGCCCAGAACCTCGGCATGGATGCGGGCGTCACGCTCGAGGGCACTGTCGAGGCTCTCGAGAAGGAGCACACCGGCCCCGGCGCCAGGGACGAAACCGGCGGCGGAGCCACTCATCGGCCGCGATGCTTCTTGAGGTGAATCGTTGAACTTCCTGGACAAGACCCTCATGGCGTCAAAACCGGCCCAGCTGTAGTGGCTTTCGCCCTCGACGCCGCCACACAGCATGCGTTCGGCACGACCGGAACGGATGCGGTCAAGACCCATGATCACGGCCTCGGTGCCGGTACTGCAGGCGCTTGAGTTGGTCGTCACCTGGTTGCCCAGAGCAAGAATGCCCGACACCCGGGCAGAAACCCCGGACGCCATGACCTGCTCGACGCCCGTGCTGCCGATCCGGCGCACCTTGCCCGCGTCGGTCAGGGGAACGATCTTGCCACCGGTGGTATCAAGGCCGCCCACGCCGGTGAATTCTCCGATGGCAGCAGCGAGCCGGGTTACTACTATTACTACCACGGCGCGCCGCAGTGCATCACGCATCAAGGCAAAGACGCCTGGCGAAGCTGCAGTGACAATCCGGTGGGTTATGATCGGACGCTCGCCAACGGCGCCGCTTCCTACACCAACGGATTCTCCGTCGACCGATACACGCTTCACGCCCGCTATGGCCAACGCTACATATTGAACCTGGCGCGCGGCCAATCCTACACACGATAC
>JAUXDC010000169.1 GCA_030618605.1 Holophagae bacterium | reverse complement strand
TCTTACAGCTCCCCCCGCACATTTACCATCACAAGTGCCGGCAACGTGGACCTTCATATGGGATTCCATATTGATTCCAACGAATTTCGGATCCAAGATAATCACTGTCGTTCTGCCCTGGCTCCGGGTAGTTCATGTACGTTTGATGTCATATTTGTTCCGACATCTTCCGGAAGCCGATGTGGCAACCTCCAGATCAGCAGCAACGCTCCGTCGCCCCCCACTGCTACTGTGTGCGGATTCGGCGAGAAAATAGCCGTGCAAAGAACCCTCCCCAGTGACCTGTATTTTGGTGTACAGACGGTGGGTACGACCAGTGTCTCCCGGGAGGTAACAATTGAGAACAATGGCAGCGGGGAAATCAACGTGGGCAGCATTACTCCGGACAATGCCAGTTTCGAAATCGGCATCGATGGGTGTAGCGGCAAGACTCTTGCACCGTTTTCGTATTGCGCCTTCTCTGTTTTGTTCAAACCCACGAGTTCAGGGGCTCAAGCCGGGCACATTGTTGTCAGCTCGGATGCACCCACGGCGCCAGACAGTGTTGCGGTCACCGGGACAGGAAGAAGCCTTGAACTCAAGGTCTCTCCCCAACAGCTGAGCTTCGGCAGTCAGGTCATCGGAAGCCTCGGGGGAGGCATTATCAATTTGACCTTAACCAACAACGGCGGAGACGAGCTCTCCATTTCTGCCGTGACGGCTTCAAAGGCTGAGTTCCCGATCATCGTGGATGGCTGCTCAGGTACAATTCTGGCCTCTTCGGCCAGTTGCAATGTCCTGGTGACCTTTGCGCCGAGCCGGGACGGTGGTGTGAGCGGGACGATCGATATTTCGTCCAACGCTCCGAGTTCTCCCGATATCGTACTCGTTTCTGGAACCGGTACCACTGTACTTTCCGACCTTATGTCCCCGGGTCAACTGCACTTCGACGTGCAGCATGTTGGTACAGCCAGCGGCATTCACCGGGTGACAATGACCAATACCGGGACGGCCGAATTGCCGGTCACTACAGTCACCTCGGATGCTGCGGATTTCACAGTGGTTGACGACGCTTGCTCAGGCAAGTCGATCCCGATTGGTGGGACCTGCGTCTTTGGTGTGCAATTCAGTCCCACCCTGGCCGGTGCGCGTAGCGGCCACATCGAGGTGGTATCCGCCGCAGGGACCTCGCCGGATCACATAGCGGTTACGGGAACCGGCGGCGAGGCGGTGCTGTCGATTTTACCCAACCACCTGACCTTCGGCCATCAGGATGTTGGGACGGTCAGCAGTCCGACGGATGTTACCGTGACCAACTCCGGCAATACGAGCCTGGCGATTGCTTCCGTGAACAGCCAGAACGGCACTGAGTTTCCCTTGCACTCCGATGGCTGTTCGGGTAAGAGCATTCCCCCCGGCCATAGCTGCCTCTTCTCGGTGGCATTTGCGCCCGGAAGGGATGGCGGTGCGAGCGGATTGATCACTCTTGACTCTGATGCTCCACAATCGCCTCATAGTTTGAGTGTGGCCGGCACCGGCCTTGGCCTCGGAGAGGATTCCCTGGCGCCTAACGAGCTGCACTTCGCCAGTCTGACGATAGGATCGGTCAGCGGCGTGCGAACAGTGACCCTGAGCAACACCGGAACAGCAGATGTGGACGTGGTCACGGTGAGCTCGGACAACTCGAACTTCTTTGTGATCAACGATACATGCAGCGGCCAGTCAATCCCGTCTTCGGGTCTTTGTGATTTCGGCGTTCAATTCGCGCCGACTCAGATGGGCGCCCTGCAGGGCCACATCGAGGTCAGCTCGAATGCACTCACCGCACCGGACCATGTTGCGGTCACGGGCTTTGGCGTTGAATCTACAATTCTGGCCACGCCTTCGCACTTGGATTTCGGCAGCCGGAAGATCGGCAGCAGTGAAGCCAGGTTGGTCATCCTCTCAAATCCCGGAACCTCGGACATTTCGATAGCTGAAGTGATCCTGCCAACAGGGGTTGCTTTCTCCGTCGAGTCTGACAACTGTTCCGCCAGTACCCTGACTCCAGGCGCAGACTGCAGCTTTGAGGTTCGTTTCGTGCCTGGAAGAGATGGCGGCGCCACCGGTTTGGTTGAGTTCGTTTCCGATTCTGCAAACTCGCCAGGTAGTATCTCTTTGACCGGCAAAGGCGTGGGAACCGCATCCGAGTTGTTGACACCCACCGAGTTGCACTTTGGTTCTCAGGGGCTGTCGACGACATCGGCACCGAAAAAGGTGACGCTGACCAACACCGGAACGGCTGACCTGAATATCAGTTCTCTGTCTTCCGACAACCCTGAGTTCAGCATCGTCAGCGACACGTGCAGCGGACAATCGATAGTGCCGGCGGGAACCTGCGAGTTCGGCGTGCAGTTCGCCCCGACCCAGACCGGGAGTCAGAGTGGCGGTATCGAGATCACATCCGATTCCTCGACGTCACCCGATCATGTTGCCTTGACCGGAATCGGTGTGACATCGGCGGTCTCGTTGTCCCCATCCCATTTGAACTTCGGCAGCGAGGAACTCGGGGATTCATCGCCACCACTAGCGGTTGTCGTGACCAATACGGGAGGCGCAGCACTCTCGGTGTCCGGCATCGCCTTGTCGAACAGCAGCGAGTTCAGTGTCAGCGCCGACACCTGCTCGGGCCATTCCCTCGATCCAGGTAACGTCTGCACATTCTCCGTTGCCTTCAGGCCGACGACTGCAGGCGGTCGTAGCACCTTGATTCAGATCACCTCTGATGCGCCGTCTTCCCCCGACGCTCTCAGCGCCGCGGGCAATGGCCTTGGTGTCCCGGAAGAGACAGTCATGCCGTCGGCCCTCGTGTTCCCATCAACGCCCATTCTGATAACGGCTCAGCCGAAGCACATAGTCATCACCAATCTCGGCTCGGCTGATCTCGATATCGGTAATATTTCGGTCTCGTTGCCCATCTTCAGTATTTTCGAGAATCTCTGTAGTGGACAGACGTTACCCGCGCAGTCCAGTTGCACTTTCGGGGTTCAATTCACGCCACTGGAACAAGGGCTCTGGGAGGGCCAGATAGAAATTCACTCCAATGCCGCCACGTCGCCGGAGCACGTTCCGGTTTCGGGATTTGGGATGGGTTTCCCGAGTCCGATCGCCGATTTCCTCTGGGCCCCCTTGTTACCTTTGGTCGGAGAGATCGTCAATTTCGTTGACCGCTCGCCCGGGGGCCCGATCCAATGGGACTGGGATTTCGGAGATGGTGAAAACTCCTCTCAACAGAACCCCGAGCACGCCTTTTCAGTTGTTGGTGACTATGTCGTTACCTTGACGGCCGCCAATAACCAGGGCTCGGATCACCGTTCACGGACCATCAGCGTGACAGAAGCTCTACCGGCGCCAACAGCGGCGTTCTCTTGGATTCCGACGAATCCAAAACCTGGAGACGACGTGATCTTCACTGATCTGTCGACAGGCACTCCAACTTCGTGGAACTGGTCGTTCGGAGACGGTGGGGTTTCAACAGCCACCAATCCGACCCACGCCTTCGCCGAGTCCGGATCCCAGACAGTTGTCATGTGGGTGGCGAACGCTGCAGGTTCCGATTCGATCACCCATCATATTGTTGTGCAACAGGATTCGTCCGGTCCCACAGCGGCCTTCGAGGTGCGGGACGCGGATGGCGCGTTGTACGTTCCGGGCTCGGCCCTCGCCAGGGGTCAGGTCTACAACTTCATCGACCGATCGGTGGCCGCCGACGGTGAGAGTCTGAGCGACTGGTCGTGGGATTTCGATGATGGGGCGACCGGCAGTGGCGCCACCCTTGAGCACAGCTTCGACCTGGATGCCGACCAGGTGACGGTCGGTCTCGAGGTCGTTCAGAGTGATGGTCTCAATGGATCGGTGTCGGAGACCTTCCGGCTCGTCGAATCTGACGGGCATCTCGGTGATCCCGAAGGGCTCTTGTTGGCGGCGGTCGCACGTACGCCTGGAATCGGAGGTTCCTTCTGGCAGACCCGCGTCACCATGACGAATCCTTCAAAAACGACGACCATTGACCTCAGCGGCGCACTGTTGGTTTCAGAAATGGACAACAGTGATGCTCCGTCCGTGGTCATCGCGGCCTCGATTCTCCCAGGTGAGAGCGTGGCAATCGACGACATTCTGAGCAATACGGATCTCAACCCTGACAATGCTGCCAGGGGCGCTCTGTGGCTGACCCCAGATCCGATTCCGGAGGATAGCCTTTGGCCGATCGTATCGGGCAGAATTTTCACGAGTGACCTGGGTGATCCTGATGCAGGAACCTTCGGCCAGAATATTCCCGCCCGCCTCGTGCGTGCTCACAGTGGTTCGGCCGCTGGAAGCCCCCGTTTCCTTGAGGGGTTGAGGGCCGATGATGAGTTCCGAACCAACATCGGAGCGGTCAATGTCGAGCCGGTTGCCGCAGCGGTCATGCTGGAGTTGCGATCCGGCACCAGGGGGGACCTGCTGGCGGTTCGCCGCCTTACCTTGGCTGCCCGCAGTCATGTCCAGATCCCTCTGAGACGATCCGCGTTCCCGGGATTCGACCCCGACCACTCGTCGGTTCGAAACCTCTGGATTGTGGCCAAGCCGGAGGCCGGCGCTCGCGTCGAGGTCTATGCCTCGGTGGTCGACAACAACACCCATGATCCGTCCTACGTGGCCGGCCTTGAAGGTGGTACGAATCATCAGACAGTTGCGGGAGTCGCGTCCAAGCCAGGATCCATGGACACCGTTTGGCGAAGTGACCTGAATCTCCTGAACCCGGGTCAATCAGACGTCTCCGTGGATATCTCCTTCTTTTCTGTCAGGCAGGGGGAGACACGGGTCGTGAAGCGAAGCCAGACCCTGATCGCCGGTCGGCAGGAGATCTTCGAAGATGTCCTGGGTGACGGGCTGTTTGGACTCGATGGCCCCATTGCCGGCTGGATTGCGGTTGCGGTCGAGGACGAGGGAGAGGTCATTTCTTCGGTTCGCACCTTCAACAAGAGGGCCCTCGGCAGTCTCGGACAGTGGATTCCCGGAGAGGGAAGTGACCTCGAGATTGGTGGGGGGATCGAAGAGGTCGATGCATGGCTGACTGCTCTGCGTGTCGACCAGGACTTCCGAACCAACATCGGTGTGATTCACTCTGGTGGAGAGGGTGATGCTGAGGTCCAGTTGGAACTTCTGGACCAGGACGGCAGCGTGGTGGCTGGCCCTGTCACGGTGACAGTGCCCGAAGGCCAATGGATCCAGAATTCCATCGCGGTGGTCTTTGCATTGGATGAGGCCGTGAACTTCGCAGGGCCTCTCGTTGTTCGCGGCTCAAGCACCTCCTCAGGGCGCGCGGTGATCTACGCCTCAACCGTGGATAACGTGACCGGAGACCCGGTCTTTGTGACGACAGTGATCCCCTAACCGTTGGGTTGAGCTTTCGAGCATCTTTCCACCCCTCCCCTGGCCGGGGAGGGGTGGTTTTTATAAGATGTGGTGGATACCCGAAGGTCGCTGCGTATTTCGCGCCGCAGCAGATCACTGGTGAGAAGGGCGGGCTAAGAGCTGACGCCGGCAATGTTGCTGAGAACGCCCACGGCGTGGGATTCAAGAGTGTTCCCCACTTCTCGAGGCATTTCCGGGAATGCTTCGGCAAGCCTTCGTCTGCCTTCAGGGACCAGACTTAATCTTGTTCTGGTAACACCCAGATAACAGCCTGTTACCTGGAGGCGCGCTCCACCCCATGATCCCGTTCAAAATGGGTCGAGTAGAGGATTGCCATCACGGTTTTCCGGTTACAAAAGAAAAACGAAAAGGGGTCAATTTCATGCATTACAAACTGGAGTACCTGTGGCTGGACGGCTACAAACCGATCGCGAATCTGAGGTCGAAGACCAAGATCGTCGAGCTCGATGACTTCAACGGAGAGGTCGAAAAACTCCCGGAGTGGAACTTTGACGGCAGCTCGACCGATCAAGCCGAGGGTGGCAACTCGGAAGTGATTCTCAAGCCGGTGCGGGTCTATCCCGACCCCGAAAGGAAGAACGGCTACCTGGTGGTCGCCGAGACGTTCAAACCCGACGGCACGCCCCATGAGACCAATACCCGAGCCATGGTATCGACGGAAGCCGCCAAGGGTTTTTGGTTCGGCTTCGAACAGGAGTACGTTTTGATGGAGCCCTCGGGTCGGCCGATCGGATTCCCCGATGGCGGCTATCCGGAACCCCAGGGTCCTTACTACTGTGCCGTCGGCTATCAGTACGTCGCCGGTCGTAAGTTGGTCGAAGAGCACCTTGAGGCCTGCCTCGCGGCAGGGTTGGGCATCACCGGCGTCAACGCCGAGGTGATGCTGGGTCAGTGGGAGTTCCAGTGCTTCGGTAAGGACCTCAAGGCTGCCGACGATCTCATGGTTGCCCGTTACCTGCTGTTCCGTACGTCGGAAAAGTACAAGGTGCAACTCGAACTGCATCCCAAACCGATCAGTGGCGACTGGAACGGATCAGGCATGCACGCCAACTTCTCGTGGCCGTACCTCCGTGACGTCGGTGGCGAAGACTACATTAAGAAAATCCTCGCCGGTTTCGAGAAAAATCACGAAGAGCACCTCGCCGAGTACGGCGCATTCAATGAACTGCGTCTCACCGGCCGGCACGAGACTGCTTCCATGGAAAAATTCACCTACGGAGTGGCCGACCGCGGCGCGTCGATCAGGATTCCCATTTTTACCGTGCAAGACGATTGGAAGGGTTACCTCGAAGACCGGCGCCCGGCTTCCAACGCCGATCCATATCGAGTGGTCAATCGGATCGTATCGACGGTGAACGAAGCCCACAACTCATAACGAAAGGACCACCATGAAGCGTCAAACAGATGAGCGCAGAATACTCCGGTCTTCGTTGATTGCCGGCTTCGTTGTCATCAGCCTGATGGCGCCCTTGATGACGATGGCCCAGGAAAGCGCGGTCCCGGTCGATGGTAGTGCAGGTCTGGGTGACCACGTCAATTGGTTATGGACCTGTGTTGCCGCATTCCTGGTGTTCTTTATGCAGGCGGGATTTGCCTTTGTCGAAGCGGGCTTCGTAAGGGCAAAGAACCTGATTAACATCATGATGAAGAACTACGCCGATCTCTTCATCGGCACACTTGGCTACTGGGCGATCGGCTTCGGCATCATGTTCAGCGGAGCGGTGTTCGAGTTCTTTCCCAATCCCGACGTCAACTCATTCGGCGAGGACCCGAACTGGATGTATGCATTCCTGCTCTTCCAGACCGTGTTCGCTGCAACCGCGGCCACGATCGTGTCCGGGGCCATGGCCGAACGAACGAAGTTTGGGGTCTACCTGATCTTCAGCCTGTTTATGACCTCAATCGTCTACCCGATCTCGGGTTCCTGGGCGTGGGGCAGCCTCTGGCACGGCAATGGCTGGTTGGAGAGAATGGGCTTCGTAGATTTTGCAGGTTCAACTGTGGTCCACAGCGTCGGCGGATGGGCAGCCCTGGCTGCAGCCATCGTGCTCGGGCCGCGAATTGGAAAATTCAACAAGGACGGCACGAGCAACCCGATCATGGGGCACAACTTGGGCATGGCCTCCCTGGGGGTCTTCATACTCTGGCTCGGCTGGTTCGGGTTTAACGCCGGATCAACCACATCGATGGATGACGGCAGCTTTGCACGAATTGCCTTGCTGACCAGTCTCTCGGCAGCCGCAGGCGGCCTGACGGCGATGATGACCAACTGGATCGTATTCAAGGTCCCTGATCTCTCAATGACCATGAACGGAGTCCTCGCTGGACTGGTGTCAATCACGGCGGGCTGCTACACGATGACGCCGGCCGGTGCAATCATGGTCGGCGCTGTGGGGGGCGTGCTGGTGATCATCTCGATCCTCCTGGTCGACAAGGTCAAGATCGACGATCCCGTGGGCGCGGTGTCGGTACACGGTGTCTGTGGCGCATGGGCCACCTTCGCCTGCGCCATTCCGCTATTCTGTCGGCCCGGCGAGGCAGCGCCTTTGACGGCACAGTTGGCCGGTATCGGCGCCGTGTTCGCCTACGTGTTCAGTGTTTCCCTGGTTTTCTTCTTAGTGCTGAAGAAGACCGTCGGTCTTCGGGTGTCCAGGAAAGAGGAACTCGCCGGGCTCGACATCTTCGAGCACGGCGGCACGAGCTACCTCTTCTCGTCGGATGAATAGGCTGATTGGAGAAAAATATGCTGAAAATTGAAGCGTACATCCGTCCTTCGAGTCTTCCGGACTTCCACAGAGCTCTGACTGAAGCCGGCGTCAAAGGCGTTACCGTCTGGGAAACCAGAGG
>JAUXDC010000216.1 GCA_030618605.1 Holophagae bacterium | reverse complement strand
CGGAATTCCATAGGGGACAGTGTCGAATTCCGCAGCTACGAACGACGGGGACGTTTCTGGACCGATCGTTTCAAATCGGTTTACCTCGAGGACAAGCAGGCCAGAATGCGAGATGACGGCCATTATCTCCGGCGAAAGAACCCGATATCGCAGTTGGGCGGCATTCACCTCTCGCTGAGAGAACAGCTGAGTACCGCAGTTCTCTATTGATTTCAACGGCCCTGGCAAGCCAGGGTCCGAGTACCAAAGTGCGAGCTAACGGAACCTCATCGGGATTCCTACGTCGAAAAATTGACGTCGAAGTCAGAGGACGAAGATTTCGTGGTGGAATGGGCTCGGTCGGGGCTGCCCCCCCAACTCTGAATACAGCATAATCCCCCCTGAAGAAAAATCGGCCTCCTCCCCTGGGAAGAACAATGTCCCTTTTGAATGCGAGTGGACTGTCCACCTTGTCCAGATCGTCCACTTCTGTCCACTTCTGATCGAGTCGAGTCATGGGTAACGGTTCGCGATCTTCGTATCTTTCCGGCTCAACTGCCCTCTGATTTCTCAAACCACTCCGCAAGCCGCCTGAAGCCCTCGTCCAGGCTCACACTGGGCTCGTAGCCCAGGTCACGCCGGGCAGCCGAGATGTCGAACCAGTGGGCGGTGCCCAACTGCCGGGCGAGAAAGGCCGTCATCATCGGTTCTTTCGAAGGGGCGAACAGGCGATGAGCAAATTCAAGGGTCCATCCGGCGGCAACGGCAATACCCATCGGCAAGGATTTATCAACCGGCGGCAGGCCTGCGGCCCCGACTATGCGATCGATGATCTCCTTGATCGGTTTCGGTTCCCCGTTGGTAATGAAGTATGCCTTTCCGCAGCAGTTGGCACCAGGTTTCAGGCTGTCAAAGGCATCAAGATGCGCGTCGGCCGCGTTGTCGATGTAGATGGTGTCGACCAGGTTGGTGCCGTCACCGACCAGTTTGAGTTTGCCTGAACGCGCCCGCCCCACAATCTTGGGTACCAGGTGATTGTCCTCAGGACCCCAAATCAAATGCGGCCTCAGGGCCACGGTCATCAATTCTGGACCATCGGCGGCCAATACCATCTGCTCGGCCATCGCCTTGGTCTCGGGGTAGGGCGCCTCGAAGTGATCCGGATATGGCAGGCTCTCGTCGCCACCCTCGATCGCGTCGCCGCCGTGCACGACCGACGGACTCGAGGTATAGATCAACCGCTTTACACCATGTCTTGCACACGCTGAGAGAATATTCTCCGTCCCCCTGACGTTGGCGTCGAAATATTCAGAGTAGGAACCCCACACACCGGCCTTGGCGCCGACGTGGAATACAACGTCACAGCCCTCAACAGCGGCCGCGACCGCATCTGCGTCCGCAAGATCCCCTCTAAAGCACTCAACTCCCTCGGCCTCGAGTTCGGGGTAAGCGCCCCGGCTGAAGGATCGGACTGTCATGCCACGTTCCAGCAGGCGCTTGACGATCGCCTTGCCGAGGAAACCGCCTCCGCCGGTCACCAATGCCGTCGTCATGATCCCACCACGGCAGGCTGACCGCCGAGCTTCCGAGCAGCCCACGAGGCCAGGAGCGCACGGTTGATCTTGGCGTTGTGGCGAATGTCGACGGGGAAGGCTTTGTGAAACAGGATCTCTGAAATCGGCGCCGTGTGTTCGTGCATGCGCCCCATCTCCAGCAGTTCGCTCACCAGGACTTCTCGGTCCGGAGCGTCACCTTCCCTGTCCAACTCGACGATGAGAATCGGCTCCACCCTTCCTTGCCGCATGATCCCAACCAGGGCAGTCCGAAAGACTCCCGGGTGGGCATTGAAAACCCCTTCGCACGGAACCGTATAAAACACTCGATCTGTGGCGATAACTCGATGAGCCTTGCGGCCACAGAACCACAGGCGTCCCCGGTCGTCGAAGTAGCCTAAATCCCCCATTCGGTGGCGAATCGAGGCACCATCATGGATCTTCCCCTTTTTCGTGTGCTCCGGCGCCTCGAAGTAATCCGACGTCACCTGCGGTCCCTTGACGACAATCTCTCCAATGACTCCTTGCTCGACACACAGGCTCTCATCCCAGCGCTCGATAGCCTCGTCGGCCGTCTCGATCACCCGGACCTCGGCCGAGGGAACCGGAAGGCCGACGCAGGTGCCCCGGCCGCGATCGGAGTCATGGCGGGTTTCCGAGAGGATCTGGTCGCTGCCGATCGACGCCACGGGAAGACTCTCGGTAGCACCGTAGGGCGTGAAAATTTGCCCCCCCTCGTCCATCATCGAGACGAAACGCTCAATGACCCGTGGCGCCACCGGCGCCCCCGCGGAGATCACCCGCCGCATCGTCGGCAGAGTCACACCATTGGCCGCCCCCCAACGCCCCACGGTGTCCAACAACGCCGGTGACCCGAACATCGTGGTCACGCCATACTCCTTGATCGGCCCGATGATATTCTCGGGATTGGCTCGCGCTGGATGAGTCGGATCCATCTCCGGAATCACCGAAGTCATGCCCAGCGCGGGATCGAACAGGGCAAAAAGCGGAAAGGTCGGCAGATTGACCTCTCCCGGGCTGAAACCGTAGACCTCACGCAACGCATCGATCTGCGCAGAGAAATTCCCGTGCCGATAAACAACACCCTTTGGCGGACCGGTGCTACCGGAAGTAAAGACCACGGCCGCTTCCTCGTCTGAGGCCGAGATCGGCGTGGGCGATTCCTGGGGTCCGGCAGATCCAAGACGCTCAACCTGATTGAGCGTTCGACCGCCCCAAAACAACCTGGGACCAACGGTGATGAGATTATTGACGCTGGCCTTCCCCCAGCCGAGCAGCACCCGGGCAACATGGGCTTTGGTGATGCCGATGAAGGCTTGAGGCCGAGCCCGCTCGAGGCAGCTCTTCATATTCGAAATGCCTATTCCAGGATCAACAAGAACAGGAATGGCGCCGCACTTGAACAGTGCAAAAACCACCGCAAAAAGATCCAGTCCCGGCTGAACCATCAAGGCAGCACGAACTCCCCGTCCGATGCCAACACTCTCCATGCCGCGGGCAATGCGCGAGGACCGATCGTCAAGTTGGCGGTAGGTCAAGCTGCCGCCACTGCGGCCCCAGGGCACAATGATCGCCGTGGCGTCCGGCTGTCTCCGGGCCATTTCCACCAGATGAGATGCGATGTTGAAAGTCTTCGTCATGGGGGGATTGTCCCATAGCAATTTCTTTGCAGGCCGTTCTCTTGACCTTGACAGGTTCGTGGACTAGGCTGCCTTGTGTAGGTCTATGAGAGGAATCAATTGAAGGAGGAAGAGGTATGAAAAGGAATATTGCGTTTTTGTTGGTGCTTGGATTGATGGTCATGCCTGCCTTGGCGGCCGGTCCGGATGTGGTTGTTCGAACAGGGCCTGCAGATCGTGGAGGGTCCGGTTCGTGGGATTACATAGCGACAGCCGATTCTACGGGTACATCCTACCCGTGGATTGATGCCACGGGCGGAACCAATATCGGTGGTGGTGATGACTCGTTCCTCACCATACCCTTTCCTTTTGATTTCCAGGTCTATGACGATCTCTACACGGCAGCAGATGTTGTTGAGGTCAATACCAATGGATCGCTGCATTTTGACCAAGGTGGACCACGGTCTTTGTGGGTGAATTGCGGCGAAATTCCGTCGGATGGTGACGGACAATGGGTTGCCCCCTTGGGCGACGATCTCATCTCGGACAATATCTGGTGGATCGTGACGGGCACCGCGCCGAACCAGGTATTTACGGTCGAGTGGGAGGTTCAGGAATACTCCGGTGGTGGAGCGGCCTTGCTTGAGGCCAGCCTGTACGAGGGTACCAACACCATTGTGGCGCAGGTCCAGATCCTCAACCCCTTCGCTTTCGGTGGTGATGGCATCGTTGGAATCAATGCTGGTGACGCTATTTGGGGTGAGGAACTCTTCTGCGGCGCAAATGGGACGATTCCCTCGAATGATTTCGATGTGGAATTCGTCTCACCGATGCAGCCCACTCCAACTCCGGAGCCCACCGCGACCCCCGACGCGATTCCGACAACCAGTCGTGGCGGCGTTGTGCTGATGGTGTTCCTGTTCGTTGGCGCGGCCTTTATCTTCCTGCGCCGGAGAATGGCCTAGCCTTCGACAACGGCGACTTATGAATACTCCAAGCGGGCCTCTCAAGGCCCGCTTTTTTTGTCGTTCCAATGCTCTAAATCGAGAAAGGCCGCACCCACAGGCAAGACGAGCGGCAACCTTCAACCCACTCAGTCGATCGTGCCCAAACGAATGCCCCCGGAAGAGGTCTCCACGGACAGCTGAACGGCGTTGGATCCGCCTTCAAACCGCCAGTAGTTACTCTTTTCTTTGGTGCCGGGGAAGTCAGACTTTATCCCTCCGGAGGAGGTGTCGATCTCACCGTCGAATTCGGTGCCTTCAGAAAAACTGAGGCGCACCCGACCGGATGAGGTACCGACCCGGACCGTGGCTCCTGGTGGAATCGACTGCCACACGGCCTTGACCGAACCCGACGACGTGTCCACGTCCGCATTACCGAGCAGGTCGTAGAGTTCAACCGATCCCGAGGACGAGTCGACCTCGACACTGACAGCCCCTCCCGCAAAATGGACCGAACCGGAGGAACAGTCCACCTCAAACTGATCGAGGGGCCGAAGGGCCTTGATCTCGGTCCGGCCTGAGGAGTTGTCGATCGAGAGCACGGCCATCGCGGTCTCGCCTTTGACACTGCCTGAGGAGTTGTCGACAGAGACCTCGGCATCACCGAAGTCCCCCTTGAGCAGGACCGCACCCGAGGAATTGTCGATCACGAGATTCATGTCAGGGGGCATCGATACTGTGATTTTACCCTCATTCTTATTCGTGCCCCAATTCCAGGTTGTTTTCTCCCGGAGGGAACGTATGACAATGTCGTCACCGTTGACCTCGAAACGCGGTTCACACTCTGCAAGGAGACTCTTGGCCTTTTTCTCCGAAGCCGAAAACTCCAGATCAACGATGACGTCTACGGTCGACCCCGGACGAGCCGTGACCTCGACTGAGTGAAACGACGCATCGACCGTCACACTGCCACCGATCGTTGCAGGGAACGACCTTTCGGTGTGAGAGGTTTCGATAGCGGCGAAGGCCACGACGGGCAGAGCCAGCATAAGGACAAAAATGGCGGCGAACACAATGTGACAATATTTTCTCATGATTCTCCCTTGGGTCGATCCCGGTACCCCATACAGAGGAAGACGCAATCCGTCAAAAAAGGTTCGATGAATTCTCCGATATCCACCGTTCTTTCACCCGGGGTGTCCAAGTACTCGACGGCATCGACATTTCCCGATGAACAGAAATAGAGCGGGCCCCAAAGGCCCACTCATATCGTTCAGCAGAATTCAATTGTGGAGGCTATGCCATTCTCCGGCGCCAGGAAGTCCCTGACCAGAGCGAGGATCTCCTGGTCGGCGTCTTCGAGAATGTAATGGCCGGCTTCGGGAAACGAGTGCACCTCGGCGTGCGGCCAGATGCGCTCGAACTCCTCCCGGAAGTGGTGGTCGAAGACGAAGTCCTTCTCGCCCCAGCAGATCAGAATGGGATGATCGGCAAATGCCTTGAGGCCCTCGGCAGTATCGGTGATGGTCTGATAGCCGGGGTCTGAAGGCTTGAGCGGAATGTCCTCGACAAAGCGCGCAGTTGCAATGCGGTCGGCCCAGGAATCGTAGGGGGCACAATAAGCGTCCTTGACAGCCTTCGGAAGCTTCTTGGTCGTGACCGCCGCTGAGGTTGCACCTCTGGCAAAGAGATTGAACCCTCGAACCAGAAAAACACCCAAAGGGGTGTCCCTGACCAGTCGTAACTGCCACGGAACTGCCTTCCCCTCGGGCAGGTGAAAGGCGCCCGTGTTAAGGATCACCAGTCGGCGAATCAGCTCCGGGTGACGCACGGCCCATCCCAGACCGATCAGACCGCCCCAGTCATGGACGATCAAATCGATCGGTCCGGTATCGAGGGAATCCATCAAGCGTTCGAGGTCATCAATCCTGCGGTCCAGCCGGTAGGGATAGACGTCGTCTCCCGGCTTGTCCGAGAAGCCGCAGCCAACGTGATCCGGCACGATGCACCGGTGGTCCTGACGCAGACCCAAGACCAGATTCCGGTAGTAGAAGGACCAGGTCGGGTTGCCGTGCACCATCAGCACCGGACGGCCTTCGCCCTCGTCGAGGTAGTGCATCCGGATGCCGTCGAGGTCCAGGTACTTTCCTTCGAAGGGATAGAGGTCTCGAGGAAAAGGCCGCATCGTTTCTACCAGAGGATCTCGGCCATCGTGCAGTTGAGACCTGAACCGATACCCAACAGGGCCACTCGGTGCCCGGACTCGAGCTTGCCGGCCTCATCCAGTTTGGCCAAAACGATCGGCACACCCGCCGGCCCGATGTTGCCGAAGTCAGGGTAAAGCCTGAAGATCTTGTCAAGGTCCAATCCGAGAAGGCCGGCCAATCCTTCG
>JAUXDC010000166.1 GCA_030618605.1 Holophagae bacterium | reverse complement strand
GAGAAAATTTCAAGGTGAAAGCTATTAGCAGTTAGCTTTTAGCCGTTAGCAAGACAGTGCAACAGATCCAGATCGTCAAAAAACCGCTTCGGCCTTCGGGTTCGACCAACTGTCCCCTGCTGAGCTAACAGCTAAAAGCTAACTGCTAATTGCTGACAACCGCTTCCGCCGGCTCCGGATCCCAGTACATCAAATCCTCACCCGGCAAAACACCATCGATCCGCCTGAACACGACAACTTCGGTGCTGCCGACCCCGCCCCAGGGTTCTCGCGTCAGGAAATACCGTGCCCAGTCCCTCAGCGACGGATCACCGACGTACATCAAGAACCATGATCTCAAGGGCACGACCTCACCGACGTACTCCGGTCCGAGTCGTTCCTGTACTTCGGCCTGAGTTTCAATGTCGCAGAACGCCATCAGCAATCCGTCATCCTTTTTGGGATACCCCCACTTGACCGGGAGATGTCGCCAATACCAGTTCAACGGCCAGGTTGCAGCGCCGCTCGCCCCGATCAACGGCCCGTCGTCCGACCGACCCAGACTGACCGCCTCCTTGGCAGCGACCGCAAACTCCGGAGTGGTTTGAACGAAATGGAAACTCTCAACCCTCGACTGGTTCGGACTGAATTCATCAAGCACGAAGTTCGCGGTAAGACTTACGACGACCGTCGCCGTCAACGCGGCAGCAACGAGAAAACGGCTCCACCACCGCCCCTGGGGTCCGAAGGTCCTGGCCAACTGCGCGCCCGCCAGGGGTATGAATGCCCAAACCTGGTGAACCACCAGCCACGGCACCTTTTCACCAAGGTAGGCATACATGACCACGGAGCCGACACCGAAAACGAAGAGAAACAGCTCGATCGGATGGAGTTTGCGCCAGCGGCGAACCACCCACACCAGCGCGGCGCCCAGAATCAGAAATTCATACTGCAGCAACCGGGGCAGATAGAACCACCAGGGGCCAGGAACCCTCTCGATCGAGTGCTGTTGCCACCAATGGGTGATCGCCTTGATCGGAAAGAGCCAGTCCTCAGGCCGCGTCAGACCAACGGTGTAGAGCGGAACGGTCACCAGGACGAAGATCCCAAGCGACAGTACGAATCCCATCCAGTGGTCCCGTACCCAGGTAACGACAAGAGGAACTGACCTTGTTATTCCTTGATCGAAGGCGACAACCAGGCCCGCTCCAGCCGCCACTACGGCGGTTACATACGCGTTTTCTTTGGTGGCGAACGCCAGTCCGGTCCAGATACCGACCCATATCCAGGCTTTGGTCCTCCCTTGAATGACCGCGTAAAACGCGGCAAAAGCCGCTGAGGCAGTCGCCAGTTCCAGGAGGTCCATTCGCGAAAATCGGCCGAAATAGAGGAGCGTTGGCGAGAGCGTGAACAGCAACCCGATCCACCAGGCCGCCCGAGAACCAAAAGGACGGCGAAGAGACCATGCGATTCCCAGCAGAGCAATACCAGCAAGGGCGATCGGTAGACGCGCAGTGAAATCGCTGTCACCGAGGACCTTGTAGGTCGATGCAACCACCATATAGAGCAGTGGCCCGTGATAGGTCGGATCGTACCGGTAGGAGCCGGACTCGGCCAGATCCCAGGACAGCTTCGCGTGGATTGACTCGTCGTGATGGAAGCTCCTCACGTCCAACTGCCACAGATGGAGAACGACGGTCAATACCGCAAGTACCCACCAGGGCCACGCCCGAATGCTGAAAAATGCCGAACGCGTCATCGACGATCTCCCAAGGCCTCAGAATTCTGGAACATCACCAGAGAACCACTCTTCCCGCACGGGATCACAACGTCTCCGGCTGAACGAACAGCCTCGAGGGCGTCGGCGTCAAAATCTCGATTCTCAATCATCCCGATAGCCACACAATCGACCTCCGCCTCGTGTACCAGTCGTCTGATCGTCTCACGATCTTCAACAGTGTAAATCGACCGGACAATTTCCTGTCGGCGGCGGGTTTCGGGGAGAATGTCCGGGCCCCGCCAGACCATCTCGTGATTCGGCCAGCCAAGAAACGTCGGCACTCCAGATGCGGAAGAGAGGCGCGCATATTCGGAATAGGCGCCCCCAACGGCTTCGACCATAGTCGTCCCAACCGACTGCCTCCTCAGGACCTCCACGATGGCTCGATCCTCCGGAGCCATCCACCTCAGGCCATCGAGCCCATGCGCCTCTGCCCTGAGGGACGAGACTGTCGCCCCGATCAAATGGGGCAGGGCTGCGACCGTCACTGCGGCCAGAAGGAGGCGCCTTCCTCGATCGCTACCGCCTCCCAGACGAACCAGGACCGGGAGGGTCGCAGCGAGCAACATCCAGCCCTGAAAGTACGCCTTGAATATCGTGTTCATCCGGTGAAGCCTGTCCCCGTAACCGTCCTCGAGGTAGACCAGCTCCGGTACCAGGAACAAAAACAACCCAAGTGCAGCGAGGGCCATGGCCGGCCGATTGCCATCGCTTCCCGGTTCGAGGACCCCAGCCACCAGGACTGAAAGACCGACACTGAGCACCACCGTCGTCGGCCGGCCGGTTGCCACTCCGACAAGCAAGGTCAGGGCAGCCGCTCCAACAAGAATTCCAGTCCTTCTCAAGCCGTCTCCCCTGCCCCATCCCCGCGCCACCCGAACAACGGCGAAGAACGCGGGAACCAGGAGGACTCCTGCATAGCCTAGAAGTTCCAAGGGTTCGGTCCAGGCAAAGACCGGCTTGATTGCATGTGGAGGGGGGTCGAATGTCAACTGAAAGGGCGCCATGACGAGCCAACCACCAATACCCGTCGCACCAGCAGCCGCCCACCGTGGCCAACCACTCCTCCAGGGCCATCTCCAGACACCGTCCCCGCAGATCAGCATCAGGGCAACCGCCACCAGGGTCGGCGGCATGGCCCAGGGATTGGCAGCCCACGTCATCCCGAAGAGGCAGGCCGCAATCACAACCGGCCGCCACGAAAGATGCCTTGAGCCGGCGTAGGCTGCAACGCCGATTGCAGCCACCGCCAACGGCAGGGACAAAAGGTGAGGATGAAGGTCGCCGAGCCAAAAGCTGAAGAGCGGGAACTCCGTAATCGCATCCTTGACCTGGCGGGAACTCCGCCAGAGATCGATCTGCGAAGGGCCAAAGCCCGCCAGGACCTGTCGGAGGCCGTCTGCGGTACCCGCGAAAACCCCGAAGAAGGCAGCCGCGGCGCCAGAGGCCCATCGTCCACCGGCTAATCGTGCGCCGAGTGCCCACAGACCAACCGCCGTTGCCCCGGCGACCAGAGCCACCACGAGGTTGTAGCCGATTGCGGGATCCATCCCGCTCAACCGCAGCGGCAGCGCCCACACAAGAGAGCCCCAGTAGTAATAAGGCAAGGAGGTTCCGGCCAACCACATGTCCGGCGGCGGGAAGGCCGAGACCCTGCCCAGCATCGTCAAGATCCCAAGATCCATCAACTTCTCGGTCTCAACAATCGCCGGCCGGCCGAGGCGAATGAGAAGCACGGCCAAAGCGGCACCCCAGAACACCATCTCCGGCCTGGCGACAGCATTCAATGAGTGTCGCCGCCACAGGGTTATGACGCCCCACACCCCGCCACCCAGGAGGCACGTTGCCCCGACCCAGGGCCAGCCCGGAATGAAGGAGCCCACCCACCATGCAGGAAAGACGACAACGGCAAGACCAACAACCCGGCCCAGGGCCCACGCCTCCCGGTCTTCCATTCCAACACCGACCAGAACCGCATAACCTGCGAACGCAGCAGAAGTCACGAGGGCGAGAAACAAGGCCATTCCCATGAGTTGCGCATTGTACCGGGCTTGGGCCGGAACCTGAACACTGAGGGTCATTCATCTGCGTATTTGCTCATTCTTGACAAGCTGCAGGAAGAAACGCCACACTGCCCGGCAATGGAGGGGTCCATGAACGAACGTCTGGAACAATTCTCATACGACGATGCCATTGTCAGGAAGTTTGTCTTCGTGACCTGGCTGTGGGGCCTGGTCGGAATGCTGGTCGGCATCATCGTCGCCATGGAGTTGGCCTCGCCGTATTTCAACTTCGAACTCCCGTGGATCACCTTCGGAAGGCTCCGACCCCTCCACACCAACGCCGTAATTTTCGCCTTCGTGGGCAATGCAATTTTCGCAGGAACCTACTATTCGATTCAGCGCTTGCTGAAGACGACCCTTTTCAATAAGACTCTGTCGGCAATTCACTTCTGGGGTTGGCAGCTAATCATCGTCTTGGCGGCAGTCTCCCTGCCGATGGGCATCACGCAAAGCAAAGAGTACGCCGAGTTGGAATGGCCGATCGATTATTTGATCGCCGTGATCTGGGTAGTTTTTGCCGTCAACGTCTTCGGCACAATCGCCAAACGACGCGAACGTCACCTTTATGTTGCCATCTGGTTCTACATCGCAACCATCATCACGATCACAATTCTGCACATCTTTAACAACCTCGCGCTGCCCTCGACCCTGTTCAAGAGCTACCCGGTGTATGCGGGAGTCCAGGACGCCTTCATGCAGTGGTGGTACGGTCACAACGCGGTCGGATTTCTGCTGACGACACCGTACCTCGGCTTGATGTACTACTTCATGCCCAAGGCGGCAAACCGGCCGGTCTTTTCCTACAAGCTGTCAATCCTCCACTTCTGGTCACTGGTCTTTATCTACATCTGGGCGGGTCCGCACCACCTCCACTACACCGCGTTGCCCGAATGGGCTTCGACCGTGGGCATGCTCTTTTCCCTGATGCTTTGGATGCCTTCATGGGGCGGCATGCTCAACGGTTTGCTGACACTGCGAGGCGTGTGGCACAAGGTCGCCGTCGACCCGGTGCTCAAGTTCTTCGTCGTCGCCGTCACGTTCTACGGCATGTCGACCTTCGAAGGCCCGCTGCTTTCGATCAAGGCCGTCAACTACCTTTCCCACTACACCGACTGGACGATCGCGCACGTTCACGCAGGCGCCCTGGGCTGGAACGGCTTCCTGACCTTCGGCATGGTCTACTGGCTGTTGCCGCGTCTGTTCCAGACCGACCTCTGGTCCAAGAAGCTGGCCGAGGCCCACTTCTGGCTGGGCACGATCGGGATCCTGCTCTACATCGTCTCGATCTACGCCGCCGGACTGACCCAGGGCCTGATGTGGTTGGCCTTCGACGACGCCGGCTATCTCAAGTACAGCGATTTTGTCGAAACAACATTGAGGCTCATCCCGATGTACTGGGTCCGCGTGATCGGCGGATTGGCCTATTTCACCGGCGTCTTGATGATGGGCCTCAACATGCTGATGACGTGGAAGAACCGTCCGGCAACCTACGAGATTCCCGTGTACGAAGCGCCGCCACTTGCAAAGACGTATGCTCATCCCCCCGAAACCCACTCTCCCCTCTCAGCCTCGGGCGCCAAAGTCGCCGACACGGCCCTCCGCCTGGAGCACTTCGCTCGGACCGAATGGCACCGTGCATGGGAGCGCAAACCCATCAAATTCACCATCATGGTGACAATCGCTGTCATCGTTGCCAGTCTCTTCGAGATCATCCCGACCTTTTTGATCAAATCCAACGTCCCAACCATCGCCACCGTGACGCCCTACACGCCGCTGGAACTTTCAGGGCGTGACATCTACGTCGCCGAGGGCTGCTACAACTGCCACTCCCAGATGGTGCGGCCGATTCGGGCGGAGACCGAACGCTACGGTGAATACTCGAAACCTGGTGAATTCATCTACGATCGGCCCTTCCAGTGGGGTTCCCGCCGCATCGGTCCGGACCTCCACCGCATCGGCGGCAAATACCCCGACCTGTGGCATCTCCGCCACATGGATGACCCCCGCTCGATTACCGTCGGATCGATCATGCCGGCCTATCCCTGGCTTCTGACCGAGGACCTTAATTTCGACGGAATTCAGACGGCCGTCAAGAGTAATGCGATTCTGGGCGCTCCCTATACCGAGGACGAACTCGCCAATGCGCCGGCTCTGGCACAGGAACAGGCCAAAGTCATCGCTGAAGGTCTCGCGGAACAGGGCGGCAAGGCCGGCCTTGAAGGCAAGAAGATCATCGCCCTGATCGCCTACTTGCAGCGAATGGGAACCGACATCAGCAAGACTCCACCGGCGCCACCTCAAGCCGAAACCACTCTCCAAGAACCGGCGGGGACCGATGAACCGACCTCCCCTGAGGCAGGAGCAACACTCCCGGTCGAGGAGGCCTCGTGAGCTTGTCGGACGTTGTCTCAGGCGCGGGTCTCCACTCCTGGTCGGAACTGGGCCTGATCGTCAGCTTCATTACCTTCGTGGCCCTCTTGATCTGGCTTTTCGTTATTCGGCGTGGTCCGACCTTTGAAGAAGAGAGCCGCTTGCCCCTCGATGATGACCTGGTCGCCTCGCCGACAAAAAGCAACGCAAGACCTGACGTTCCCGCGAATTCAGAGGAGGTCGAGAGTCAATGACCGACCACCAGAACCAAACACCGATTGAGACGACCGAAGATCAGCTGCTCGACCATGAGTACGACGGCATCCAGGAGTACGACAATCCGCTGCCCCTGTGGTGGAAGTCCATTTTCTGGGGCAGCATCTTCTTTGCGCCCCTCTACATCGTCTTCTTTCACTTCGGGCCCGGCGTCCTCCCAAACGACAGGTATGACGATGTCATGACCGCCTTTTACGACAAACAGGCAGAGGAGCTTCTTGCCCTGGGGGAGATTACGGACTCGAGCCTGGACGGCCTCAAGATGAGCGACTCGATGATGTCGACCTCCAAAAAGGTTTTCTCGGCTCGATGCGCCACCTGCCACGGCGTGTTTGCCGAGGGTGGGATCGGGCCGAATCTCTGTGACGACTCCTGGCTGCACGGCAACCGGCTGACGGAAATCTACAAGATCATCGTCGATGGGGTTCCGGAGAAGGGCATGTTGGCCTGGAAAAAACAACTGCCTCCAGGCCAGTTGATGGCGATGGCAGCCTATGTTGGAACACTCCAGGGGTCAAATCCACCAAATGCGAAACCACCGCAGGGCAAGCAGTTGGACCCTTCAGGGATGGTAGTCATTGAGGAAAGCGAAACGGGCGGGGAAGAACCCTCAGACCAACCGATGCCCTCCAATGGCAATGATGAGACCGGGCAGATTCCCGTCATACCTCAGACCCAAGAATCATAGTATTCTAATCCTCCGATGGGACTGATTAACGCACCTCAACCGACGGACCAGGTTCTCTCGACTCTCAACCGGGACGGAACCCGCCGTTGGCTTCGGCCGAAAACCTCCAAGGGCGTTCATTACCGTCGCCGGTTCTTTGTCGGGTGGGGCCTGATTGCCACATTTATTTTGGTTCCCATCCTCAAGCTGAACGGCTATCCCCTGATACTCCTCAATATCCCGGACCGAAAATTCCATATTCTTGGGTCGACCTTCCTGCCGACCGACACTTTCGTCTTGATGCTTCTCCTGTTCAGCATCTTTATCGGGATCTTCCTGATGACCGCGGTCTTCGGTCGCGTCTGGTGTGGCTGGGCCTGTCCCCAGACCGTGTACATGGAGTTCCTCTACCGACCGCTGGAGGTCTGGATCGAGGGGGGACGTTCCAAACAGCTGAAGATGGACAAAGAGGGAATCAATGGTCGTCGGTTCTTGAGTTTCATCCTCTTCTTCTTCATCTCGGCATTTCTTGCCAACACCTTCTTGGCCTATTTTGTCGGCTGGAAACAACTGCTCAATTGGATGTCCCAGCCACCAACCAGCCACATCGGGGCGTTCTTCCTGATGTTTGGCACGTCGGCCCTGATGACATTTGACTTTGCCTACTTCCGCGAGCAGACCTGCATCGTCGCCTGTCCCTACGGGCGTTTTCAGTCCGTTCTGCTTGACCGCCACAGCCTGATCGTCGGCTACGACCCCGGCCGGGGCGAACCCAGGGCGCCGATCCGAAGAGGCGCAACCGATCAGGCAGGAGACTGTATCGACTGCAACCTCTGCGTCACCACCTGCCCCACCGGCATCGACATCCGGGAGGGTCTGCAGATGGAATGCATCCACTGCACCCAATGCATCGACGCCTGCGACGCGGTCATGGCCAAGGTCGGCCGAGAGAAGGGCCTGATCAGCTACACATCCCAGGAACAGCTGGAGTCCGGAAAACGGCGTTTCTTGAGGCCCCGACTCATCGTCTACTCCGCGATGCTGGCCCTGATGTTCGGGGGATTGGTCGTATCTCTCGCCGGAAAAAGCAGTGCGGACGTGACGCTCCTGCGCGGTCTCGGCGCACCCTTTTCCCGACTGCCTTCAGGAGAGATCTCCAACCAGATGCGGCTGAAAATCACCAACCGAAGTGGAGAAGAACGTCAGTACCACTTCGAGCCTTCCGACAGCAACCTCGATTTCATCGCGCCTGAGAATCCCATGACCCTGGCGG